>USSF01000060.1 GCA_900557405.1 uncultured Prevotella sp.
AATCATTACCTCCATTGAGGTGAAACACTCATAAATCGCTCATTTTAAGCTATTCTGCAGATTTTAGCGTAATTTTGCGGTATAATATCCATACAGGTTGTCTGACTGTGGAGACGGGCTGTTTTCAAGTATCAGTATCTCGCTATGTCCGTCGTTGTCGGTATCAAGGATTGCAGAAAGTGGTACACTCTTGTGGCGTGCAGCAAGCTGCAGGAACGGTTCTGTTTTATGGCTGTCAATCAGTCCGTCGTTACCGCCTGTCAGCACATGCAGCGACAGGTGGTCGGAATTGCCGCTTGTGTTGAGTTCTGGTATTACTATGTCGGCATGTTGGCCGTTGGCGGAAACAAGAGAAAGAATGCCGCCTTTCATTGCTGGCAGGAACTCGCCGATGTCGAGAGTGCGTCCGCGACTGAATGTCGCATTTCCACAATTGTCAGTGGCGGAAATGAACGGCGTGCAGTAAGTTGCCGGTACCTTGCCGAAGTTGTTGCCGATGTCGGCCTGGCGGTAGCCGTACTGCACTTCTATTATGTCGGAAATACCGTCGCCGTTTATGTCGGCAGCGCTGAAGATGTGCCGTTTGTTGTCAAGAACTGTGTTGTCTGCATAAATGTCGAGAAGGCTTGCACCTACGGAGCCTGGCATATTCCAGCCCAACTGCAGCATGCAGAACTGCTCGTCAAAGTTCTTGCTTGCAGATACATTGCAGAGTTGGCTTCTACCGGATACATGGTCGGTTTGGTATGAAAGATTGTATACAAGATGTATGCTGTCAGAAGAACTTGTCTCTATATATTTCAGACGGCAGTCCATCTTCCCCGTGACACCGGCGATATTGACAGGATATGCATCTGGACGCTGCTCGTAATAGAAATGCATCTTGTTGGCAGGTATGCCAAAGGGATTGTTCTTATTATATCCGTAATCTATCTCGCTAATATAAAAGAAAGCCCCGTCTTTACGGTATTTGTAATATGTGGCATTGCCGTTGCTGTCGGTTGTTTCTCTTGCATTCCAAGCATAAGCAATTCCCTTTCCGTCATTTCCCGGCACACGAAACGTAGAGTTTTCGTTGCCGCCGAACGTCATTGTATGCCCATCTTCTGTCCTTAGTGTAAATCCTGTAATACCGTTGTCAGAAACGAACGTGACGGTTGTAAACGGCGAGTCTTCAGGAGAGTATGTCGCCCCGGGTGTCATCGCCGTGCCGTTTCGGAGCACAAGGCGTTTCCCGTCAAGATAAAGGGCATCGTCATTGCTCAGATCCACGCCGTGTGCCGTGCCGTCATGCCAGATGTCGCGAGGTCCTCTGCTTATGCACGATAAACCGCCAATGCTGAACCCCGTCCCCATTATTCCGTTTTCTGTCTGGCTATTGTACGATAATGTCAGCTGCGGTGTGGCCAGCCCTGTTCCTTTGGGGGCGTAAATAGGGATTGACACCGTTGCCGCTCCTATTGGACTGGCATTGAATGTGTATGGCAGAGTCCAAATAGGGGCATTCTTTGCGCTTGTTATGTCGGGTACTACGGAATACTGCCACATCTCTTCGTCCACCCATGCGTAGTGTGGGTCGCCGAGGGTGAAATCCGGTATCACGACATCTGGGTTGTATGGCAGAACCGGCGGATTGACGGCTGTTGCAGCAATTTCGCAACTGTCGGCTGCAAATCTTTTTGTACTGGCTTGGATTAGAATGCCGGTGAAGAAAAGAAATAAAAATGTTAAGACGGAGCGTTTTTCCATAGTTTGCTAAAGTTTCGGAGTGGTAGTTTGCTTGGCTATTTTTCGCAATATGTGTTGCTGTCCACAAAAAAAGTCAATTGTATATATTCCGTCAGACAGTCCGTTAAGGTCAATCTTTCCGCCCGAAGTGGGCAAATTGACATGTAAAACCTGTTTGCCGTCTAAGGCATATACCGTTATGTTGCCTTTGCTTGGTATTATGCCGACAGATAAGGATGAAGTCGTTTCACAATACGATATGTCGATTTCGTTGTTCTCGTCATAGGAGTTACCTTGTTCACCAATATGTTGTCCATGACTCTTGATTTGTGACTTGAAAATTCCGTTACTTTTGCCAGCAATGCGTCTTGAAATTCTGTTGCCGGCATCGTCATACTCATAGGCTATGGCAGTTTGCGCCCATACTGCGTTAGTAACAAAAATTAAAGTTAAGGTTATAAAATATTTGACTATGAGGGGCATAGGCTGTGGAATAGTTTATATCGTTTTAAACAAAGGTACACATATTATAAGATTAAACGATATGGAACTAAAAAAACATGTAGTTTTTTTTATGTTTTTAACAAAAATCCCCGAACCGGCAACTGATGCATGGTTCGGGGAATCTACTATTGATATAATAACCTAACTAACAATCCGTTCTTGAAGTTATCTGTTAACCTTCACGGCCTTCACAGTTCCGTCTGTCATGGTCATTACCTTGATTACGGTGCCGGTGTAGTTGGCGCTTACGCGTGTTCCGTCGAGGGTGTAGTATGCTGTGGCGGTTACGCCCATAGTCTGGTTCACCTCCTTTACGGCAGATGCTGTGCCAGCCTCGGCAGCCTCGGAGAGACCACCCATCTCATTGGCGGCGCGAACGCTCCATTTGCCTGTGGCGTCGGCATTGTCGTAGTGGTTCTCAGTGGTGAAGTCCACCACCTTGCCGTCCTTGCATACTGCCCAGAGGAGCACGTACTGACTGTCGTCCCATGTCATCTTGCCCTCGCTGATGAGCACGTTCTGCGGAGCGGAAGCCTGTTCGGTGAGAGCTGTAGGGTCCCAGTTGTCGGTGCTGCCCATCACTGTTGCGAGTGTATACTGGGCGGCCTCCTCCTTGGTGAGTACGGGGTTGTTGGCGTGTCCGTCGCCGAAGGTCTTCTTCCTTCCGCTCAGATCAATCACGGTGCCCTTGCTTGTCATGGAGTTGTATTCGGCGAAGCGTGCCGGCCAACCGCCGCTCATCTCGTTCCAACCGATTGCCGAAGGCTGTGCCTCCATCTTGGTGTCGATGAAGAGGGCGACAGGAGTGCCCGAGCCCCATGGACGGCCGAGCGTGTAGTTGCCGTCGATGCCGCTCTTTTCGGCCTTGATGGTGCAGTCCTTGAAGATATATCCGTATTTCGTAGGCTTAGACGGTACGGCGAGATAGCCCGTGCCGCACATCTGCAGATTCACCTTATTATAGAATACGTCACCCTTTCCGCAGAGGTAGTCGGTGTTGCCGCGGAGCAGTCCGCCCTCGAAATAGAAGCGGCTGCGGTCGCTGTTGGATACGTAGGTGTCTTGGAATCCCCAGAGGCACATGTCCTTGCATACTGTCTTGTTTGACTGGTCGTTGAGCTCGATGTCGCGTCCCTTGGCATCGCCCATGGCACTCTTGATGGTGAAGTTCTGCATGTAGGTGTTGTTCGCACCGCTCTGCAGACAGAGCACGTCGCCCTGACCGATACCCTCGGCGATGTTTCCGCCGTCCGGCTTATACTGGTCGGGCACCTTGTTCGTGATGATGGTCTCCGTCATGTCCTCACCGATGATGGACACGTTAGGAGTGTTCAGATATGTAGTAGGGTCGGCAAACTTGGCGTATTCCTTGTCGTCCACCTTGCAAACCTTCTGGTTGCTGGTGTTGTTGCCTTCCAGTACGTAGTTGCCCTTCTTGATGAAGATGCGGTAGCGCTGAGTCTTGTCGGCACGCTTTGCAGCGGCTGCAAAGGCTTCGATGAGAGTTCCGTCGGCAGGAACGATGAAATCGTACATTGCCTTTGCCACTACCGGACGGGCCTTGGTCTTGAATGTTATGCTTATCGGCTCGGCGAGCTTGTTGTCCGTGAGGTCGCTGATGCTGTTGGCAGGCAGTGTGAATGTGTATTGCGTGTCATACTCCAGTGCCTTGTATTCAAACGAAACGGTCTTGCCCGATACGGCAGGTGTGAGATTCTTTCCGTCGAGGGTGGCAGCGGTATTTTCGCCGGCAACCTTCACTTTCTCGTCGAAGGTGAGGATGATGTTGCCGTTGGCAGATACGTTCTCGGCATTGTCTGCAGGAACTGTCTCCACGAGTACTGGAGCCTTGCCGTCGTCAACGATCTTGGCTGTTCCGGTGATGTAGATGTCGGAGATACCGATACCGTCGTTGTTTGATGTAGCGCCCTTTATCTCTGATGTCTTGTCGGCAATCCAGCGGATGTAGACAGCAGGCTGGTTGTTGGCAGCGGCAGGGAGAGCGAACTCCTCAGTCTTCCAGTTCTTTGCTCCTTCGAGAACAAAGGAACCGAGCTGTGTCCATGTCTCGCCGTTGAGCGAGTATTCCACGTCATATTTGGTATAGGCATTGTAGTTGAATACCATTGCCGAAGAAACTTTCACATCGGTGAATGCCGAAGCGTTCACCATGGTCTGCCAGTAGTATTTGCCCAGTCCCTCGGTGTTCCAGTTCACGGCAGCCCATTTGCCCTCGTAGCCGCCAGAGCTCTGGCTCTTGTCGAGCCAGCCGATGGTCTTTCCGTCGGCATCGCGGAGCACGAGAGCGTCGGCGTCGTTGTCCTCGGCTGCGAAGTCAGCCTTGCGTCCGTTGTTTCCTTTCTGCACGAAGTCCCATCCGGCGATGAAGTCAATAGCCGAGAAGTTAGCCTCCAGCGACTTGTTTTCTGTCATGTCGAGCTGCAGTTCCGATGCAGTCTCGCCGTTGCTCCATGAGTTGAAGGTAACAATCTTGTTTGAAGAGGCAGTAAGTGTGACCTTTGTCCCCTCCTCATACATGTTCTTGCCTTCCACCACGGTGGCGGCAGGAGTGGCGCTTACCATATAGTCCTTGCCAGGAGCGTTCACGGTAACGTCGAGCGAATAGGTGTTCAGCTTCTTGAAGTTTGCCTTGATGTCTGTGTTGGCGTTCAGGGTGATGTTGAGAGTCTGCTCCGTACCGAGCTCATTGTTTGCGGCGTCGGTCCAGTTCACGAATTCGTAGCCGAAGTTCTTCTTTGCGGTGAGCTTCAGTTCTGTTCCCTCGTCAAATTCCTCGCCGGCAGGGTAGAGGGACACGGTTCCTGCCTCTTCAGGGTTGGCTGTGGCTGTGATTGTATAGCGTGCCACGTCTTGCTTCTCGCCGGAAACGGTTCCGAGAATGTTCACGTTGTTCAGTCCGTATTGCTTGCCGGTGTTGTCGTATATGTTCACGAGCAGCGAGAATCCCTTTTCTGTGGCGAATCCTGCCGGAACGTCATACTCAAATGAAGCGACGTCGGTGTTGCCGGCTTTGTTTCTCATCGGCTTGATGCCTGTGGCGAGAGTGCTTGTCTGTCCTTCTACGGTCCTTACTCTTACGGCCATCTGTCCGCCGTTCGTACCGAAGCGCATGATGTTTGCGCTAACTTTCGTCGGTGTGAACGTGATGCCCTTTGATGGTACCACCTTGAACTCCACGGCATTCTCGTCGTTCTCTGCTCCGCCCTTTGCCGAAGGCTGGAAGCGGGTGTAGGTGATGCCGTTGAATGCCTGTGCCTTTACGTTGGTGAGATTCTCTCCGAATGAAACGGAGGTAGTTGTGAATGCTCCTTCTGGAGATGAAACAGGTTCGTCAATCTCTCCGTTGAACGGGAAGTTCACGGTTGCCTCGGCATTGTTGAAGCCAGGCTTGTCGCTTTTCACTACGGGCAGTAACATCTGGATGGAACGGTAGTAGCCGCCGTCGTTTCCTATCACTATGTCGATGGTTTCTGCCTGTGATGCTATTGTGTATACCAATGGGTTGGCAGACTCATAGTCGGTCTGTCCGTCTACGGTGGTTGCCGTCTTGCCTTCGGCACCGAACGGGCTCATTGCCTGTATCGTGACTGTGGCGCCTGTGCATGAAGGCACGGTGAACTTAGTTCCGTTGTTCCACTGGCACCAGTCGGTCCAGTTATTGTTGTTGACCTTACCGCTTGTGGCATCCATGTCCATCTTCACGTCGATTGTCTCGCCGCCGATGGTAACCTGTGTCACGTAGATTCCCTTGTTTCTTTCGTATGCCATTCTCGGTGCACCGTTCTGGCGCTGGAAGTCCCAAAGCAGCGTAGCCGGCTCTGTACGGTCGGCAAGTGTCTTGGCGTTGGCTGTGAATACAGGAGTGAGAATGGTGTTGGCTGTGATTGTGACGGCGTCGCCGGCCTTGTATGTGCTTGTTCCGTCTGTCCAGCCTGTCAGTGTCTTGCCGGATATGTATAATGTGCGGTTTGCAGGGATAGTGAATGTCTTTCCGCTCTCCACCTTTTCCTCTGCCGGAGCCACACCTTCTGCCTCGCAGCCGCTGATATCGAATGATACCTTGAATTCTTCTGCAAGTTCGGATGCGTCGGCATGCTCCACTGCTATGTATGGTGTGTAGCTTCCGCCGCTTATGGTCAGTGTGGTTGCCTCCGTACCTTTATAATAGGCACTTGCCGTGAGTGGTTTTGCCGTGGAATAACAGCCTTCGCCGGTATTGGTGTTGAAGGTGGCAACAGTTGTTCCGGCAGAGTTCTTCACTGTCACGTCTCCGCCCCAGTTACATGTTCCCATACTGATTTTCACGGGGCCTTCTACCGGAACCTTGCATGAGAAGTTTCCCCACCCATGCTCGTCGGAATGGAATTTTCCGCTGAGCACGATGTTTGCCGAAGCGTCGTCGGCTGCCACACGGGTCTGTGTGCCGTCATCGCCTATGACCACACCGAACTCAAATTTCTGTCCGGAGGATTTCTCCTCTGAGGTGATGAGATTGCCGTTTGTCAGGTCAATCTTGATGTCCTTGAATGCTGCCATGGCCGGAAGGGCTCCGATCAGACAGACAAACAGAAGGACATTCCTCAAAATTTGTCTTTTCATAAATGTTTTATTTGTTAGTAATTTGTTGTTTTTTGAATTTGCCTTTGGGTATCCAGATGTGGCAAAGGTATAAAAAAAAGGCGTAACGCAATGTGCGCACGCCCCTGTATATAAAGGGTTTGGAGGATTCTCCACCATTTTGCATAATTATTACCCTATTGTGGCCTTATCCTTTTCTGTTTCCTTGCTTCTCAGCTTGAGGAGTTTCTCTTTTATCCCTTTCCTCGCCTTGCCTATCTGGAAGCGGTATACCTCATGCGCAAGTACGAAATACACCACCGTCTGTATCCACAAGGCATGGTATTCTGTAGAGATGTCCTCGAGCGTGGCCCCCATGGAGTTCATTCTGACGAAACCGCGGATACCGAAGGTGCTTGGGAACAGCCATGACACTCCTTGCCAAAACGACGGGATATTGCTCTGCGGCCACGACACGCCCGACATGAACAGCAGCGGCACGGACGAGAATACCACCAGCAGCATCACGTTCTCCCTGTAGCGCATGAGGGCTGAAATCGTCATGCTGAAGAAGATGCACGCCAGCAGATAGGGGAGGATGAAGGGCATGAGGCTCTTCCAGCTCACGAGACTGATGAAATTGAACATGTATGGCACGGCACACAGGAGATAGGTCCCCATGACCATATATATCATGAAGTATGCCAAGGACTTGCCCCATATTATGCGCATCACGCCGCGGTAATGACGGTCTACGGGCACGAGGAAGCCGTAGTTGTTCTTCTCTCTTGCCGTTCCTGCAGCCATGCCCACTCCGAGCAGAAGCGTCTGCTGGATGATGAGCATCAGCACGCCCGGGATTATGAAATTGCCGTAGCCTGCCGTATTGTTGAATATCGGCACCTCCTCGAAGTCGAGCGGCTTGGTGCTTATTTCGTCTTCGCGGTCGGTGTGGTTGCCCGAGAGTTCTATCTGTATCCTGGAGTTCATGTTGCCTTGAATGGCGGTGCAGGTCTGGAATATCGCCTTGTATGCGAGCATGAGACTCATGTCGCAGTACACGCCGACGTGGGTCTGCTCCATTCGGTTGAGCTTTGTCTGGAAATCTTCGGGGAAATATACGGCTCCGTATGCTTCGCCCCTGCCGATGCACTCTTTTGCTTCGGCAAGACTGTTGCATCTCACGGCCACCTTCGTGTCGGGCGAAGCGTCGAGCATCCTCGTGAACTCGCGGCTCGTATGGCTGTGCGACAGGTCCACCACTGCCACCGGCACCTCCCTCGTCATTTCGTTGTTGTATATCCATGAATATAGGATAGGGTAGGCGATAGGCACCAGTATGAGGAACATCAGCACGCCCTGGTCTTTCAGCACGTTCTTCAGTTCCTTCATGCAGATGTAGCATGTATCGTGCAAAATCTTATATATCTTGTTCATCTGTCTTGATCATTCTTTTTCTGATTGTCCACTCCCCATTGATGATTTTTTCATTGACGGATAGTAATTACTCAATATACTTGTATTCCCTCATCGCCTTCCTGATGTTACCTGCCACGAATACAGGCAGGAGGGAGAAGACAATCATCACCACGACGTTTATCCATACATAGGAGAGTGGGAAGTCATTGAACACGCTCGTCTGGTATATGCGGAAGTAATGTCTCAGCGGAAACAGCTGGGCTATTCCTTCGAGCGGCGCATCCATGGCGAATACGGGGAATGCCGTGCCCACAAGCGAGAAACTCAACACCGCCCACAGGGAGCAGGTGCTCATCGACATGCGGAGCGAGGGCATCAGTCCGAACATGAATGCCCCGAACCCCTGCGACGCCGTTACGGCGAGCAGCCCGAGCAGCAGGATATGCCACGTGCCGCCCTCATGCGGGAAACCGAGCAATCCGTAGGTGTAGAAGGAGTAGATATAGAACATCACAAGGAATATCAGCGTCTGCGGCAGCAGTTTGCCGAGCAGCATTGCCCATGTGTTCTCGCCGGAGATGGCGAGCAGCTTCTTTGCACGGTTGAATTTCAGCTCCGTACCGAAAGAGTAGGGCGTGATGAGGAAGATGAAGAGCATCATACAGCCTGGCACGAGCATCGTGGTAAGATAGAAATTATAGTTCGTCCACGGGTTTCTCACTGCGTGCATGTCTATGGCTATGGGTTGCAGGAATGTCTTTATCTGCTTGTCCGTGAATCCCTTGGCCGACATCGTCTTCGAGCCGACACCGGCAGAACCGAGCGTGGCGATGGTCTTCAGGTCTTTGTATAGCAGTGCACCGGCTGTGAGCGACGTGTAGGTATAATAGAACGAAATCTTTGGCTGGCGCGAGGCCAGCAGCTTGTCGGTGGTTCCCTTTGGAAAATACATGAAACCGTATATCTTGTTCTCCTGTATCGCCTGCCGCGCCTCGTCCACGCTGTTGTAGAATGCCACCACATTGGTGTTCTGGAAGGCATCGAGCTTCCTCGTCATGCTGCGTGTTGTCGTGGTATTGTCGAGGTCCACGATACCAACGGGCATCTTGTTGGGCTGTCCCTGCTGCATGAGTGTGGTGAAGAATATCATCACAAACAGCGGCAGCACCACCATGCATAACAGGTATACAGGAGTGCTGACGATGATTCCAATCTCTCGACGTGCAGTATTTAATAAATCCTTTATCATATATATAATAAGGTAACTTCATCCCCTCCCTTTGGGAGGGCTAGGGTGGGTCTTAGGGTGGGTCTTAGGGTGGGTTTTCATCACCAACGTCATTCCAGGTCTCAGCCCTTCCATCTTCGTCACAGGACGCGCCTTCACCTCAAAGGTCTTCAGGTCATACTGGCCGTTGCTCTTTGTGGCTTTCCATACGGCATAGCTGCCCTGGTCCTTGATGTAATACACCTTCATCTTCACGTCTTTCTTGAAAGCCGGAGAAAATGCGGTGAATTCCGAACCTATCTTCAGTCCGTTCAACTGGTCTTCCCTGACGTTGAACGTGCCCCAAACATCGCTCATTATCGAGATGCTCATGATTGGGGATCCCGTACCTACAAGCTCGCCCACCTTGGGGTATATGTCGCTCACCTCACCCTCGATCTGTGCCACCTGCACCGTCTCGTTGATGTATGAGCTTACCTCCTGCACGGCGCCCTTGGCTCTGTTCACCTGGGCTGCCGCCGCCATGCGCTCCTCCTTGCGGGCTCCCTCCTTTGCCATGTCATACTGGCTTTTGGCGGCTTTCTCCTGCGCTTCGTATGCCTTGTATTGGGCGAGTGCCTCGTCGCGCTTCTGGGCGCTCATCACGCCTTCGTTGAAAAGGCGCTGCACTCTCTCGTATGTCTTCTTCGCAATGTCCAGACCGGCCTTTGCCTGCTGCCATACCTCGTATGCTCCCTGGATCTGCTGCTGGCGCGCTCCGTTGTCTGCCATCAGCTTCATTGCCGAGGCGGCCTCTTCTGCGCTCTGCGCCTGCGCCTTCTTTGCCTCCACTTCCGGAGCGTCAAGAATGGCAAGGGTGTCGCCCACGTGTACGTAGTCGCCTTCCTTCACCCTGAGTTCAAGGATGCGGCCTGGCACCTTGCTCGACACTCTGTATTCAGATACCTCTATCTCTCCTTGTATCACGTCGTCACTCTTGCCGATAGTGAGATAGCCTATAAGACCGGCTATTACCACAACTCCCGTAAAACCGAGGATGGCAAGGATTATACTGTTTTTCTGTGCTTTGTTTTCCATTATATAAAATATGTTCTTTCTGTGTTTCTGCTTGGATTCCTAATTCAACACACCGAGAGCCTTCTTCAGGTTCACCTGGGAAATCTTCACATCCACTTCGGCGTCTATCTTCTGCGACAGTGCCTGCATCCATGCCGTCTGGGCCTCCATCACGTCGGTGGTCTGCAGCACTCCCTCCTTGAATCCTACATTGGCGCAGCGCAGGTTCTCCTCCGCCTTCTCCACGTTCTTCTTCGCCATCGAGAGCTTCTTGTAAGCCTCGTTCAGCTTGAAGTTGCTCTGGCTTATCTGCAGCGCAATCTTCTCCTTCGTTTCGTCCATCTCCAGTGTGGCGATGGTCGTGGCTGCCTTGGCGGCGCGCACTTTGTATGTTCCTTCAAACCAGTTCCATACAGGGATTCTCACCATCACACCAACATTCCATACTCCGGCGAATTTCTTCGTGAATCCGTCGTATACGTTCGGGTTGGTCATCAGGTATCCGCCGGCCAGCAGCACTTGTGGCAGGAAAGCTGACCTCACAAGCTTCGTGGATTCTTTGCTCAGGTCTACGGCGTTCTGCAGAAGACCCACCTCCGGCCTTTGGCCGATGGCCTGCGCCGTATCGCCGATGGCAATGCTCTCGCCGAGGTCGATGTTCTCCGAACTCTCGTCGGAAAGCGTGATGCGCGACTCTATCGGCATGCCGCAGAGCTGGCACAAGAGCATCTTGGCAAGCGACAGTCCGTCTTCCACCTGCGTCACCTGCATCTCTGCCTCATTCACTTTCACGTTCACCTTCAGTCCGTCGGCGCGCGTTGCCACGCCCTCCTTTATCATCTTCTCCACGTCATTGTCGAGCTTCTTCACCAGAGTCAGATAGCTGTCGGCCAGCTTCTGCTTATGGCGCAGCGAAACCACCGTCCAGTACGTGTTGTCGATGTCATGCAGGATAGCCTGTCTGCTTGCCTCCTCCTTGTTGGCAGCCATCGTCTCGGCGATGTCCGCCATGCGGTTGGCCGCCGTGATGGCACCGCCCATATATACAGGCTGCGTCAGCATGGCCGAAACCATATACATCTGGCGGTTGTTCGTGCGGAAGGCATCCGTCACGCCCTGGCCTATCTTGTCCAGCGCCCCCGTCACCCTCGGGTCGGTCACTCCGAGCATGCCTCCCAGATTCGTGCCGATGTTGTTCAGCGTACTCTTCTGTGTGTTGTTGAGGATTGAAATCTCCTTGCTCGAGAATATAGCACCGCCGATTACGTCCAGATGCGGCAGATATTTCGTTCGTGCAGCCTTGCGCGTCTGCTCCGCCATGGTGCGTTGCACCTTCGATGCCGTCAGCGTCTTGTTGTTCCCAAGCGCCATCGCACGGCAACTGTCAAGCGTCAGTGTCTGTTGTGCCATTGCCGGAACAGCAATTGCCGCAAGTGCAAATATCGATAAAATCCTGTTCATCTTTATTATAGTCCTTTTCTTTCGCTGTTAGTTGAACGAGAAGTTCCTTGAACCGATCATCTTGCCGTCGGCAAACACGCTCACGTTGTAGGTGCCGGGATTCAAGGTCTCGTTGACATTCCAATAGAGTGCCACAGAAGTCTCATTGCCCGTATATTCGATGGTCTTGCGCATGGTGTACTGCAGACTGCGGTTCTCATAGTTGAACGAACCGCTCGCGCCCATCACGCTGCCCGACGGTGTCGTGACTCTCACATACAGAGTGCGCTGGCCGTTTGTGGCAGTGACGTTCTTTGCGACGTTGAAGCCTACGGTAATGATTCTTGCATCCTTGATTTTCTTCACGTTCTTCTTGGCATGCCCGTTCTTCTTTGCCGTCATGCTTATGCCCGTAGCGTCGAGCTGGGCGGCAATCGCAACCTTCTCCGAGAGTGAAGCCTTGTCGGAATTCAGACCCTCAATCTGGCGCGTTGCCTCCTCATACTGACCCTTCACACGGGTGTTTTCTGCCGTGAGGTTCTGGTTCAGCCTGTTCAGCGAGTCAATCTCCATGATATAGCTGCGGATCACGGCTCTACATGTGGCGAGCTCCTTCTTCAGTCTCGCAATCTCCCTCGCATCATTGCTCTTCACGCTCTTCAGCTCCTTGAGCAATTCCTGGGTCTTGAGCTGCTCCTGCGTAAGCTGCGCCACGAGAGAATCATTGTTTATCTTCGACTTCATTTCCGAGTATTGGTCGGCAAACTGCTGGTATTCATTCTCCATTTCCTTTTTGTCCATCTCGGCAAGTTCCTGCATCTCCTTGTTCTCCTGTCGTTCCTTGTGGAGGCTCATCGACAGGTATGCGATGCCGCCGATCAGCAGCAGCACGATAATCACGCTTGGAATCAAAAATTTCTTGTTCATATCTTTCTTTTTTATTGTTACTTTCTTGATTTTTATAGTCGCTTTATTATATATGTAAATAGAGAATCAAAAATAATCTGCAAATATACTCCTTTTTGTCCAATCTGCAAATCAATCAGTGTTATGAAATATTTAACCGTATAAAAAAATATTCTTTTTGGGAAAAATCGAACAATTCCCTGTCAACCCTCATGCCTTTCTAAGGCGTATTTACTATCCTTACAATCTGAGCTTCTCCAGTCCCCCAATCCCATGCTCCCCCTTTCCTTCAGCCGCGCTTCTTCTCCCTGCAACCATGTCTCCTCTGGTCATCTCTCTATCATTAGACATAAGTCTCACTATAGAAAAATCCCCCGCCGACTAGCGCTTTCCGCCTCCCGCCATTCCGTTTTTAATGAAAATATTTTTTTTATTTTATAACCCTCACACCCTCACAATCCGTCTGAAACGCCCTGTTTATCGGGGTTTCAGTGG
>USSF01000061.1 GCA_900557405.1 uncultured Prevotella sp.
ATGAAGTTCAATTCACAGACAACGCCATTGACAACTTTCTCGCTTTTGTTGACCATATGTCATGCAGTGCAGACACATACGTTTCACTTGGCGGTTCAAATGGGTGCGCTGACCAACTTACGAATTGGGACGGAACACAAAAAATTGGATTAAGTGGCTTTAAAAAGAATAGAAGTATATCAAGATAGAGTATTGACACCTATATCCAGACTTCTTTTATTTTCGATGCCTCATATTCTCTTCCAATGTTTCAAATACACAATAGAGAACTGGCAAGAAAAACAATATGGCGATTGTTCCGACAACCATTCCGCCGACAACACAAGTTCCGATGGCTACATTGCCTCTTGCTCCTGCACCATGGGCAAACATCAGTGGCAACATTCCTATTATCATGACGCTTGCCGTCATCATGATAGGACGCAGACGCACAGCAGCGGCAGAGAGTGTGGCATGAATGATTGATTCACCAGCCTTGCGCCGCTCCGTTGCGTATTCTGTCAATAGTATGCCAGTCTTAGCCAACATGCCGATGAGCATGACGAGACCTATTTGCATATAGATACTATTGTCTATGCCAAACAGCGAGGACAAAAGAAAACTTCCGCACAAGCCGAACGGAACGACAAGGATAATGGCAAACGGTATGAGCAGACTTTCATAGAGGCAGCAAAGTATGATGTATATGAACACAATGCTTATGACCAATATTGCAATGGTGGCATTGCCTTGCGACGATTCTTCACGCGACAATCCGCCTAACTCGTAGCCGTAGCCTTTTGGCAACGTCTGTGCAGCCACTTCGCTTATCGCCTGTATGGCTTGTCCAGAACTATAGCCTGCGGCGGCAGTTCCATTTATGCGGATGGAAGGGAAAAGGTTGAAGTGTGTCAGATATTCGGCTCCGTTCACTTTCTTCAGTACCACATATTCACTCAATGGCGACATCGTTCCGTCAGCACTTCTCACAAACATATTCCTCAAAGCTTCCTCATTGAGCCTGTCTGCCGCTTCCGACTGCACCATCACCCGATAGAGTTTGGTGTACTTGTTGATGTTCGAGGCATAGTCACCGCCTATATAGGCTGACATGGTGGCGAGTACCTCCCTGGGCGACACACCTTTCATCATACACCGTGCGGCATCCACTTCTACCGAATACTGCGGATAGTCCATATTGAACGTGTAGTGTGCCTTGCCTATTTCCGGACGCTTGTTCAAGGCATCTATGAATTTTTGTGTAGCAACGGCGAGAGCCTTGAAATCCTCGCCAGAGCGGTTCTGTACATAAAGTTCAAAACCGCTTGCCGAACCATAACCACGTATGGTGGGCAGCGTGGCACAGTTTACATCGGCTTCTTTGATGAAAGCCGTGCGGCGGTAGATCTCGTTTACCACGCTGTCGATGTCATCGGCACGACCTGTACGCTCCGACCAATTTTTCAGACGGACAGACAGGAATCCGGCAGAAGAAGTTTGGTTTTGTTGTGCATCGCGTCCGTCAATTCGTGTATGTATCTTGATTTGCGGAATGTTCTTAACTACAGCTTCCACTTCATCCATCACCTTGCCTGTTTGTGCAAGACTATATCCTGGTCGGCATTGCACGTTCACATCAATAGTTCCCATATCCTCTTGTGGCACAAGACTTGTCTTGGTCGTAGCAATCATAATGGCTAATAGGACAATGGAAAGCGGCAATGAAAGCATAACAAGTTTGCGGTGCTTCACAGTCTTCAAGATTGAACGCATATAGGCATTCTGCAATTTGTTCTGCTTGTTTTCTACTGGCTTTTTCTTCCGCTTCAAGACCAAGGTACTAAGAGCTGGACACAGCGTCAAGGCATTGAACAAGGATATGGCTACGGCAGCAGCCATTGTCAGTCCAAACTCTTTATAGAACACACCTGTAGTTCCGCTTGTGAAACTCACAGGAATGAAAACCGCCATAAAGACAATGGTAGTGGTGATGAGTGCCGACTTCAAGTCTTTCATGGCTTCTGTTGTAGCACGAAATACACCATCGCTACCTTGGCTGAGCTTTGCTTGAACAGCCTCGACTACGACAATGGAGTCGTCAACCACTGTTCCAATGACAAGTACAAGGGCAAAAAGCGTAAGCAGATTCAGACTAAAACCAACGGCATACATAAAGGCAAACGTACCGATGAGCGACACAAGAATGGCAATGGTTGGTATGACCATCGACCGCCAGTCACGCAGAAATACAAATATGACAATCACCACAAGCACGAGGGCAATGACGAGCGTTTCCGTGACATTGCGCATGGAGGCATTAAGGAAATCCATTACGCTTGTCTGGTCTTCCAATACCATTCCGTCGGGAAGTGATTGGCGTACATCTTCCTCTATCTTATCTATTTGCTTGATAATATCATTGGCGTTGGTTCCAGCCGCTTGTGTGATGCTTGCCGATGCGCCAGGCTTACCATTGGTTGTACTCTTCATGTTGTAGTCAACCGTACCCAACTCAACCCGTGCCACATCGCCAAGGCGCAACACACCACCATCGGCAGAGGCTTTAATCACGATATTGCTGAACTCGCTTTCGTTGCTGTAGCGTCCACGATATTTCAGTACATATTGAAAAGTATTGTCCGACTCCGCAGCCAATGCTCCCATAGGCGATTCGAGGTTTTGTGCAGCCAAGGCATTGTCTATGTCAGCTGGCACCAGTCCATAGGCATGCATTTTTGCAGGGTCGAGCCATATACGCAACGCATAGTCGGCTCCAAAAACATTCACCTCACCAACACCAGCTATGCGCGACAACCGCGGCTCGATATTTATTTTCATGTAGTTGGTCAATGTCTTGGAATCATAACGACCGTCAGGGCTGTACAGTGTGAGGAACTTCAGGTTGGAGTTTTGCGTCTTGCGTACAGTTACGCCGCTCTTTGTCACTTCGGCTGGCAACAGTCCTTGAGCCGAAGCTACACGGTTCTGCACATTCACCACAGCCATGTTGGGGTCAGACCCTTGCTTGAAGTATATGGTTATGGCGCAAGTGCCGTTGTTGGCGGCTGTGGAAGTCATATATTGCATGTTTTCCACACCGTTTATCGAAGCCTCCAATGGTGTTACCACGCTCTTCATTACTGTCTCGGCATTGGCTCCAACGTATGTTGCGCTCACCTTGATGGTTGGCGGAGCAATGTCTGGATATTGCTCCAACGGAAGACAGAGAAGTCCGATGAAGCCTATTATGACAATGACAACCGAAAGCATGACCGACAGAATGGGACGGCTTATAAATGTCTTGATGTTCATATTTTATTCCTTTTATATTATTACGTTGCGTTTCCACAAATTCGTCCGCAAAAATACGGAAGGAGTCTGTTGATATTTTGTAGTTTTGTACAGCATAAGGAATAAAACTGATTTTTAACAGTATTGTAACATGAATACTGCAATATGCTTTTCATTGCTGCGTTTATATTATCATATACACAAATCATCACAACTATGTGGAAATATTACGCTTTGTTGTCAGCCTTCTTTGCCGCATTGACGGCAGTCTTCGCCAAAATTGGAGTGAAAGACGTTGATTCTGACCTCGCTACGGCTATCCGCACCACGGTCATTTTGTTCATCACATGGGGCATTGCCATACTGGGCAACCACACATGCGACTTTCGGTGCATTCCATCGCGCACATGGATATTCCTCATTCTTTCGGGAGCCGCCACGGGGCTGTCATGGCTCTTTTATTTCAGAGCCTTGCAACTGGGCGACGTATCACGTGTTGCCCCCATCGACAAACTCAGTGTGGTATTCACCATCTGCCTGTCGTTCATGTTCTTGAAAGAACCGATAAACGCCAAAGTCATCGTGGGTGCCTTGCTGATAACTGCTGGCAGTATCGTTATGCTTTACAAATAATAAAATAGAAATGAAAATACTGATAATAGAAGATGAGCGCAAACTATCCGACAGCATTGTTGATTACCTCAAAGGCGAGAAGTATCTGTGCGAACAAGCCTTTGACTTTAACGATGCCATGATGAAGGTTCGCGTCTATGATTACGACTGTGTGTTGCTCGACCTGATGCTACCCGGCGGCAACGGTCTTGACATTCTGCGCGACATCAAACAGCGCAACAATCCGGCTGGAGTGATTATTGTTTCAGCCAAGGATTCGCTTGATGACAAGGTGAAGGGATTGCAGATAGGGGCAGATGACTACCTCGCCAAGCCTTTCCATCTTGCCGAACTGAGTATACGCATCTATGCCATCATACGCCGCAAGGAATTTGGAGCGAACAATATGCTGGAGTGTGGAGGCATTTGCATCAACTTGCTTGAAAAGAGTGTTACTGCCAACGGACATTCCCTCACGTTGACAAAGTCCGAGTACGAATTGCTGTTGTTCTTCATCGGCAATAAGAATCGTGTACTATCAAAGAGTGCAATTGCCGAACATCTGAGCGGCGACTTCGCCGACATGATGGACAATTTCGACTTTATCTACACGCATATCAAGAACCTGAAAGCCAAACTCGCAAAGGCTGGCATTAGGGATTGTGTCAAGAATGTATATGGTATGGGGTATAAATGGAATGCTATATGACGAAATTCAACGAAACAGCAAGGCATGGAAAATCAAAAAGCCTTATGCGTAAGTCGATGACACGCTTTGTTGCGTGCATTGCCACATTGTTTGTGCTTGCCGCCCCTGCATTTTATCTGCTTACCAAGAATTATTATGCAGAGGATATGGCAGACTTGATAGAGGCTGTACAGTCAGGGAATGACATCCCTATGATGGATTTGGAGGAAGACATCATGAAGGGCATCATGCTGCAATATCTGCTGATAACAGCCTTGCTGTTTATTGGCATCATGTTGACCATACGGATGATGTCGAAAAAACTGTGGCAACCTTTCGACAAGACACTCTGTATGGTTGAGTCTTTCAAACTGGAGAATATGCAAGTTCCTGTCATGCCGCAAAGCGACGTGAAAGAGTTTGAAAGACTTACCGATGCTTTGCGCAAACTGATGAAGAAGGATATTGACAGTTATGTCGCACAAAAGGAATTCACGGAGAATGCCTCGCATGAGTTGCAAACACCACTTGCTATATTCCAAACCAAACTGGAACTTCTGTTGCAGCAACCCGAGTTGACGGCAGAACAGGCAAACATCATACAAGACCTTTTTCAAATGACATCACGTCTTTCGCATCTCAACCGCAGTCTGCTGTTGCTTGCAAAGATTGACAACAAGCAGTTTGACACCAAGGAGCGAATACAGCTCGACCTATTCATTGACAGCCTTCTCCCCTCACTTGAAAGTATTTCAGATCATTTGCACATATACAGAAAGTATATACAAAAACCATTGAGCATCAATGCCAACCGCATCCTCTTGGAGAGTATGGTCAACAATCTTTTCATCAATGCCGTGAGGCACAACATCCCCGATGGAGCTATTACTATAAGTATAAACGACAAAAGACTTACCATCTCCAATACTTCCGCAGAACCGCCGCTATCCCCATCGCTTATCTTCCGTCGGTTCTATCGCCCGACACAAAACAAGAGCGGTAACGGACTTGGTTTGGCCATTGTCAAGGCTATTTGCGATTATCATGGTTGGAATATAGAATACCAATACAAAGAGAACCAACAATGTTTTGTTGTAAGTTTCAGATGAAATCCCGAGATTTTGTACAATCTCCAACATTTCCACAAAGTTCCACCTTATCTTTGCTCAAAGAATTATATTGTCGCAAACAAAATAAGGTACTTATGTGGGAAATATTCATAGACAAACTTGACAGCATAGACAAACATATTATGCTGTTGTTAAATTACGACGGAGGCTATTTGCAGGATTGCTTTTGGCAGTTTATGTCTTCTCGTATATTGTGGGTAGCGCCGTCACTGTTATTCATTATATATGTCTTCAAGCATTTCAATCACTCAGTGGCTATCGGTATGATTATCGCCATGGTCGTGACTGTTGCTTTGTGCGATCAGGTTTCATCAAGTGTTCTAAAACCGTTCTTTGCACGCTTGCGACCGTCACATGCCACTGAGCTGGAAGGCTTGCTGCATCTTGTTAATGGGTATCGTGGCGGACAATATGGCTTTGTTTCAAGCCATGCTGCAAACTCCTTCGGTGCCGTTTCGCTTGCATCATTGATTATACGTAGACGATGGACTACAGGCTTCTTGATAACTTTAGCTCTGTGCGTGTGCTATTCGCGAGTTTATCTTGGTGTTCATTATCCTGCTGATGTATTATGTGGCGGAATATTGGGCGTTCTCATAGGATTTTGTGTTTACCATGCAATGCGCTACACGTTTAATATGACGAAGCGGACTAAACTACGTTTGGCTTTAACCATCTGCGTTTTTGTTGTCAGCAACAATAATGTGACTGCGGAAGAGTTGAACGACAGTATACCAGTTGTTAATCAACCAGATCAACCTTCGCCAAAGGTAGAAAGCAAATTGGACAAGTTCTCTTCATCCCGACTGTATCAGATGACATATGTAGGTGTTCCCTTGGTTGCTGCTGGACTCATCGTAAAGAGTGAAGATGACCATTTTCGTAGTCTGCGCAACGACTATATGCCTAAGTTTCGCAACCATACTGATGATTATATGCAGTTTGCGCCAGCAGCCGTCATGCTCGGACTAAAGACTGCAGGAGTAGAAGGACGCAGCTCTTGGAGCAGAATGTTGGTATCTGATGCATTTTCTGCCATGCTTATGGGCGGTGTGGTGAATACGCTGAAAACCACAACGCACGTAACGCGCCCCGACGGTTCCAACGAGCACTCTTTTCCTTCTGGACATACAGCTACAGCCTTCATGACTGCCACTATGCTTTCAAAGGAATATGGGCATAAAAGTCCTTGGATAAGTATAGGTGCTTATACTACGGCTACAGCAACGGGACTTATGCGTATGGCCAACAACAAGCATTGGCTGAGCGATGTGCTGACTGGTGCAGGAATAGGAATACTCACCACAGAGATGGGCTATTGGATTGGTGACTTGATATTCAAGAATAAAGGCATCAATCATTCTGCCACAACTGACTTCCAATTGGATGGCGGAATGGGCAATCCGTCGTTCGCAAGCTTATATGTGGGACTTAACGTCCCTCTCAGCAGATATGACATCGACGAAAACAATACTTTCCGCACCTCATCAGGTTCTTCCGTCGGATTGGAAGGGGCATATTTCTTTAATCCTTACCTTGGCATAGGCGGACGGTTTACTGTATCAAACACAGCGTTGATAGTTAATGGTGACAAGGCAGAAGAAAATTCATTTGACGCTGTTTCCTTATGTGGTGGCAGTTACTTTTCTTATCCGTTGTCACAGCGGTGGGCAATTGGCAGTAAACTTCTATGTGGTTTTGTGCATTATCCACGTTTGGAACTTTCCAATGTTACTGTCGGTACAAGAAACGGTGTATGCTTTGGCAGCGGCCTGTCCTGCTCTTTTAAGGCAAACAACAATTACGGCATCCGCTTCTTCATTGATTACAATCTGCAACCGTCGCATAACAAGGCAAGTGGAGAATGGATGAACACATTGGCATGTGGGGCATCATTTGCTTTGCTTTTATAAAAAAGCGAATAATAGTTTAAAACAGATTTCAGAACAATGAACATGAATAATAATATCTATTAAGAGTGATGTGTCAAACGTACCTATAAAATTTCATAGGATAACTATTGTTTGGCACATTATGGGTTCGATTGAAACATTCCCTTCCAAATATTGCTGTTTGAAAAAGTTTTACCGGACAGCAATATAAAAAATAGAGGCACATCAAGATAGAGTATTCATGTAAGGTTTCGCTCGGTGGTTCATCGTTTTGTGCCCAATACTGTGTTTATATGAATTTTGTGTAATACGAGCCGAATTTATCGTAAAGTCTCTATTCTTGATTCTCCGTAACTTTGCAGCGGAATTTTAAATCAAGAATATGACAATGAAGAAAATTTCACAAGAGAATAAGCAACAATGGTTGTTCATGCTCATTCTGAGCGGACTGATGGGTTGCACCACACTTTCCACCGACATCTACCTGCCAGCCATGCCGGCTATGGAGAAGGCGTTAGGCGGAAATGTGGAGTTTACCATCACAGGATTTCTTATCGGTTTTGCCATCGCACAACTGATATGGGGACCTATCAGCGATCGCATCGGCAGGAAAAAACCGCTGTATGCGGGTATGGCTACATTCACCATAGGCTCTATAGGATGCGCCATGTCCGATTCCATCACAGAGATTGTTATATGGCGAGTGTTTCAGGCTACAGGAGCCTGCATCGGACCGATGCTCTCACGCTCAATGGTGCGCGACTTGTACAATCGCACGGAGGCTGCAAGGATGTTGTCGGCTTTGATGACCATCCTTGCACTTGCTCCTATCATAGCTCCTCTTGCCGGAGGCTTCTTGCAGGATATATGGTCATGGAGAGCCATATTCTGGCTGATGACGGCTCTGAGTGCAATGCTTTTCGTGGCTGTATTTTTCTTGCCTGAAACTCTACCTAAAGAAAAAAGAGCCAACGACTCCATCAAGCGCGAATTTATGTGCTATCTGCGTCTTGTCAAAAACAAGCCTTATATGGCATATACGTTGAGCGTGGCTTCCTTTTATGTTGCC
This sequence comes from uncultured Prevotella sp., assembly GCA_900557405.1. Taxonomy (GTDB): domain Bacteria; phylum Bacteroidota; class Bacteroidia; order Bacteroidales; family Bacteroidaceae; genus Prevotella. Next base: position 8,662 of record USSF01000061.1, read on the forward strand.
ATCTATGCCTTTATAGCAGGTTCTCCGTTTGTCTATATCTCTTATTTTCATGTGGATGCAAAATATTACGGACTGCTTTTCGGAATGAACATGATAGGGGTGTCGAGCATCGGACTTTTCAACAGAAAAATGGTTACTCTTTATTCACTTGACAAGCTCCTGCTGTTCTCTACCTCTACAGCCATCATTGGTGGCATAGGTCTTTTTCTGTCTGCCTCCACGGGTTGGGGTGGCATATTTGGCATCATCGGCTTCGTATTCATCATCTTCAGCATGAACGGCATTATCGCATCATGCACCAATGCGGCTGCGCTTGATGCCGTCCCTGCCACTATGGTTGGTTCGGCGGCGGCATTCATGGGGGCCTTGCAGTATGGCAGCGGCATCATTTCTTCATTGCTATTGGCTTCATTCTCTACAGGCACCCCCTTCACAATGTCATGGATTATGTTGCTCTTCGTAGCTTTAAGTTTCGTAGCCATCATACTAAATGTAAAAAACAAAATCACAACAGTCATAACAAAAACGATTATTGCAAAATGAAAAAGTTATTTATTGCAGCCGTTACGCTGCTTTTTGCTTGTGCAGGATTTGCACAGAACAATACGGGCAAAGCTCCGCTTGTCATAAAAGAACAGGGTAGTTTTATGGCAGGCGGAATCGTTGTCAAGGGCGAAGGAGTATATGATACTCACGACCAGACCAATCCGCAGGGACAGACCTTGCATGGCGACCACGCATACGTATCTTACCAGATACCTGCAGTTTCAAATCCTTACCCGATGGTGTTTCTGCATGGAGCAGGACAATCGGGCAAGACATGGGAAACTACGCCCCATGGACGTGAAGGTTTCGGAACCCTCTTCCTGCGCCGTGGATTCAGCACTTACATCGTAGATCAGCCACGACGTGGACGAGCAGGAAATTCCACCGTTTCGGCTTCCATCTCTGCTAAGCCGCAAGACCAGTATTGGTTTGAGAATTTCAGAATGGGACATTGGCCAAATCTTTTCGCAGGCAGTCAGTTTCCTGACGATTCTGCCAGCTTGGAGCAGTTCTTCCGTCAGATTACTCCCAATACGGGCGATTATGACCCAGAAGTGATTGCCAATGCAGTTGCTGCCGTGTTCGAGAAATCGGGCGATGGAATCCTTGTCACCCATTCACAGGGAGGTGGTCCGGGTTGGCTGACTGCCATCAAGAGCAACCGTGTAAAAGCTGTGGCAGCTTATGAACCTGGCAGCGATTTCGTATTCCCCGAAGCCGAAGTTCCTGCACCTATCAAGTGCAACGACTCGTATGGAGTATTGGAAGCAAAAGCCATCTCTGCCAAAGACTTCGAGCAGCTCACCCACATACCTGTTATTATATATTACGGCGATAACATCCCGGAATCTCCAAGTCAGGATTGGGCGCTCGACCATTGGCGAGCAAGAGTGGATATGGCAAAGATGTTTGTGGATTGCATCAACCGTCATGGCGGCAAAGCCCAGCTCGTGGTATTGCCGAAGATAGGAATCAAGGGCAACAGCCACTTTCTCTTTGCTGAGAAGAACAATGTGGTTCTTGCTGACTTACTGCAGAAATGGATTCAGGAGAATTTATCCAGATAAAATCAAGATAATTATTACGAAAGAAATCAAGAATAGAATAAAGCAAACGAACAAAACAAACAATATAAAGACTCAAAGATTATGAATAAGATAAAGTTAAGCAATGGCGTGGAAATGCCACAACTGGGATATGGAGTTTATCAGGTTTCGCCTGATGAGTGTGAGCGTTGTGTGCTGGATGCACTCAGCGTAGGCTATCGGATGATAGACACCGCACAGGCTTATCATAACGAGGAAGCAGTGGGCAGCGCATGGAAAAAGAGCGGCGTGAATCGTGATGAACTTTTCCTTGTGTCTAAGGTCTGGATTTCAAACTACGGTGAGGGACAGACTATGAAGAGCATCGATGAGAGTCTGCGCAAACTGCAGACCGACCACATCGACCTGATGCTCCTCCACCAGCCTTTCTGCGACCGCTACGGAGCCTATCGTGACATGGAAAAGGCTTACAAGGCTGGCAAGGTTCGTGCCATCGGAGTGAGCAACTTCTTCCCAGACCATCTCGTGGATCTTGCGTCCAACATGGAGATTGTGCCAATGGTAAACCAGATAGAAACTCACGTATTCAACCAGCAGCACGAGGCGCGCAAATTCATGGATGAGTTTGGCACTCATATCATGGCGTGGGCTCCGCTGGCTGAAGGTCTCAACGGACTGTTCACCAACCCAACCCTCACTCAGATTGGCGAGAAACACGGCAAGACAGCAGCCCAGATAGCTTTGCGCTGGCTGCTACTGAGTGATGTGATTATCATTCCTAAGACCGTCCACAAAGAGCGCATGGAAGAGAATCTGAATCTCTTTGACTTCGAACTCGATGCTGATGACATGCAAACCATTGCCACGCTCGACACCGCCCACAGTCTCTTCTTCGACCACCACGACGGTCAGATGGCGAAAAACTTCATGGAGTGGCGAAGCCTGGTTAAGCCTGCAGAATAAATGAGACGTTAAGGTCGTCAATAAGCAGAAATATCAAAGAGAGAACTATGATATTCAGAACATTAGGAAAAAGCAAGCTTCAAGTATCAGCCGTAGGGTTAGGATGTATGGGATTAAGTCATGCATACGGAGCACCGGCAGACAAGGAAGATATTATGACATTGCTGGCAAATGCCGTAGATATGGGTTGTACGTTTTTCGATACAGCCGAAATCTACGGCACGCCCGACAATCCTCATCTCAACGAGGAGATGGTGGGTGAAGCCTTGGTTCCCTACCGCAACAAAGTGGTGATTGCCACCAAGTTCGGCATTCGCTTCGACCATCCGGAACTTCCGGGCAACCATCCACTTATCCCAGATTCACGTCCAGAGGTAATCAGAGCTGCTGTTGAAGGTTCGTTGCGTCGTCTTCGCACCGACCACATCGACCTCTACTACCAGCACCGCATTGACAAGAACGTTGAACCCGAAGAAGTGGCTGATACAATGGCTGCGCTTATAAGAGAAGGCAAAATTCTGCATTGGGGCATTTCGGATACAACAGAGGATTATCTGCGACGTGCACACAGGGTTTGCCCAGTTGCCGCCGTGCAGAACCGCTATTCGATGATGGCACGCCGGCATGAGAGTCTTTTCCCCGTGTGCAAGGAACTTGGCGTGGGTTTTGTGGCTTTCTCGCCACTTGCCAACGGAGTGCTCTCGGAGTGCTACAACACCGAGTCGAAGTTTGACGCACAGACTGACTATCGTGCAGTAATGCCTCAGTATCAAAAGGACAGTTTCGAGAAGAACAAATGTCTGTTTGAAATGATTGAACAACTTGCCATGGAGAAGCACGCCACTCCTGCGCAAGTATCATTGGCATGGATGATGAGCAAGAAGCCTTGGATTGTGCCAATTCCAGGCACACGCTGCCTGTGCCGATTGAAGGAGAATATCGGGGCTGCCGACATCTGTTTCTCACAAGATGAGGTTGTGGCTATAGACAAGGCACTCTCTTCAATGGAGATAAGTGATGTGTTCGGTGGTTCGAGAATTGTCGACAAAGCACAATAAAAGAGCGTGTTTATCGTTATATAAAGTATGATTGACTAACTGAAAGTGAGAATGGAACAGCAACAAAACATTATCATTACCGACAGCTTGTCGGGAATAGGAACAGAAGCTTATAAAGGCTATCTGGGACATGCGCTATGTCTTGATGGCATGTGCCATATTATGTTCAACGGCAAGGAGCTTGAGATGAAGCGTGGCAATCTTATGATTGTACGCCAAGGCAAACTGGTTCAGTCTGTCAAGACGGACAGTCGTTTCCGTGTGATAATGATATATATTGCTGCACCATTCATTGAAGTATGCACTCCACAATGCAACTATGGCATGAAAGGACAGTTGGCCTTGTTCCTAAATCCCATCATGCACCTTAACGAGGAGCAGTTTGAGCAATGTCGCCGCAATTTTGACAACTTGCAGATACGTATTGCTCAGACTGCCCACCATTTCTATCATGATATGTTGATAAATATAGTGCAGTCGCTCATCATCGACTTTTTTGATTTCCATGCCTCACTCTATCAGGAACAGGACGTTTCCACACAATATGCCACACTCATGAGCCGTTTTCTTTCTTTGCTTGAAAACGGCGAATATCGCACTCACCGGGAAGTGACATGGTATGCCGATAAGTTGTGTGTGACATCAAAGTATCTATCAGAAGTGTCGAAGTCTGTCAGTGGCTATGCCGCCAACTTTGGGATCAACCGCTACACGGTGCTCGACATCTCGCGTCTGTTGCGCGACAAGTCGCTCACCTTCGTGCAAATATCTGATATGTTTGGTTTCTCGTCACCTGCATATTTCAGTCGTTACGTCTCGCACAACCTTGGTGTGCGGCCTACGGACTACCGAGGTTGAACCATTGCCGTTCTTGGCGTGCGAAACGAACAGATTGTGCATAGATAATTTAGCCTTGCTCCAACAAGTTCTTGTCCGTCAGGAAATCCAATAATCCAATAG
>USSF01000062.1 GCA_900557405.1 uncultured Prevotella sp.
GTGACACGGCAATAATGAAACGCGAAAAAGAACTGAAGCAGAAAGACGAACAGCTACAGCAGAAAGACGAACAGCTGCAACAGAAGAGCGAACAGCTAAAGAATGTAGTGAAGTTACTCTATTCCAATGGAATGGACACTCTACAAATTGCCAAGACGACAGGTATCAGCAATGACGAAGTGGCAGCAATGCTGAAGTAGACAATTAGCATTATCCCCATATCAAAGACCTAACGGACCTCCCCTCCCCCATGCGCCCAAACAGAAAAATGACAGACATGGGAAAGAGGGGAATTTCCTTTTTCAGAATTTCCGAATTGTAAAAGAAGGCTAATGAAAAACGTCCCTTAGAGAGAAGCTATGCTTTACGGGGAGAGAAGCTATGCTTTGCTCCTTGAAAAGCTATGCTTTGCTCCTTGAAAAGCTATGCTTTGCTATAAAAGAACGGATGCACCACTTTTTCATATACATTAATTAAGATTTCATTAATATTCGTTTATAGGAAAACAGAACAATCCCCCTACCCTCTTTTCACCGTTTTTTGCCACTTATGTGAAGGATTTCCTCTTTTCCGCTTTGTAGATTCCGACAAATGCCGTAAATTTGCAAATTGCCTAATTGTGCGGAAAACACAGGGCCGCCACGCCGGAGACCGACCACACAAGGGCTGAACAATTACAAGCATAAAGGATTACAAGCATAAGAATCACAGGCAAACAATCCACAGCTTCAACAAGATACAATACAAGACATGGCAAAAAACGATAAGGGACTGACGCCGATGATGCAGCAGTTCTTCTCCCTGAAGGCTAAACACCCCGACGCGCTGCTGCTCTTCCGCTGCGGCGACTTCTATGAGACATACTGCGACGACGCCGTAGACGCCAGCCGCATTCTCGGCATAACTCTGACAAAGAGAAACAATTCGGGGACGAAACCTTCTACAGAGATGGCGGGATTCCCTCATCACGCACTCGACACATACCTGCCGAAGCTCATCAGGGCTGGCAGGAGGGTAGCGATATGCGACCAGCTGGAGGACCCGAAGCTCACGAAGAAACTCGTGAAGCGGGGCATAACAGAACTCGTCACGCCGGGAGTGGCAATGACAGACAACGTATTGAACTACAAGGAGAACAACTTCCTCGCCGCCGTCCACTTCGGCAAAGGTTCCTGCGGAGTGGCATTCCTCGACATTTCCACCGGAGAATTCCTCACCACGGAGGGACCCTACGACTATATACAGAAACTGATAGCCAACTTTCAGCCGAAAGAGGTATTGTTTGAACGCGGAAAAAAAGCCGACTTCGAGCGTTTCTTCGGCACGAAGCATTGTGTGTTCGAACTCGATGAATGGGTTTTCAACGAGCAGACGGCACGCCAGAAACTGCTGAAACACTTCTGCGTGAAGAATCTCAAGGGATTCGGCATCGACCACCTGAAATGCGGCATCGTGGCAAGCGGAGCCGTGCTGCAATACCTTGAAATAACGCAACATACACAGATAAGCCACATCACATCACTCTCAAGGATAGACGAGGAGCGATACGTGCGCCTCGACAACTTCACCATCCGTTCGCTCGAGCTCACACAGTCGATGCAGGAGGGCGGCAGCTCGCTCATCGACGTGATAGACCGCACGGCCACGCCGATGGGTGCCCGCATGCTCAGCCGATGGGTGAGGTTCCCACTGCGCAACGCCAAAGACATCAACAAAAGGCTCGACGTGGTGGAGGAATTCTTCAAGGACACGGCATTCCGCCAGGTCATCGACGAGAACCTGGACGGAGTGGGCGACCTGGAGCGCATCACAGCCAAGGTGGCCACCGGAAGGGTGTCGCCGCGCGAGATGGTGCAGCTGAAGAACGCCCTGCGCGCCATGCAGCCCATCAAGGAGGCGTGCGCCGGATCAGAAAACCAATCGCTCGTCATCCTCTCCGAGAAGATCGATGCCTGCAAGGAGCTTTCCGACCGCATCGAGATGGAGATAGAACCCGACCCGCCACAGCTCGTCAACAAGGGCCACGTGATACGGAGTGGGGTGGACGAGGAACTCGATAACACCAGGGAGATAGCTTACCACGGCAAGGACTATCTGCTGAAGATACAGGAGCGCGAGACTGAGCAGACCGGCATCACAAGTCTGAAGATAGGCTACAACAACGTGTTCGGCTACTATCTGGAAGTGAGAAACATACACAAGGACAAAGTGCCGGAGACATGGATAAGGAAGCAGACCCTGGCCAGCGCCGAACGATACATCACGGAGGAGCTGAAGCAGTATGAAGAGCAGATTCTCGGGGCTGAAGACAAGATTCTGCAACTCGAAAGCAGACTCTACGCCGAACTCGTGCAGTCGGCCCAGCACTTCATCCACACCATACAGACCGACGCCCACATCATCGCACAGCTCGACTGTCTGCTCTCATTCGCCAAGACAGCCGAGGAGCACCGCTATACTCGTCCGCAGATACTGCAGGACGACATCATCCTCGACATACGACAAGGGCGCCACCCCGTGATAGAGACGCAGCTGCCGGTAGGGGAGAAGTACGTGCCGAACGACATACTCCTCGACGACAAGAAGCAGCAGATAATGATAATCACCGGTCCGAACATGGCCGGAAAGTCTGCCCTCCTGCGCCAGACTGCCCTCATCACACTCATGGCACAGATAGGATGCTACGTGCCGGCAGAAAGCGCAAGGATAGGCATTGTGGACAAGATATTCACCCGAGTAGGCGCAAGCGACAACATATCAATGGGCGAATCCACGTTCATGGTGGAGATGACCGAGGCATCAAACATCCTCAACAACGTCACGCAGCGCTCCCTGGTGCTCTTCGACGAGCTGGGCAGGGGAACCAGCACCTACGACGGCATCTCCATAGCATGGGCAATAGTGGAATACCTGCATGAGCAGCCGCGCGCCGCGGCACGCACCCTCTTCGCCACGCATTACCACGAGCTCAACGAGATGGAGAAGAACTTCCAGAGGATTAAGAACTACAACGTGAGCGTGAAGGAGATGAACGGCAAGGTGATTTTCCTGCGCAAACTGGAACGCGGCGGGTCTGAACACTCCTTCGGTATCCACGTGGCACAGATTGCCGGAATGCCCAAGAGCATCATCAACCGCGCCAACACCATACTGAAGCAGCTCGAAGCCGACAACAGTGGGGTAGGGGCAGCTGGTAAGGCTCTGGAGAACCTCGACAGCAATGCCGGTGCCGAGCAGCTCAGCTTCTTCCAGCTCGACGACCCCGTGCTCTGTCAGGTGCGCGACGAAATCCTCAACCTCGACATCAACAACCTCACACCGATGGAAGCCCTCAACAAGCTCAACGACATAAAGACCATCGTAGGAGGGAAATAAGAAAAGTAAGAAAAGGAAAAAGAATAAAGCATCATGTCCCACACACCCATCATCCGCCCCGTTGCCGAAACAGACGCCGCAACGATAACCCGGATTTACAACCATTACATCACCTCAACCACAGTAAGCTTCGAGACCGAGCCGCTGACCGTACACGACATGCTGCAGCGCATAAAGGACATATCCAGCAGCTTCCCGTATCTTGTAGCCGAAGAAGAGGGTAGGGTAGTGGGCTACTGCTATGTGCACCTGTGGAAAGAACGTGCGGCATACAGCCACACCCTGGAGTTCACCATCTACCTCGACCCAGGCCACAAGGGCAGGGGAACAGGAACAAGACTCGCCCGACACGTGATCGACAGCTGCCGCACCAACAACACATGCAAGAACATCATAGCCTGCATAACGGGCGAAAATCAGGAAAGCCTCGCCTTCCACGGCAGCCTGGGCTTCGAGAAAGTGTCCCATTTCAAGGGAGTGGGCTACAAGCAGGGCAGATGGCTCGACGTAATCGACATGCAACTCACTATAATATAAGAAATGGAAAGACAAAAGATACTCATCACCGGTGCCACCGGATTCATAGGCAGCTTTATTGTGGAAGCAGCCATAGAAAAGGGATATGAAGTATGGGCTGCCGTAAGGCGTACAAGCTCGAGGAAATACCTGCAGCAGCCGGAAATCAACTTCATCGAACTCGACTTCGGCAGCGAGGAAAAGCTCAAGAAGCAGTTGAAAGGACACCAGTTCCAGTATGTCGTACATGCCGCAGGCGTGACGAAATGTCTCCACAGTGAAGATTTCTTCCGCACCAATACCGAAGGTACGAAGAATCTCGTGAATGCCCTCATCGCCCTCAGAATGCCCCTGGAGCGTTTCGTGTTCGTGAGCAGTCTGAGCATCCTCGGCGCAATCCACGAGGAAATGCCATACAAGGACATCACCGACGATGACACGCCGCAGCCAAACACGGCCTACGGCAAGAGCAAGCTCATGGCAGAAGAATACCTCAGGTCGCTCGGCGACAGCTTCCCATTCATCATCCTGCGCCCCACGGGAGTCTACGGCCCCAGGGAGAAGGACTATTTCCTCATGGCAAAGAGCATCAAGCAGCACGTGGACTTCGCCGTGGGCTATAAGCGTCAGGACATCACGTTCATATTCGTGAAGGATGTGGTACAGGCCGTTTTACTCGCCCTCTGTGCCCCAAAGGAAGCCTGCGGCAGAAGCTTCATCCTGAGCGACGGCAAGGTATACAGCTCGCGCACGTTCAGCGACCTCATACAGAAGAATCTGAAAGTGAAGCACGTCATGCGCATCGTGGCCCCGATATGGTTCCTCAAGGTGGTATCAACCGCAGGCGAATACATCGCCCATATCACCGGCAAGATTTCAGCCCTAAACCGCGACAAATACAATATCATGCGCCAACGCAACTGGCGCTGCGACATATCGCCCGCCCGCAACATCCTCGGCTTCAAACCCGAATACGATCTTGAGCGCGGCACGGCCATAACAATGGAATGGTATAAGGAGAACGGATGGATTTGACAGAATAACAACAGAATAATGCTAAAAGACTATTTCAAGATACAGGCGAAGCCGCAGCGCGGACTCCTCGCCCTGGAGTGGGTGATGCTGGCCTATCTGGCGCTCACCATGATTATGGTGTTCTTCACATACACCAAAGTAGCAAACCCCGAGGCGATGATATGGGGAAGAATACGCATAGCGGTGGTAACGTTAGCCATGTGGGGAGTATACCGCATGGTGCCATGCCGCTTCACCAAGTTCGCACGCATCACGGTGCAGATGGCCCTGCTGAGCTGGTGGTATCCCGACACATACGAGCTTAACCGTCTGCTGCCCAACCTCGACCACGTATTCGCACAGATGGAGCAGTCACTCTTCGGCTTCCAGCCCGCACTGGTATTCGCCAGCAACTTCTCCTCGCCCATAATCAGCGAACTGATGGATATGGGCTATGCTGCCTATTACCCCATGATTGCCTTTGCAGCAATATACTATTTCATATGGCGCTACCATGAGTATGAGCGCGCCGCATTCGTCATAATGACATCGTTCTTCGCCTTCTACGTGATATTCGTGCTCGTGCCGGTCACGGGCCCCACGTTCTACTACAAGGCCGTGGGCATCGACCAGATAACGGCCGGCGTGTTCCCCAACCTCCATGATTATTTCAATTCCCATACGGAGTGTCTGCCCAGCCCCGGATACACCGACGGAATATTCTATCAGCTCGTGGAAGACGCCAAAGCTGCAGGCGAACGCCCCACGGCAGCATTCCCGAGCAGTCATGTGGGCATCAGCACAGTAATCATGCTTCTCATCTGGCACACCAAGAACCGTCGTCTGCTCTACTGCATGCTGCCGTTCTATGTGTTCCTCTGCTTCGCCACGGTGTACATCCAGGCACATTATGCCGTAGATGCCCTGGCCGGCCTCGTAAGCGGTGCCGCCTTCTACACCCTCTTCATGTATCTGTCAAGGGGAATGGTGGAGAGCAGGAAGAAGAGATGACAAGACAAAGGCTCCCTGGAGAAACTTAGCGATGTTCTCCAGGGAGCCTTTATCTTTTATTATTATATTGGTATCTCAGTCTTATTTCTTCACCTTTGTTGCCTGGATGAAATAGAGGATGAGCATCACATAAGCAAGGAGGGCGACAACCTGCGACATCGGATTAGCCCACCATGCCGCGCAGTCGAACTGCACGCCGCAGAAGCGCAACAGCGCACTCACTACGCCCATCAGCGCACCACCAGCAATGAATCCGCTGGCAATCAGCGTACCCTTCTCGCCGCGCGCCTTGTTCATGGCAGCGTCCTTCGAGCGCGAAGTGACGAACCAGTTGATGAATCCGCCCACAAGCAACGGAGTGTTCAGCTCGATAGGAATGAACATACCAAGAGCGAAAGGCAGGGCGGGAACCTTGCACACAGTGAGCACGATGGCGATGAGAGCACCGATGCCATAGAGCAGCCAAGGCGCACCCACACCATTCATCAGCGGGTCGATAACGGCAGCCATGGCGTTGGCCTGAGGAGCTGCAAGCTGACCGCTCGCAAAGCCGTAAGTATGGTTGAGCAGTATCATCACACCGCCCACTGTAGCGGCAGAAACCAGCGTGCCGAGGAACTTCCATGTCTCCTGCTTCTTAGGCGTTGTGCCGAGCCAGTAGCCAATCTTGAGGTCGGTGATGAAGCCGCCAGCCATAGAGAGAGCCGTACAAACCACGCCGCCCATAATGAGCGCAGCCACCATACCGCCTGTACCCTTCAGCCCCACAGCAACGAGAACCACGGATGCAAGGATGAGCGTCATGAGCGTCATTCCCGATACAGGGTTGGAGCCCACGATGGCAATGGCATTGGCTGCAACCGTGGTGAAGAGGAAGGCGATGATTGCAACGAGCAGGATGCCAACCACTGCGAAGAGCAGATTGCCCTCCATCACGCCGAACCAGAAGAAGAGGAACGTTACGATGAGCGTTACGATAGAACCAATGGCGATAATCTTGAATGATATGTCGCGCTGTGTGCGCTGTGTCTCCCCGGCAGCCTTCGAACTGCCTTTCATCTCACTTGCAGCGAGCGAAACAGCGCTCTTGATGATGCCCCACGACTTGATGATTCCGATAATACCGGCCATTGCGATACCGCCGATACCGATGCTCTTGGCGTAGTTCTTGAATATCTCCTCGGCAGTCATTGCGCCCACAGTCTGTGTCAGTTCCGGATTCCAGAGGTTCAACACCTGGTCATGGAATATCATCGACATACCCGGCACGATAATCCACCATACAGCGAACGAACCGAGGCAGATGATGAAGGCATACTTCAGACCGATGATATAGCCGAGGCCGAACACGGCGGCACCGGTGTTCACCTTGAACAATAGCTTTGCCTTATCGGCAAGCGTCTCGCCCAGACCGATGACACGTGTGGTGAAGTTCTCGTTCCACCATCCGAAGGTGGCCACGATGAAGTCGTAGAGACCGCCCACAAGACCGGCAATGAGCAGCGGCTTGGCCTGTGCGCCGCCCTTCTCACCGCTTACGAGCACCTGTGTGGTTGCCGTAGCCTCGGGGAAAGGATATTTGCCATGCATATCCTTCACGAAGTACTTGCGGAAAGGTATCATGAACAGGATACCCAGTATACCGCCAAGCAGCGACGAAAGGAACACCTTGAAGAACGAAACGCTCATCTCCGGATACTTGGCCTGGAGGATATAGATAGCCGGCAGGGTGAATATCGCGCCGGCAACGATGGTGCCTGAGCAGGCTCCGATGCTCTGGATGATGACGTTCTCGCCGAGCGCCTTGTTGCGCTTGGATGCTGTAGACACGCCCACGGCGATGATGGCGATAGGGATAGCGGCCTCAAACACCTGTCCCACCTTGAGTCCGAGGTAGGCGGCTGCTGCCGAAAACAGCATTGCCATGACAATACCCCACGTCACGGACCACATGTTCACTTCGGGATAGACCTTCTCTGGACTCATCACCGGATCATAGTTCTCTCCTGGTTTCAGCTCCCTGAATGCGTTATCAGGGAGCTGGATGTTTTCTTTGTTTTCCATTGTTTTTTTTATTTGGGTTTTGGTTTTTTGGGGGAGGTACTAGAGATTCTAGAAATTCTAGAAAAGCTAGAGGTTCTAGAAAAGCCAGAAATTCTAGAGATTATAGAAAAGACTAGAGATTCTATAAGAACCAGAAAGCCCTCAAGGACTTCTGCCCCTATATCCTCTTCATCAGCTCCTCCATTCCCTCGGAGGCACCTTTCACGATCTGCTGGATGTTGTGTGCTCCGCCGCTGCGGGTAGGCTTCGGGTCGATGAGATAGACCGGCACGCCTGGCCTGAGATATTCTATCAGTCCGGCGGCGGGATATACGTTGAGCGATGTGCCGATGATGACGAATATGTCGGCGGTCTCCACCTGTTCTATCGCCGGCTCAATCATTGGCACGCTCTCGCCGAAGAATACGATGAAAGGGCGCAGCAGCGACCCGTCGCCAGCCTTCTCGCCGTGGCCCACGGTGAGTTTGTCCGCCGTCAGCGTCTTGATGAAATGCGGATTGTACGGGTCTCTCGACGAGCATACCTTCATCAGCTCGCCATGCAGATGAATCACGTTCTTTGACCCTGCCATCTCATGCAGGTTGTCCACGTTCTGCGTCACCACGCTCACTTCATACCTCTTCTGCAGCTCAGCCACGAGTTCGTGGCCCCGGTTGGGCTTCGCCTTCACGAGCTTGACTCGAAGCATGTTGTAGAAATCATTCACATAGTCGGGGTCCTGCTCCCACGCCTCATGCGTGGCAACGCGGCTCACGGGATAGTTCTCCCACAGTCCGTCGGCATCGCGGAATGTGCTCAATCCACTCTCTGCCGACATTCCGGCACCTGTCAATACTACTATTTTCTTCATGTTCTCCACTTTTAAATCCTTATGCCAACTGCGGCATGCAAAACGTGCCAGCCTGCTCATCCGCCAGAAGACATTTATCAAGAAAATACTTTAACAATGCACAAAATTAGCGTTTTTTCTTTAATACAATGCACTTAGTCGGATAAAAGTATTAACTTTGTGCGCATTTGACAACAAAAGCAAATAAATATAACATAAAAATAAAGAGAAAGAAATGGATAAAGTTAGCTACGCCCTCGGCTTGGGCATTGGTCAGCAGTTGGCTCAGATGGGCGCATCAGACCTTAACATCGACGATTTCGCAATGGCAATCAAGGACGTTATCAGCGGTAACGAACTGAAGGTGCCACACAAGGATGCACAGAAAATCGTGCAGGACTATTTCCGCCAGCAGGAGGAGCGCATCAACGCCATACGTGCCGAGCAGGGCAAGGCAGCAAAGGCAGAAGGCGAGGCTTACCTGAAGGAGAACGCCAAGAAGGAAGGCGTGGTTACTCTGCCGAGCGGCCTGCAGTATATGGTATTGAAGGAGGGCAACGGCAAGAAGCCAAAAGCCACCGACCAGGTGAAGTGTCACTACGAGGGATTCCTCATCAACGGACAGGTGTTTGACAGCAGCGTGCAGCGCGGCGAGCCTGCAGTGTTCCCTCTCAACCAGGTAATCCCAGGATGGACAGAAGGTCTGCAGCTGATGCAGGAGGGAGCGAAATACCGTTTCTTCATTCCTTATATCCTTGCTTACGGCGAGAGCGGAGCGGGCGGCTCTATTCCTCCATTCGCTACATTGATATTTGATGTGGAGCTGATAGAGGTGATGTAGGAGCGGGCCGGTACGAGCCGGATACGAAATTATATAAGCTCTGGAAATTCCAGATGTTCAGGAAAAAAGCTAAAGACAAAAAAAGACAACAACAAAACAATAAAACAAAATGAAGAAAATCACATTACTTGCTGCGGCTGCCATCGTTGCCGCAGGTTTCGCTTCATGCGGAAAGTCAACCCCCAAGGCTGACCTGAAGAATGATGTCGACTCTTTGAGCTACGCCATCGGAATGGCACAGACTCAGGGTCTGAAGGATTATCTGGCAAGCAACCTCGGTGTTGACACTGCCTATATCAACGAGTTCATCAAGGGTCTCAACGAAGGCGCAAACGCCGGCGACGACAAGAAGAAGGCGGCTTACTACGCTGGAATCCAGATAGGACAGCAGATTTCAAACCAGATGGTTCGCGGCATCAACCATGAGCTCTTCGGCAATGACTCCACCAAGACCATCTCGCTGAAGAACTTCATGGCCGGATTCATCAGCGGCACCACAGGCAAGAACGGCATCATGAGCATCACCGAGGCACAGGGCGTGGCCCAGCGCAAGATGCAGCAAATCAAGGACAAGGCAATGTCAAAGCAGTATGGCGCATACAAGAAGCAGAACGCTGACTTCGTGGCAAAATACAGCAAGGGAGCCGACGTGAAGCCACTCAAGGGCGGCGTATACTACAAGGTATTGACAGCCGGAACGGGCGAGGTGCCAACTGCCACATCAACCGTGAAGCTCATGTACGAGGGAAAGACCATCGACGGCAAGGTGTTCGACAGCAGCTTCGAGCGCAAGGAGCCTGCCACATTCCAGGTGAACCAGGTTATCCCGGGATTCACAGAGGCACTGACCCACATGCCTGTAGGAAGCACATGGGAGGTGGTGATACCTCAGGACCAGGCCTACGGCTCACGCGACCAGGGTCAGATCAAGCCTTTCTCAACCCTCATCTTCAAGATCCAGCTCATCAGCGTGGAGAAGAACGACCAGAAGAAGGCTGAATAAGCAGGAAGAACAACAAAGATAACAGATACGTTGACGAGTTGGCATGTAGACAAACCGGCAGCAAGCCCCACAAGGCGCTGCACATTTCTCTACGGGGCAGCTCGTCAACTTCATTAAACCACATCGAGATGAAAAAGACATTAATTATCGCCCTCGCCGTCATCATGGGCGGAGCGATGACCACGGCAAACGCCGCTAAGAAAGACAAGAAGACAAAGAAGACCGACACACCGGTAGTGGCCGTGAACCTGAAGACACCAGCCGACTCACTGAGCTACGCTGCCGGAAAATCGCGCACAGAGGGCCTCATGACCTATCTGAAGCAGAGCTTCGGGGTGGAGGAGACCGACATGGCCGACTTCATCGCCGGATTCGAGGACTTCGTGAGCAAGGGCAAAGACAGGAAAGTGAGCGCATATGCCGCCGGACAGCAGATTGCGCAGATGGTGGACGAGAGGATGTTCCCATACCTCCAGGAGGAATTCAAGAACAGCAACGACTCCATCAGCAAGGAACTCTTCAACCGCGGCTTCATAGCATCCCTGAAGAAAGACAACTCCGTAATGGCCGACTCCATTGCCAAGCCATACTTCGACAATGCCGTGAAGGCCAACATCGAAGCCATCAACATGAAGAGGAAGAAGGAGGGCGAAGCCTTCCTGGCTGCCAACGCCAAGAAGGAGGGCGTGACGGCACTGCCGAGCGGACTGCAGTATAAGGTGCTGACAGCCGGAACGGGCGAGAAGCCGAAGGCAACCGACAAGGTAGTGGTGAAATACGAAGGCAAGACAATCGGGGGCAAGGTGTTTGACAGCAGCTATAAGCGTAACCCGCAGACCACCTCGTTCGGCGTGACCCAGGTAATCAAGGGTTGGACAGAAGCTCTGCAGCTCATGCCGGTAGGCAGCAAGTGGGAACTGTATATCCCATACAACCTGGCTTACGGCGAGAGGGGAGCCGGCCGCGACATAAAGCCATACGAGACACTGATCTTCACCGTGGAGCTCGTGGACATCGAGAAGCCCGAGGCCAAGGCAGAGGTTAAGCCTGTGCAGAAGCCGGCGGCAAAGAAGCCGGTGGCAAAGAAGGTGGCAAGAAGAAAATAAAGCCCCATATCAAGGATTGGAGAACCAGAGGATACCCGCAATATTATTTCCTTAAACAGGATATCCACCGGTTTTCCAATCCTTTTTTATCCACAAACACCTTCTCATATTTTCTATATACATCATTGCTGACCGGTTTTCCAATCCTTTCTACATCAACAAACACCCCATTGACAAAACATAAGAACAGGAACGTCGGAAGGGGCTGACGGTATACGTCAAAAGGATGGGACGAAGGCGTCAAATGAAGCAATGGTTTCCGGCCAGTATCACAATGCTACACTGCGAGTGCACCTATGCTGCACCTTTGGTGCAACTATGCCGCACCTTTGGTATCAGGACGCTATACTTCTTTGGTACCGCTTTTTCAATGGTCAGCAAACCATGAAACGCTGACGTTTTCCGGAGGCTTTTATCATTGGTTTTAGTATGGAATAAAAAAACGGAAGAAGCCCAGGGAAACACCGGTCAGCGCAGCAAGTTGGTGGGTTACCAGTATAGCGAGATCATCCGTACGTTGATGTGTGTATATCTCTGCGGAGGGTCTTGTGTGGAGGAGTGACCTCACACCTTCTCCGCCATTTATCACACCATCCTCTTCTCAGGTCATGCAGTTCTGACACCATACTCCGTATCATGGACGAACTGAAACAGGAGAACACGACGTACACTTCCGAGACGGGCAAGCAATATGACTTCAACACGGCCGACGAGCTCAACGACTTGCTGCTTGACATACTGGTATCTACGGGCCAACTCGTACAGGGCGAGAAATACGACTTTGACTTCGACCACGAGTTCCTTGAGACGGAGTAGTATGACGCTAAGTTCACCTACAAGAAGTTCAAGGGTTACAGCCCCGGCGTAGCCGTCATCGGCAACCTCGTGGTTGGTTTGGAGAACCGCGATGGCAACGCCAATGTTCGTTTTCATCAGAAGGATACTCTTCATCGTTTCTTCACGAGACTTGAGGAAAGAGGCCTTGGCATATATCGCTCGAGGATGGATTGCGGTTCATGCTCAAGAGAGATTGTTGAGGAAGTCGCGGCTCATTGCACCTATTACTATATCCGCGGCAACCGTTGTCAATCCATGTACGATGACATCTTCGCCTTGCGCGGATGGAAACACGAGGAAATCAATGGCAGCGACTTCGAACTTAACTCTATTATGGCAGCGAAGTGGGAAGGCATGCCGTGTAGGGTGGTCATACAAAGACAGCGGAGAGACAATGGAGATGCGGATCTCTGGGAGGGAGAGTACACATACAGATGTATTCTTACAAACGACTACGACTCGACAAATCGCGAGATTGTTGAGTTCTACAACCAGCGTGGCTCTAAGGAGCGCATCTTCGATGACCTTGACAATGGCTTTGGCTGGAAAAGCCTTCCCAAGTCGTTCATGAACCAAAATGCCGTATTCCTGCTGCTTACCGCCCTCATCCGCAACTTCTATGAGATGCTCA
>USSF01000063.1 GCA_900557405.1 uncultured Prevotella sp.
CAAGCTCTTTACTGCAATTGAGATTGCCATTGAGATTGCTTGCGGATTTTAGGTTTATGTTTTCCGCAAATAAAAATGAAGAAAAATATCCTTTTCCCCCATTTTCCCTTTTTATTGATAGCTTTAACGCATAAAAATGCAACAAGTTGTAAGTTGGACACTTATTATCGGGAGTCAATAGGAACCTCCCTTTACCTTTTATATATAAGCGTCAGTCCGTCGCGGAGGGGGAGCATGACGCGCTCCACGCGCTCGTCGTGGGCCACGAAGTCATTGAATTCCTCGATGCCCTGCGTCTGGCGGTCCTTGTCGTAGGCGTGGTCCACCACGTGTCCGTCCCACAGTGTGTTGTCGGCGAGGATGAAGCCGCCGGGGCGCAACACGGAGAGCACCATCTCGTAGGATTCCATATACGTGCGCTTGTCACCGTCGATGAATGCCATATCGAACTCCACGCCCAGCTTGGGCGCCTCGGTCAGGGCATCACCGATGATGAACCTTATCTTGTCTGCCACGGGGGAGTTTTCTATCCACGGACGGGTGAAGTCCTCCTGCTCGTCGTTTATTTCAAAGGTGTATACCATTCCGCCCTCGGGGAGTCCCTCGGCGAGGCAGATGGCGCTGTAGCCGCTGAACGTGCCTATCTCGAGGATATTCTTTGGCTGTGCCATCCTTACGAGCATCTTCAGGACTCTGCCTTGCAGGTGTCCGCTTGCCATCCTGCCGTGGAGCAGGTGGATATTGGTGGCGCGGTAGAGACGGTAGAGGTAGTCGCCCTCGGGATCGCTGTGGGCGAGTAGGTAGGATTCTAATTCTGGAGTCATGATTCTTTGTTTGGGGCTAATGGCTTGTTGGGCCTGATAGGGGTGATAGTAGAAATAGGAGTGATGGGGTAACAGGACCGACAGGCCGACAGTTTGATGGGTGTTATCTTGTCAGTCCCTCTATTGCCAGCCGGTAGGAGTCCAGCCCGAAGCCGCAGATGACGCCCTTGCAGGCTGGGGAGATGAATGAATGGCGGCGGAATTCCTCGCGCTGGTGCACATTGGAGATATGTACCTCCACCACGGGCGACTTGATGGCGCGGATGCAGTCGTACAGCGCCACGCTGGTGTGGGTGTAGGCTCCGGCGTTGAGCACTATGCCGTCGGCAGAGAAACCCACCTCCTGCAGCTTGTCTATCAGTTCGCCCTCCACATTGCTCTGGTAATAGTCTATCTCCACATCGGGAAACAGGCGGCGCAGCCCGGGCAGATAGTCCTCGAAGGACTGGCTGCCGTAGATGCCCGGCTCGCGCACGCCGAGCAGGTTCAGATTGGGACCGTTTATGATTTGTATCTTCATAAGTTTGCTGTTTTCTTCGGTTTTCATTAATTTTGCATTGCACCGGCAGAGGACATCTGCCTCGCCGCTCTCCCACCCGTTTGTAGGGCGATGGTGCGGAAGATGCAGCAAAAGTACAAAAAATATTTAATAATCCCTATAACAATGGATATGAAAACCGATAATGATGTGGCAGCAACGGCCGACAGCGAGATGGTGAGGCAGTATTGCAGATACCTGAAGCTGGCGCGCAACTATTCGGAGAACACGCTGAAGGCGTATACCGACGACCTGCAGAAGCTGGTGGACTACGCCCGCTGCGAGGAACTGGCGCTGACGCAGGTGAAGCTGGAGGACCTGCAGAACTTTGCCGCCATGATAATCGACCTGGGCATCAGCGCACGCTCGCAGGGCAGGATACTAAGCGGTGTGAGGGCGTTCTACAAGTTTCTCATCATGGACGGATACATGGACGAGGACCCTACAGAACTGCTGGAATGGCCCAAGATAGGGGAGCATCTGCCCGAGGTGTTGTCGGTGAAGGAGGTGGACAGGATGAAGGCGGCGGTAGACCTGGAAAAACCCGAGGGACAGCGCAACAAGGCCATCATCGAGGTATTGTTCAGCTGCGGACTGCGTGTGACGGAGCTCGTCACGCTCCACATGTCGGACCTCTTCCTTGCGGAGGGTTTCATCCGCGTGACGGGAAAGGGGAAGAAAGACCGCCTCGTGCCTATCTCGGAGAGCGCCGTGAAAGAACTGCAGATGTGGTTCCTCGACCGCAACCTCATGAATATCAAGCCGGGAGAGGAGGACTACGTATTCCTGAACAGGCGCGGCGCCCACCTCACGCGGATGATGATATTCACCATCGTGAAGCGGCTTGCTGCCGATGCCGGAATACAGAAGGTCATCAGTCCGCACACCCTTCGCCATTCCTTCGCCACAGCACTTCTGGAAGGCGGGGCAAACCTGCGCGCCATTCAGGAGATGCTCGGCCACGAGAGTATCGGCACCACGCAGATATACACCCACATCGACGTACATACGCTGCGCGAGGAAATCCTGGAGCACCACCCGAGGAACATGAAAACCCACCCCACCGCCGATGGGGAATAACGGGAAGAAAGAAGGAGAAAAAGGGAGACGGTGCAGGATATGTGCAGAAAACGGCAGTGTGCGGCTGCCGAAAAGATAGAAAAGCTTAAAGCTTTGCCCAAAAGCTTGCATACCGTCACACGGCATATTACCTTTGCAGTATCAAAAAAGGAAACGCAAATATTTTATATCATGGAAAACTATCAGGAAAACAAATTCAAGGTGCGCGCATACGGTCGCACCGAACTGGCACGCATCTACAGTCCGACACTTAAACCAGAATCCGCTTACCGTCGCCTGCTGAAATGGATCAGCATCTCGCCCGAACTGTCAAAACAACTGCTAAAGGACGGCAAGCCTTTGAAATACAAGACATTCACGCCCTATGAGGTAAGACTCATTGTGGAACATCTGGGGGAGCCGTAAAAGACCGTTCCTCAGTCATCGTATGCACCGCCCAGTATGTCCTCCAGACAGCTGCGCGCCTCCTCCATGCCGAACCCTCTGCCGAGGGCGAAGCGGAGGAGTTTGCAGAAGAGTTCGTAATCGTTCTTCGCCTTGGTGGATTTCATCTTGGCAACGAGCAACGGGCGCAGGGATTCGCTGAATTCCTCATTGCTGAATTCACCGAGCACCCTTTGGCGCACGTCCTCCGGTATCCGCTTCATGACAAGCGCCTGGTCCACCTTACGCCTGCCCCATTTGTTATAGCGCACCTTGTCGGCAGCAAAGGCACGGGCAAAGCGTTCGTCATCCACATAACGCCCCTTCACAAGAGCCGCCACCACACGTTCCTGCGCCTCCCCGTCGATGCCCCAGCGCATCATCTTCTCACGCATCTCATGCGAACAATGTTCGGAGCGCGAGCAGAGAGCCTCAAGTCTCTTCAGCGCACCCTTCTCGTCAATTTCTTTCTTTATACCTGTCATTTATCTTTGTCTTTTTGTTTTTGTTAAAAAACAGGAACTTGAATCCATTATCCTTTTACTCCTTGCAGCACACCGTGTTGCGCTCCTTGCCGAAGATGTCCCTCACCGTATGCACGTCATGAAACCCCTCGTCGCACAGCATTCTCTCGGTCTCACGGACATAGAGGGGGTTGATTTCAAAGAACAGACACCCTCCCGGCTTCAGCGCCCCGGCGGCATAGTGGGCTATGCTGCGATAGAAGAGCAGCGGATCGGCATCCGGCACGAAAAGGGCGAGATGCGGTTCATGGGCAAGCACGTTCTGCTCCATGCCGCCCTGCTCCTTGCGGCATATATACGGCGGATTGCTCACTATGGCATCCCACCGTCCGCTATGGACAGGCGGGTTGAGGGCATCCTGCAGGACGAAGTCCACGGCGGCGCCCAGTTCCTGTGCATTGCCGTGCGCCACGGCGATAGCCTCCGGCGATATGTCCCAAGCCGACACACGGGCGTGGGGCACATCGAGCGCCAAAGTCGAGGCGATGCATCCGCTGCCCGTACCGACATCAAGAATCGTCACGCCTTCAGGCCGCTCTGCCATCGCCTCCACAACGAGCGAGCAGAGCTGTTCCGTCTCGGGCCGTGGGATGAGTACCGCCGGCGACACACGGAAACTTCTGCCGGCAAACAGCGCCCTGCCCACGACATACTGCACGGGGCAGCCGTCTTCCAGCCGCCTCACGTCGGATTCGAGTCTCTCCGCATCCCCGGCATCGAGCCTTTCCACACCGCCACACAGGATGTCGGTATACGAAAGACCGTAGCCGTCTTCGAGCAGAATCCTCACAACGGCCTTTGCCTCGCCGTCGCCCAGACTTGCGGCTATGCGCCGCCAGATATCATTATAGGTCATTTGTAATATCAGGTTATAATGGTGTCAGTTCCCTCGTCAACTTGTCAACTCGTCTACTTGTCAACTCGTTTACTTGTCAACTCCTCCCCTCCTTCTTCACCTGCAAAATTATCGCTTCGCGACTGCTCCTGCAAACATATTTACATATATTTAATGCAGAATGAGGAAAAAACACTAACTTTGCAGTGGAATAACGTTTTTCACATCAAAACAAATACAGAAATTACAGGATATATGGAAGAAAGACATTTCAAGCGCACCACCGTTACGGCAGCCCTGCCGTACGCCAACGGAGGAGTACACATCGGCCATCTCGCCGGAGTGTATGTGCCTGCCGACATCTACGTGCGTTATCTGAGACTGAAGAAACAGGAAGTGATGTTTATCGGCGGAAGCGATGAGCATGGAGTGCCGGTTACCATCCGTGCACGCAAGGAAGGAATAACGACACAGGAGGTGGTGGACCGCTACCACTCGCTCATCAAGAAATCATTCGAGGACTTCGGAATCTCGTTCGACATCTACAGCCGTACCACTTCTAAGATACACCATAAGTTCGCTTCGGATTTCTTTCGTGACCTCTATGACAAGGGCGAGCTGATTGAGAAGACCGAGGAGCAGTTCTGCGACGAGGTGACAGGAGAATTCCTCACCGACCGCAACATCGTGGGCACCTGTCCGCGATGCGGAGCTGAAGGAGCCTACGGCGACCAGTGCGAAAAGTGCGGAGCTACGCTCTCTCCTGAAGAACTCATCAACCCGACCAACAAGAACAACCCGGGACACGGACTCATCAAGAAAGCCACAAAGAATTGGTATCTGCCGCTGAACAAATGGCAGGACTGGCTGAAGAAATGGATATTGGAGGACCACAAGGAGTGGCGTCCTAATGTATACGGACAGTGCAAGTCTTGGCTCGACATGGATCTGCAGCCGCGTGCCATGACGCGCGACCTGGACTGGGGAATCCCCGTCCCTGTGGAAGGAGCCGACGGCAAGGTGCTCTACGTATGGTTCGACGCACCTATCGGATATATCTCTAACACCAAGGAACTCTGCGACGCTGATCCGGAGACCTGGGGCACATGGCAGAAATGGTGGCAGGACCCGTCGTCAAGACTGATCCACTTCATCGGAAAGGACAACATCGTATTCCACTGCATCGTGTTCCCTACAATGCTCAAGGCTCATGGCGACTATATCCTGCCAGACAACGTGCCGGCAAACGAATTCCTCAACCTTGAGAACGACAAGATTTCCACATCACGCAACTGGGCAATCTGGCTCCACGAATATCTGATTGATTTCCCTGGCAAGCAGGATGTGCTGAGATACGTGCTCACGGCAAACGCACCGGAGACGAAGGACAACAACTTCACATGGAAGGACTTCCAGGAGCGCAACAACAGCGAACTGGTGGGCGTATACGGAAACTTCGTGAACCGTGCGCTGCAGCTCACCAAGAAATACTGGAACGGCGTGGTGCCTGAGTGCGGAGAGCTGCAGGACTACGACAAGCAGACGCTCGAGGAATTCTCGGGAGTGAAGAAGAAGGTGGAAGACCTGCTCGACGTGTTCAAGTTCCGCGACGCACAGAAGGAGGCAATGAACCTCGCCCGCATCGGAAACAAATACATCGCCGACTGCGAACCGTGGAAGGTATGGAAGACCGACCCGAAGCGCGTGGAGACAATCCTCTATATCTCGCTGCAGCTCGTGGCAAACCTCGCCATAGCGTTCGAGCCGTTCCTGCCGTTCAGCAGTGCTAAGCTGCGCCAGATGCTCAATATCGACAACTTCGACTGGGACCAGCTCGGAGCGACCGACCTGCTCAAGCCGGGCCATCAGCTCGCCGAACCGGAACTGCTCTTCGAGAAGATCGAGGACGAGACAATACAGTATCAGCTCGACAAGCTCGAGGAAATCAAGAAGGCTAACGCCGCCGCAGCATACCAGGCCAAGGAAATCAAGCCTACCGTAAGCTTCGAGGACTTCGAGAAGCTCGACATCCGTGTGGGAACCGTCAAGAACTGCGAGAAGGTGAAGAAGGCCAACAAGCTGCTCAAGTTCACCATCGACGACGGCAGCGGCACCGACCGCACCATCGTGAGCGGCATCGCCAAGTTCTACAAACCCGAAGAACTCATAGGCAAGCAGGTTTGCTTCATCGCCAACTTCGCCCCACGCAAGCTCATGGGCATCGAGAGCCAGGGAATGATTCTCAGTGCTGAGGACTTCGACGGCAACCTGAGCGTGACCAGGGTGGACAAAGAGGTGAAGCCAGGAAGTCAGGTGGGATAATGGACCGGAAATATCTTCTGCGCTGCCTGCAGCTGGCACGCAACGGAATGCAGAACGCCAAGCCCAACCCCATGGTGGGTGCAGTGATAGTGGCCCGGGGCCGGATTATCGGCGAGGGCTACCACGTGCGCTGCGGCGAGGGCCATGCCGAGGTGAACGCCTTCGCCTCGGTGAAGCCCGAAGACGAGGCGCTCCTGCCCGAAGCAACCATATACGTCAGTCTTGAACCCTGCTCTCACTACGGCAAGACTCCGCCCTGCGCCGACCTCATCATAAGGAAAGGCGTGAAGAGGGCTGTGGTGGGATGCGTGGACCCCTTTGCAAAGGTGCACGGCAACGGCATAAGGAAGCTCCGCGAGGCTGGCATAGAAGTGGAAGTGGGGGTGCTCGAGGATGAATGTAAGGAGCTGAACAAGCGCTTCTTCACATTCCACACCCACCACCGTCCGTATATCCTGCTGAAGTGGTGCCGCACGGCAAACGGATTCCTCGACGACAACTACAAGCCCGTAATGCTCTCCACACCGTTCACGCAGATGCTCTCACACAAGTTGAGGTCGGAATACGACGCGATACTCGTGGGGAGGGTCACTGCCGAAAGGGACGACCCGAAGCTCAATGTGAGGCATTGGGTGGGGCGCGACCCCATGCGGTTGGTGATTGACAGAGACAAACCCTGCTTTGAGGGACTGGACTTTTCGGGCGGCGTGGCGCAGCAGATAGCCGACAAGCTGTATGAGGCAGGAAAGCAGTCGCTTATCGTGGAAGGCGGAGCCGTCACCCTGCAGAGTTTCATCGATGCCGGACTATGGGACGAGATCCGCATAGAGACATCACCCACGACCGTAAGCGGAGGGACGGAGGCTCCTCTCCTGCCCCACGACGTAAGGCTCGTCAGCCGCAAGACATACGGAGAGAACGTCATCGAGTATTTCGAAAGAAACAGACAATAGAATTACAAGAACATCATGAAACAGTTTGACTATACCACACAAGGCACATGCAGCCGCTCTATCCACATAGAGCTGAACGACGACAACACCATCAACAACGTGTCGTTCGTCGGCGGATGCAACGGTAATCTGAAGGGCATCGGCAAGCTCATCGAGGGCATGCCGGCCGACAAGGTCATCGAGCGTCTGGAGGGCGTCACCTGCGGCTACAAGAACACAAGTTGTCCTGACCAGCTCGCCAAGGCGCTCAAGGAAATGCTCTAAGGACCGCTAACACGCCGCACGGCAGGATCAGGAAACATACAAGACTGCAAGTCGGTGCTTGCAGAGAGGAAATAAAGAAGTCGGGTGCATCAAGAGAACGTTCTCTGATGCACCCGACTTCTTTTCCTTTTTACTTTATATTTATGTATAAGTTCTTGTATTATTTTGTATCACGAAAAAAATAAATTACAGAAAATCAGGGAAAAGAGGTTTTTAAGTTTAGACACTACCCTACCCACACCATCAAGCCCATATTCGCCAGTTCCTAATCCTGCGCCATTGAAATACGCCTCGACAGCATATACCATATTGTCAAACTCCTCCTTGCCAAATTGCTTAAGAATGTATGTTTTGCCCACCTGACGTGCCCCTAAAAGTATCAATGGCTTACGCTTAGGCGAGTCTTTCCATTTCTTAAGATCGTTGTATATATGACGTTCCATAATGCTATAGTTTTATATCCAACGGCAAATTTAATGAAAATCAACGACATACACAAGCTAATTACACTTTTATGAACGTTCAACAGCTACAAAGCCACACTTTTATGAACGTTCAACAGTTATAAAACTACACTTTTATGAATGTTCAACAGTTATAAAATTACATTTTTATGAACGTTCAACAAAAAGAGGAATACCTATAATTGCTTCAAAAGAATATATTGCTGCTTCGCAATACATTTTTGCCGTTTCGCATAAGGAGGCGTTGTGTATAAAAAAACGAACGATTGTACTTTTGCAGCATAATAACAAATTTTCAGGCAACTTGTCCTTGGACATAATATAATCATAACAACACCGGTTCCTTTGCCGGGCGTGCTTCTTCTTTTACGTTTACCCTCTTCGTGTGTGGCAATATGTCGCATTGTGGTTAAAAAACACCACGTGGCGTAAAGAAAAGCATTGTTTTTTTTGCTTTTTATTGCTAAAGTTTGTAATTTGTTGTTTTTTTTAGATACATTTGCAGACACAATAGCTCTTTTAGGGCTAAAAAGAATTGTTTAATTAAAGATATTAATTCTATGGGAAAACATTTACTCCTATCCGTCATAGCCATGACATGCGCTATGACAACATCAGCCCAGACAGTGCAGAACATTGCCGGTAGCATAACCAAGGGCAGGACGCTGCTGCCGTCGAAAGCGTTCGACCGCGCACCGGCAAGAGTCACGGCAGAACAGCTGCTGGGATGTTCCGAGGGAACAGTGTTCGGCGGAGAATACCAGGAGTTTGACGGTGTGATGACCGGAACCGCCTCGTCCGACGAAGGAAGAAAGGATGCAGCCACGAGCCTCTACCAGCATTTCAGCGGATGCTACTATAAGTTCAACGCCGTGCGCTTCATCGGACTGTTCAACTACTACAGCCCCGACAACGGCTGGGTATACTGCACCGACCGAGGCGGAATCGACGAGAACGGCCAGATGACGAAGCCGATAAAGGTGAGAGTGGCATTCTATGAGGACGGCGAGGACGGAAAACCCGGCAAGCAGGTATTCAACAAGATTGTGGATGTAGTTGGCGAAAAGACCGGAATAAAAAGAGGTACCGAAGAACAGGGCTTCTCCGAGATGTACTTCTTTCGTGTTGACCTCGGCGAAGAGCTGAAGATGGACCACGGATTTATGCAGATAAGCGCTGTCGACACAGGCGACGAAAGCATCGGATGCTATCTGTCTTTGTTCACCACGAACTCATCGCCCGAATACAGCCTTATGAAGATTGACAAGCGCGACGGCAACGAGCCTACGTGGAACCAGACCCTCTCTTGCTGCTACTGTTTCTATGGCAGCGGCGAGCTGATTGCGCAGAAGGCAATGAAAATCAACAGATTCCTCTCGCCCACAGTGTCGGATGCCGGAAAATACTCAAAGGTGCAGGTGGAAGTGCAGAACATCGGCCAGCAGGATATCAAGGATATCACACTGCAGCTCTGGCTCGACGGCAAACTTCTGGCGACAGAGAAACTGGGTGCCTCTATTGGTTCGATGGAGTCGTATAAGTATACGTTCCAAACGAGAGTGGACTGCTCTGAAGCAGGCGAACACAAGATAACCGTGAAGAACGCCACTCCGGGCTGCGAGGCACTGGGCAACGACGAGCTCTCCACCGACATCGTCATTGGCGACGGCACCGTGTCCTATCCGGAATCAATGTCGGCAAGCAGCTACTATTATATAAAGAACGTGAAGGTGGGCGATATCAACAACACCTCGGAGGGAACTACATACTCCGACTTCACAGATATGAGGACCTCGATACAGCCTGGCGGTACTCTCACGCTCAGCGTTACGCCGAACAACAAGTTCGTGACCCTCGGGGCATGGATCGACTGGAACGGCAACGGTTCCTTCAACGATGTGGGCGAGGCACTGGAGCTGCGCGACGGAACGGGTGAAGTGAAAATACCTACCGGCAGCAACGTGAAGCTCGGCGACAAGCGCCTGCGCATCGTGGCCTCGTTCGATACGCCGCTGCCTACCGGCACCTACGATTTCGGCGAGACGGAAGACTACACCATTACCGTGGTGAACAGTGAGAACCTGCCGGCAATAAACCTGTCTGCCGAGATGATCGAAGCCGCAACGAGCGGCGACAAGAGGACGATACCGCTCAACATCGCGAACAATGGCGGAGAAACATTGACCGGCGAACTGAAATACGACTATATCCTGCCGAACGCTCCTACATCCAGCTATACGATATGCAAGACCAACGTACCTGCCGAGGTGAAGAGTAAGCTCCTCCGTCGTGCAGCCGTCATGGGCGTAGCGAATCCGGATGCAAGCGAGGGCACGGAGTATGTATTGAAGTACGACAAGGGACAGAACGGGCTGACGGGTATCAGCAATTCCACCTCTGCCATCTATGCCAGCTATTACCCCGGCAATATGCTTTCAGCCCTTTCGGGAATGGAAATCACCAGCGTCGACGTATATATCGGAACGCCTGCTACCGACAACAGCATCGTGATCTACGGCGAAGGTACACAGAGCAAGAACGGCAATCTTATCGTCGAGAAGGAATTCAACGTGGATAAGAACTCCTGGAACCACATCGTGCTCGACAAGCCGGTGAAGATAGGCGACACTGACCTCTGGATCGGATACAAGACTTCGGGTCTGACCGGAAGCCAGTACTGCATCGGTATCGACAAGGGCAGCGCAATCGTGGGCTTTGGCGACATGGTGAATATCGACGGAGAAACATGGTGGTCGATGAGCGACCTGGGCATGGACTTCAACTATTGTATCCGTGCGAACGTCAGCGGAAAGCGCACTCCAGCCATCAACTGGCTGTCGTTAGACAAGAAACAGTTTGAAGTGGCACCGGGCAGCAGCACCACGCTCAACGTGAATGTGGATGCCTCTGGTCTGGACAAGGCTCTGTATGAAGCAAAGATCGAAGTGGTGTCAAACGACGGACTCAGCTCTGCCATCGACATTCCTGTATACATCGTGAACGATGCCACCACAGGAATCTACGCAAAGGCTTACACCGGCGACACAACGATAAAGCTCGGCAACAGACAGCTTTCTGTCAGCGCAGAGAAGAACATATATAGCGTACAGGTGTCAGACCTCGCAGGCCAGTCTTTGAGCAATACCACAGTGAACGACAGTGAGTGCAGTATCCCGTTGGGCAATGCCGGCGGCTCTATCAATATCGTCACTATCAGATACGCAGACGGAAGCCAGACTACAATAAAAGTTCCGACAATAAGATAATTCTTATTGATTTTATTTATGGGGAATTCATGGGGTAATATCCATGGGTTCCTCATAATTTATTTTCATTCTCCCTTAGCCTGAATTATTCATAATACAGGCTAAGGACCGCTAACAAACAGACTATTTCCTTGCAGACGTATGGGGTGACTTTGAGAACATAGTAGAATTCGATGCAACAGGCATCGACAAGACTACAACCTCTACCGATGTTGAGGAGGTAGCTCGCTATTCAGTAAATGGTCAGCGATTGTCTGCTCCAACCAAGGGATTGAATATCGTGAAGTATAGCGATGGTAGCGTGAAGAAAGTTGCTGTAGAATAATGGGTGGCAAGCATCCGTGTGAGACAATATTTTTATATAGGGGTACGAGCAATCGTACCCCATTTTTGTATTTAAGCATTAACATTTGCTCTCAAATCGGTTCACCCGATAAACATTGGGGATCATCGGGTGAGTCCTTTTTTCTCTTAAAACTTTGGCATTATCAAGTAAAAAGTGTACTTTTGCTGCAAAAATATGTGTCTTGACACAAAAATTTTCAATGAATGGTATATTTTGAACGCAAGGGATATCTAAGTAAGCTCATCTCTGCAGAAGGCAATGGGATGATAAAGATTATTACCGGTATCCGTCGATGCGGTAAGTCTTTCCTCTTATTCAACATCTTCCGCAAGCATTTGCTTGAAAGAGGTGTTGCGGAGGATCATATCATACAGGTAAATCTTGAAGACCGTCGTAACAAGAAACTTCGTGACCCAGATGCTTTGCTAGAGCATATAGATGCTCAGATGGTTGACAAGGAGAAGTATTACATTCTTCTTGATGAGGT
>USSF01000064.1 GCA_900557405.1 uncultured Prevotella sp.
AACTAAACATAAACTGCAACAGAAAAATTGCGGAAGTTATTTTTTAAACATTACTAAGGATAAAGAAAAGCTACTTTTGCAACGGAGTATATATTTTTGGAAAATTTACATTAATGACTCATGATAAAAAAAACACTGTTTAACCTGGACAAAATGGGCAAGGGATTACTCGTTTTGGCAATGATTTTCTTTGCAGCAGTACATGAAGCCAATGCGCAGCTGCCTTCGTTCAAACTCAAGACCATCGATGGAAAGACCGTAGACACGGCAACTCTCAGCAACGACGGCAAACCGTTTATCATCGATTTCTTCGCCACATGGTGCAAGCCATGCAACCGCGAGCTCTCAGCCATCGGCGAGGTGTATGAGGACTGGCAGGCAGAGACCGGAGTGAAGCTCTATGCCGTGTCCATCGACAAGGCGCAGAACGCCAACAAGGTGAAGCCCCTCGTGAACCAGCACGGATGGCCGTTTGAGGTGCTGCTCGACGTGAACTCAGACTTCCGTAAGTCGTTCGGCGGCGAGATGATACCGTTTGTCATCATCTGCGACGGCGACGGCAAGGTGGTATACAAGCACAACGGATACACCGAAGGCGCAGAGCAGGAGCTCATAGAGAAGGTGAGGGAACTCATCAAAAAATAAGACAGGCACGCAGCCTATAAGCATAACGAAAAGCAATTTATGAAACCAAGAATATTCTTCTCTCTCGCCGCAGTGCTTGCCGCTACGGGAGCGATGGCCCAGGAGGATGCCGCGAAAGACAAGTTCACCGTCAGCGGAAGCATCCAGAGCGACGTCATCATCCCGCAGGAAGACGAGGCGATAGGAACAGACAAATACAGCGAGTGGGCGCTCACAAACACCTACGCCGACATCATGGGGCGCAGCAACCATCTGGACGCAGGACTCCGCTTCGAGTTCACCAAACACCCGCTGCCAGGCTACGCCACAGACCCGGAGCAGGGCTTCAAGGGCTACGGAGTGCCACACTTCTACCTCAAGACACACTTCGACAACTGGGACCTCACGCTCGGAACATTCTATGAGCAGTTCGGCTCCGGATTCATCCTCCGCACATACGAGGAGCGGAGCCTCGGAATCGACAACTCGCTGCTCGGCGGAAGGCTCGTGGTGAGACCCGTGAAGGGAGTACAGGTGAAGGCGCTCGCCGGAAAGCAGCGCAACTACTGGAAATGGAACGACGCATGGGTGACGGGCGGCGACCTGGAGCTCTCGGTCGACCAGTGGTTCAAGAAGATGCAGGAGCACAACACGTATCTGACGCTCGCCGGATCGTGGGTGAACAAATACCAGTCCACCAAGGACGAGGAAATCAACACGCCCTACGGCCCCTACAAGCTGAACCTGCCGAGCAACGTGAATGCCTTCGACGTGAGGGCCAACCTGCAGGCCGGCGACTTCAGCGTGCTCGCCGAGTATGCGTGGAAGACCGACGACCCGTCGTACGACGCCCTCTATCCCTACATCTACCGCAAGGGAACCGTGGCGATGCTCTCCACATCGTATTCGAGAAACGGACTGAGTCTGCTGCTCCAGGCAAAGAGGAGCGACAACATGACCTTCCGCAGCGACCGCAACGTGAAGGGACTCTCGTCAAACCTGAACAATCTGCCCGCCTTCACGCAGGAGCAGACCTATGCCCTCGCAGCACTCTATCCATACGCCACACAGCCAAACGGCGAGTGGGCATACCAGGCTGAATTCGGCTACAGATTCAAGCGCAACACCTTCCTCGGAGGAAAATACGGCACGAACCTGAAGGTGAACTTCTCCCACGTACATTCCATCGACCGCAACCTGCACACCGTGGACGGATATTCCGAGGGCACGAGCGGATACGGCTCGGCATTCTGGAAATGGGGCGACGCCACGTATTACCAGGACCTGAACGTGCATATCGATAAGAAATTCTCGCGCTCGTTCACCCTTAACCTCATGTATATGAACCAGTTCTACAACAAGTCCGTTGTAGAGGGCGAGGGCGGAATGGTACACTCCGACATCTTCGTGGCCGACGCGAAATACCGTTTCAACAACAAGGTGACGCTCCGCGGCGAGGCGCAGTATCTCAATACGGACGACGACGAGGGCGACTGGCTCTTCGGTCTGCTCGAACTCTCCGTACTGCCCCACTGGATGATAACCGTTTCGGACATGTACAACTCGGGAGTGAGCAAGCTCCACTATTATCAGGGGCTCGTAACCTTCAATGCCGGAGCACACCGCCTGCAGATAGGCTACGGCAGGACGCGCGCCGGATACAACTGCTCCGGAGGAGTATGCCGCATGGTGCCGGCAAGCAAGGGCGTGACATTGTCTTACAACTATAACTTCTAATTTTCCAGGAGATGAAATCTATAAAGAATATATACAATGCGGTGGCCGGCAAATGCCTCATCGGCATCACGGCGGCGGCAGCAGTGATGGGCATGGCGTCGTGTACCGACATCGACGAGAACGACAGGCTGATATACGTGAAGCCGGCAGAGGTGAAGAAGCACGTGCTGATAGAGGATTTCACCGGACAGCGCTGCGTGAACTGCCCCAAGGCGACAAATCTCATACACTCGCTGCAGCAGCAGTTCGGTGAGGACAACGTCATTGCTGTGGGCATCTACGGAGGAGACTTCGGATACTCCACCATCGCCGAGGGACGCAAGCCGTATGCACTCACCACGGAAGTGGGCAACTCATACTATACCACATGGGGAGTGAAGGCGCAGCCGAGCGGAATGGTGGACCGCGTGGGCGGAAAGCCGCTCAGCACGCTGACCTACTGGACTGCCTACGTGAATGCGAGAATCAACAATGAGCCTACGGTGGCAATCAACCCCACCGTGAAATACGACGAGTCGACACGCAAGGCCGACGTTACGGTCAGCGTTGTGGGACTGAAGCCGCTCAGCGGCGCACGTCTGCAGGTATGGCTCGTGGAAGACGGCATCGTGGACATGCAGTATATGGGCGACGGCAGCGTGAACAAGGAATATGTGCACAACCACGTGTTCCGCACCACGGTGAATGACAAGGACGGCGACCCGATCAACGTGGTGGAGAATGCCGACGTGAGGAAGACATACTCCGTGCAGCTCGACTCTAAGTGGAAAGCCGAGAACATGTCGGTGGTTGCCTTCGTGTTCACGGCAGACGGAGTGCAGCAGACGGAGAAGGTGTCTGTGGCAAGCAGCAAGCAGTAATGGCCGGCAGAGACAGGCAACAAGATTCATAAAGACAGGCTTTAAGGCTAATACATCATACATCTGTCCATGCCGGGAGGCTGATTGGCATCCGGGATGGGCAGATGAAAGGAAAAGAAAAGTGTAATTTATCAAAATCAGAGTAATATGAAAATAAAAACTTTATTGGCAGCAGCCATCATGGCTGTGTGCGGTATGAATGCAATGGCGCAGACCGACCTCGAGACATTCCAGTTTGTCGACAAGGACGGTAACGTGGTTGCCGACGGTTCGGAAATCACAGTTTATGAACCTGAAACCGTAAACGGCAGTGTGCAGATCAACTCTGGTCTGTTCGTAAAGAATACCACGGGCAAAGACCAGGCTGTAGGTCTCGACCTGAATATCACGAACATGGACAACGGACAGTTCTCTTGCTGTTTCCCAAGCAACTGCAAGGATATCTTTTCTGCGGGTAATTTTGTTGATGTGAACACTCCTGGATTATTCCTCATCGAGGAAGGAGAGCAGCATACTCTCATGAGCGAGTGGAAGCCGGCAGCATACGGTAAGTGTCAGGCTGTGTTCCAGCTCAAGGTTTATAATGTGGTTGAGCAGGACATTGAGGGCATAAAGATTCCGGACGTAGGCGACTTCAAGGCTTATGGCCCTAAGGTGACAATCAATTTCATGTATCTCGACCCGACAGGCGTGAACGGCGTTGTGGACAATGCAAACGCAAAGGTGGTAAACCGCTATAATGCTGCCGGAATGAGAATCAATTCTGCCGTTAGAGGACTGAACATCGAGACTCTCTCAAACGGCAAGACAATCAAACGCATCGTGAAATAATTAAATATTGATGATTATGAAGAAGACTTTACTATTTGTTGCAGCTCTGGCTTTTTCCTTGGGAATGAGCGCACAGACAGTGTTGGAATTTGAAGGCGGACTGCCGGAGCGCAGTACGTCGGTACAGACACAGGATGCCCGCAAGGCTGCTCCCCGTAAGACTGAGATAGCAGCCAACCAGCGTCTGGTAGGCTATTACTGCAATGACGATCTGGTGGCCGACAACGCCTCTATGGGCCTGCCCGGCACGACTGTAGACGAAAACTGTAAGGCGGCAATGGATATCACACCAGATATGCTCAAGCCATACGTGGGAATGAAGGTTGTAGGTATACGTTTCGGTTTGGCATGCCCTATCGACAAGTCACGCGTGTTCATGGCTCCCGTCGAGAATAAAATGATTCAGAACGACATGATTTCCAAGGAAGTGCCTGCTACAGCAAAGGGCTGGAACACCGTGCTTTTTGATGAGCCGTATACAATCGAGGCTGACAGGGAATTCTTCGTTGGTTTCGATTTCACACAGAAAACAACAAACAACGGAAAAAATTACTTAGACGAGTGTTTCCCTCTTTCGTATGCGCCGACCCGTCTGTCGGGCAGTTCATTCCTTATCTATTGCAATATTCCGAAATCAAAGAAAGGCAGTGGCGAGGGTTGGTATAATTTCAGCGCATACGGAGCTGTCAGCGTCCAGCTTATTGTGGAAGGCAACTTCCCGGAGTATAATGCAGAGCCTACAGAGTTCCTGCATTTCGTTACGAAGCCTAACACTGCGGCAGATTTCGATGTGGAATGTTACAACAACAGTAAGGAGGCAATCTCCTCTCTCTCTTATGTAGTGAGCATAGACGGTGTGGCAACAGAGGAGAAGGAGGCTGCACTGACTTCTTCAATCGGACGCGGTAGCTATGGCGTGTTCAAGGCTACATTCCCGGGTTCTGCCGTTGCAGGACAGCATAATGTGGACGTGACCATAACAAAGGTGAACGGCAATGCCAACCTTGCCCCAGGCAAGACCTTGGCAGGCAAAATGGGTGTGGCAGACAGCTTCTATCCGCGCAATGTGCTCATCGAGGAATTCACTACAGAGAATTGTGGCAACTGTCCTCGTGTAATCGGTTATCTGAAGACAGCCCTCAATACTGCTGACGACAGTCGCGTGACAGTAGTATGCCACCATGCAGGCTATGGTGATGACTGGCTTACAAGCAAATGGGATACAGACATCGCAACTATGATGTATGGCAATACCGGTTCTACATTCGCACCGGCAGTAGGCTTCAACCGTGACTACAGCAATATCAGCGAACAGGGGAGCAGAAGCGGCGTATTGTTCTTGCCGGGTAGCTCAAATATCCTGAAAGCAAAGATTAACAAGGTAATTGGACAGGAAGCTAACACGAAGCTTGACATCGAGGTTGTGAAGTGTTTCGACGGAACATGGGCTACCGTTACAGTCAACGGCGAGTGTAACACCGGCTATAACCAGGACAACAGCAACTTCACCTTCTATCTGACAGAGAATCATGTGAAGGCAAAACGCCAGGCTGGTGCATCCGGCACTTTCTATCATGACCATGTAATCCGCTACAACAACAGCTCATGGGGTGAGGCTGTGGAATGGAAGGACAACAAGTTCACCAAGACATTCACGGTTAATCTGAACTCTAACTGGAAGGCTGACGACCTTACGTTCGTGGCTCTCTTGAACGGTCACAACGAGAGCAACTACAAGGACAACACAGTGGACAACGTTGCTTTCATGACTTATGGAGCTGCTACAACAGGCATCAACGGCGTTGCTGACAATGGCGAGACCATGGAGGTTGCACGCTACTCACTCGACGGCGTCAAGCTGTCTGCTCCTCAGAAGGGCTTGAACATCGTCAAACTGTCTGACGGAAGGACTATGAAGGTGATGGTGAAATAATCGCTCAGAAAGCGAATTTACAAAATACAGGAATCCCCGGATGTACAAACCTCTTGCGGTTGCATCCGGGGATTCTTGTATCTTGTTGTTTCCTTATATGGTTTCTTTTCTTATTCCTTGTAAGCCTCTGCCATGGAAGCCGCGATGATGTCCTCGGGCGACTGCTCCTTCGGCGTGGCCTTGATGTCGGAGAGGTCGAAGGAATCAATCTCGGCGGCTACTTCTGCAGCCTTGCCGGTGCTGCCGTCCGCATTCTTTCCGGCGGCAGATGCATTGGCTGCCGCAGTATTGTCAGCATTGGCGTCGTTGCCCTTGGCTGCGGCCTTGTCCTCTTCCTGCTTCTGCGGGATGATGAAGTCCTGCTTCACCTCCGTGTCGGGCACGGTGAGCACAGGCTCTTCCTCCATCTTCGTGCGGTTGCCCTTGGCGGCGAACACGGCGTCGATGAACTGCGGCTTGCGCTTCAGCTGCTGCAGCGTCACTTTGCTGGCGAGCTGCTGGCTCTCCTTCTTGGAGTATCCTTCGCCCGTGCCGCCCTCAAGACCTTCCACGAGTACCTGGTATTTGAATACGGGACTGTTCTTGCCCTCCTTGCTCTGCGAAATGAGCTTGAAATCAAGCTTCACCTTGTTCTTCTGGCACCATTCTATCAGCTTGCTCTTGAAGTTTATCTCCTTGTAGGCCACCTTGTCGATGTTGATTATCTGGGCAAGGATGCGCTTTTCCATAAACCGCATGCATGCCTCGTAGCCTCGGTCGAGATACATCGCCCCGACCAATGCCTCAAACGCATTCCCACCCATATAGCTGTTGTGGGAGGGAGTGTGTTTTCCTGATTTTATCAATTGAGTGATGCCCATCTCGTTGGCAAGACGGTTCAGCGTGTCCCGCTGAACGATTTTGCTTCGTGTGCTTGTAAGGAAACCCTCGCGTTTCCCCTCGAAGTGGCGGTAGACGATGTCGCCCACAATGGCGTCGAGAATGGCGTCGCCGAGAAACTCCAGACGCTCGTTGTTCACGGGTTTCCCCTTTTCGTTGCGTCGGGTCACGCTCTTGTGCATCAGAGCGAGCTTGTAATAGTGTATGCGGTGTGGATAGAAGCCGAAGATATCGTAGAGAGCCGAACGAAGCTCCTTGTCCTTGCAGAACATGAGCCTCATCCGGTCTATAAAGTTATTAATCATCATACTTCTTGAAGATAACGCATGCGTTGTGGCCTCCGAAGCCGAATGTGTTGCTGAGTGCAGCACGTACGGTGCGCTTCTGTGCCTTGTTGAATGTGAAGTTCAAGTTGTAGTCGATGTTCTCGTCCTTGTCGTCCTCCTCGTGGTTGATGGTAGGAGGGATGATGTCGTTCTTCACTGAGAGCACTGAAACCATAGCCTCCACAGCACCGGCAGCACCGAGCAGGTGACCGGTCATAGACTTCGTGGAGCTGATGTTGAGCTTGTATGCGTGCTCGCCGAAGAGCTGCTGGATAGCCTTCACCTCAGAGATGTCGCCCACAGGAGTTGATGTGCCGTGCACGTTGATATAGTCGATATCCTCAGGCTTCATTCCGGCATCCTCCAGTGCGTTCTTCATCACGAGAGTTGCTCCCAGTCCCTCTGGGTGTGAAGCTGTTATGTGGTATGCGTCGGCGCTCATGCCCTCGCCCACCATCTCGGCGTAGATCTTTGCACCGCGTGCCTTGGCGTGCTCCAGTTCCTCGAGAATCAGACAGCCTGCGCCTTCGCCCATGATGAATCCGTCGCGGCTTGCGCTGAACGGACGTGATGCGTGCTCAGGGTCGTCGTTGCGGGTTGAGAGAGCGTGCATGGCGTTGAATCCGCCCACACCGCAGGCGCAGATTGCAGCTTCTGCTCCACCTGCCACGATGGCGTCAGCCTTGCCCAAGCGGATAAGGTTGAATGCGTCGGCAAGTGCGTTTGTTGAAGATGCGCATGCAGAAGTCGTAGCATAGTTAGGTC
Organism: uncultured Prevotella sp.; assembly: GCA_900557405.1. GTDB lineage: Bacteria > Bacteroidota > Bacteroidia > Bacteroidales > Bacteroidaceae > Prevotella. The sequence goes on from USSF01000064.1 coordinate 7,956, forward strand.
CGTGGAATCCGAAACGGATAGAGATCTGGCCTGCTGCGATGTCTGAAATCATCTTAGGGATGAAGAACGGGTTGAACTTAGGACCGTTCTCCTTGTGCTGGGCATAATATCCAACCTCGTCTTCGAAGGTCTTGATACCTCCGATACCAACACCGAACACAACGCCGATGCGGTCCTTGTCCACAGCCTCGAGATCCATCTTGCAGTCATCGACAGCCTGTACGGCAGCTGCCAAGGCAAGCTGTGCGTAGCGGTCCATCTTGCGTGCCTCCTTGCGGTCGATATAGTCGTTGGGGTTGAAACCCTTCACCTCGCAGGCGAACTGTGTCTTGAACTGTGATGCGTCGAACAAAGTAATAGGTGCGGCTCCGCTCTTTCCGGCGAGCAGGTTGTTCCATGTCTCCTCTGGGTTGTTACCCACCGGAGTAATGGCGCCGAGACCTGTTACTACTACTCTTTTTAATTCCATATATAAAAATTGATGTTTTGATATTACGGGATGACAAGCTTCCGTGTCAGACAGTCTGACATACAAGCCAACCAACGGGCAACGTGCGACGGATTTGTCTGAAACAGGTTGCGCCGTTGTATTAACACGTTGACGGATTGACAATAACGGTCAATTCGTGAACCTGCTAATCCCTTGTCTTATGCTTGTTCCTGTTAGTTCTGCCAATGTCTTTTTACCTGTCTGCCCGTAGAAAAAAAGATGAAAGAGGTGAGGTGAGTCCTTTTTCGCTGGTCTCATCTCACCTCTTTCGCCTCAAAATTATATCATTGAAGATAAATTATTTTGCGTTCTCCTCGATGTACTTGATAGCGTCGCCAACTGTAGCGATTGACTCAGACTTATCATCTGGAATAGTGATGTTGAACTCCTTCTCGAACTCCATGATGAGCTCTACAGTGTCAAGAGAATCAGCACCCAGGTCGTTTGTGAAGCTTGCTTCTGGCTTAACCTCAGACTCTTCTACACCCAGTTTATCAACGATGATAGCTTTTACTTTTGATTCGATTTCTGACATAATTGTAATGTTTAAAGTGTTTAAATTATTTTCTTCTTTTAAAAATCGGATGCAAAGGAACGAATTTTTATTTACTTATGCAAGATTTTATTGTAAAAAAGCACCTTTTAATGCACATACCCACCCACTCTGTGCATGTTTCTCAGCATATTATGCCCATTTTTCTCTTCTCAACGGGTAATTTCCGCGCAATTCTTCAAATGTTTCAGGGGCGGATTTCAGTCGGCGGCTGTCGGCGAGAGGGTCATAAAGCTGTAGTTTCCTGTCGTTTTCGTCTCCCTCGGGCAGCATTCCGTCCGGCAGGGCGGGCGGCGTGATGTGCCATTTGTCCTCAATCCCGAAGAAGCGGCAGAGCCCCTCGATAACCATGTTGTCGGCGTTCACCTTGCCGTCGGCGTTGTATCCGGCGATGTGCGGCGTGCCTATATATACCTTATTTAATAAGGGGAGGCTGATGTGCGGCTCGTTTTCCCACGTATCTACTACGGCATCTCTCACCGTCCCGCAGTCCAGGGCGTCGAGCAGGGCGTCGTTGTCCACCACGGCGCCGCGGCTCGTGTTGATGATGACGGGGCGGCGCTGCAGTCGTGCGAAGAACTCCGCGTCGGCAAGATGCAGTGTGGGACAGGAACCGGTGCGTGTTAGCGGCACGTGGAACGTGATGATGTCGCATTCCCTCTCTATCCTATCCATTCCCACGAAGTCCTCCTCCTCATGGCATCCGGCTGCGGCGAGCGGCGGGTCGCATACCAACACGCGGAAGCCCATCGCCCGGGCCTCGCGCGCCACCTTCGACCCCACATGGCCGTAGCCCACCACGCCCACGGTTGCCTCTTCGGCCTTGATTCCCCTGTGGCGCACGAGCAGGATGAGTGTCGAGCGCAAGTATTGCGCCACGCTCGAGGAGTTGCATCCCGGGCAGTTCATCCATTGTATGCCGCTGCGCTTCATGTATTCCGTGTCGATATGGTCGAAGCCGATCGTGGCGGTGGCGACGAACTTCACGTGGCTCCCTGCGAGCAGCTTTTCGTCGCACTGCGTGCGGGTCCTCACAATCAGGGCGTCGGCGTCCCTCACGTCGTCTGCCGTTATCTCGGAGCCTTTGATATATACGATGTCGGGGGTTATCTCGGCGAGTGTCTCCCGGATATACGGTATCTTGTCGTCTACTACAATCTTCATCTTTCTTTCCTTTCTCTTGTAAACCAATGGCAAAGATAGTGCAAACCGAGCGCAATGAAACTTGCTTCAATTGCCGAGGTGAAGCCTATCTTATGCAAAGGTACTGCTTTTCGTCAATACCCCGTCATTCCTCCCTTGATATTTTTCCTGTCTGCCGTAATTCGTCAACTTCCCCAAAAGACAAATCTCCTCGTCAACTTAAAAAAAACTTTTTTTCTTTTCTTGCCCTCACACCCTCACAATCCGGCTGGAAGCCCTGTGTTTATCGTGGTTTCAGTGGTGAGGGCAAGTGTGAGGGCAAGTGATTTACCCTCACACTTACCCTCACACTTACCCTCACACTTACCCTCACACCCTCACAATCCGGCCGAAACGCCCTGTGTTTATCGTGGTCTCAGCCTTACATGTCCTGCATAGACAAGCCTTTCAGCTGTACCTCGCCGTATTTCCCGAAATTGCTACGGATTGAATCAAATTTCTCCTGCAGGAGTTTGGGGTTATATCGGTCAGCATTACGCTTCACTTCTGCCACTAATGCCGTCTTGTCAATATCGTTGAGTGCGATAAGGTCTATCTCGTTCATACCTTTCCTGTCCCAATAATTTCCAACCAGGGTAACACGTTCCTCCTCACCGATTTTTTGGCGGAAATATTGTTCCAGCACCAGCCCCGTATAGTCATTGTAATCTCGTTCTACGATTTCCAAGAGCAAGTCATTGCGCTCCGTTTCTATCAAGCTTTGATTAGGCAAGACAAAACGGAACCAGAAGCGTAGGAAGCAGTCTTCCACACTCCATCTGAGATTTCTGCAGCCCGGCTTGCTGAACATTGGTACCAACTTGCTCACATAGTTATAGTCTTCTTCCAGTCGTTTCAGATATGTACCAGTATTCTTGCCGATGATATTATCTATCTGGTTCTGAACGGTCATTCCCCCAGCCACCAGTTGCAAGATACTGAGATAGTTGGCATAATCTTTACCAAATTCCGACAATACAAGTTCCCGGCCCTCTGTGATGAAAGGACTCTCCAAGGCTGTTGCCCATTTGAGCATACTCTCCTTATCGGTCGCTCCTGCATCCATCAGCAAGGCGATGTATTTAGCCACGCCACCTGTCAACATATACAGGCAAAGCAAGTCTTCGGCAGTATAGTTGGGATTGTAGTCATGCAGGATTTCCTTGATAACGCTTATCCTAAATGGCTTGAGCCTTATCTCGCAATCCTTCCTGCCATATAGAGGCTCGTCATCGTTATCGAAGATTTTGTGCATCATGCTATAGATGCTACCACAAGTCACGAGATTGACCATTGTAGATTCGTGGTATCTATCCCAAATGTCCTGAATATGGCTTGGGATAGCCGGATTCACCTTTAGGAAGTTCTGGAACTCATCGAATACGATGGTAAAATGATGTTCCTTTCCATACTTCATGATTTGTTCGAAGAACTGTGCGAAAGTCTCCAATCTGCCATATATATGAAGTCCAAGCACTTCTTCTGCTGCCTTTTGGAATTTCTCCACCAACACACGCTCATTGTCCTTCGACACATATAGATACAGCATCTTCTGCTCTTGCTCTGTCTTGAGCAAGAGAGCGGTCTTTCCGATACGCCTTCTGCCTATCATCACAGTAAAAAGGGAATGTTCTGCCGATTTTTCCCAGTTTCTGCGCAGTATCTCTATCTCCTTTTCTCGATCATAAAACTTCATAATGTAACGGCTGTTAAATTAACGTGCGTTAAATAAACAATGCAAAGATAATACTTTTTGCCGTTCAACCCCCAAAATCGCAGATAAAATCAAGCTTTTGTGGAAATAAAAGGCAGAAGATAAAGATATAAGCCGGATTGGAAAACCCAAAAGGAGGGTCAGCAACTTGCTGACCAAATAAAATCAGGATGCTTTATTCTTATTCTACGTTAGATGCATAGACAGGAAATAATTCTATGGTATACTGCCAGTATAGCTATGGTACTCGCAGTGCATCTATGCAGTACTTTTATGGATTCGGATAGAAGTACTGGAGTAATCCAATAGAAGTACTGG
>USSF01000065.1 GCA_900557405.1 uncultured Prevotella sp.
AACTTATTCGTGAATTATTCATATTTATAAAATTAATTTTGAACAGTTACTTATTTTTTTATTTTTATAATCAAATTAATAAGTTAAGTCAAACATGTAGCCGGCGATGGTTCCGCCAAGTTCTGTCCCGAGCCATCCTCCTCCGATATTTCCAATTATTTATTTTTCATGATATAGTTGGTATGGTTAATTTTGTAATTTGATTGTATTTCTTTCCGGATGCAGATTTACAAAAAAATACTAATTTATATGATAAAACCCTACAAAAAATTCTCATTCAAAGAATATGGTAAAAAAATACAGCAAATACCAAAAAGCGAACCAAATGCCTCATTATTGTTTGGCAAATGGCTTTCAAGACAAGGGCTTGACTCCCTGACAAACAGGACGTTTCCAGCCGGGAAGCCGAGGGGACGGCGATGCCGCAGCGGAGCACGGACAAGAGGTGCGCAGAGAGACATTTGACCCTCTTGGTGGCAATTTATCGACTTTTCGTTGGCTATCTGAAATTATTTTATTAGATTTGCCGAAAATTACAAGAAACAGACATTATGACATTCACACAGCTATGCAACAAGGTGTTCAACCTTGCTATCAACGACTATCACGTGAAAGACAATGTGGACACAGCGATAAACAACCCCTATGACCGCGATTCGGTGGAGAACAGACTCTATCTGAAGTGCTGGATAGACACCGTGCAGTGGCATCTGGAGGACATCATCCGCGACCCGCATATCGACCCGCTGGAGGCCCTCAAGCTGAAGCGCCGCATCGACCGCAGCAACCAGGACCGCACGGACCTCGTGGAGCAGATCGACAGTTATTTCCGCATGAAATACAGCGACGTAAAGGTATTGCCGGATGCTACCATCAACACCGAAAGCCCGGCATGGGCAGTGGACCGTCTCTCTATCCTCGCCCTCAAGATTTACCACATGAAGGAGCAGGCTGAGCGCACCGACGCCACACAGGAGCACAAGGAGAAATGCCAGGCCAAGCTCAACGTGCTGCTCGAGCAGCAGGTGGACCTCAGCACGGCAATCGACCAGCTCCTTGCCGACATCGAGGCCGGAAGGAAATACATGAAGGTGTACAAGCAGATGAAGATGTATAACGACCCGGCCACAAACCCCGTACTCTACGCCAACAAGAAATAATGAAGAAGGAGCACATCCTCGTAATCAGATTCTCGGCAATGGGCGACGTGGCAATGACAGTGCCCGTCATCCAGTCGCTGGCTGAACAGTATCCCGACCTGAGGATTACCATGCTCAGCCAGAAATTCGCGCGCCCGTTCTTCGAGCACATGCCCCACAACGTCAGCTTCATGGAGGCCGACCTGAAGAACGAATACCACGGCGTGAAGGGGCTCAACGCCCTCTACCGCAGGCTGATGGCGAAGAACTTCACCGCCATAGCCGACCTTCACAGCGTGTTGCGCTCGCGCTACCTAAGAATGCGCTTCAACATCGACCGCTTCAAGGTGGCCCACATCGACAAGCACCGCAATCTGAGACACCAGCTCACGGCGCAGACGGGCAAGAGGCTGGAGCAGCTGCCCACCTCGTTCCAGAACTACGCCGACGTGTTCGCTGCGCTCGGATACCCCGTGGACATACGCTTCAAGTCTATCTTCCCCGAAGGGAAGGGCGACCTGGCCACGCTGCCCGAAGCGTTCCAAGTGCGCGGAAAGGACGAGCCGTGGATAGGAGTGGCGCCGTTTGCCGCCCACAAGGGCAAGATATACCCTGCAGCACAGATGGAACAGACGCTCGGCATCATCGCCGGCAGGCATCCCGGGAGCAGGATATTCCTCTTCGGCGGCGGAAAGGAGGAGAACCGCATAATGCAGGAATGGGCATCGCGCAATGACAGGCTTGAGAACGCCTCGGCACAGCTCGGCGGCATACGCGACGAACTGGTGCTAATGAGTCATCTCGACGTGATGGTCTCGATGGACAGTTCAAATATGCACCTCGCCTCGCTCGTGGACACACCCGTGGTGAGCGTATGGGGGGCGACGCATCCATTCACAGGATTCATGGGTTGGGGACAGGACCCCGACAATGCCGTAATGGTGGATATGCCCTGCCGCCCGTGCAGCATCTATGGCAACAAGCCGTGCATACGCGGCAACTACCCCTGTCTGACGGGCATCGTACCCGAAATGATTGCCGACAGGGTGGAGTTTCAGCTGCACAAGGGAAGGAATTAAGAATGAAGAATGAAGAATGAAGAATGAAGAATTGTCGGCTTTGACGATTAAGAAACAACGTTCGGCGGCCGGAGGGAAAGCCAATTATAGAATTAAGGATTGTCGGCTTTGACGATTAAGAAACAAGGTTCGGCGGCCGGAGGGAAAACCAATTATAGAATTAAGAATTAAGAAACGAAGGTTCGGCGGCTGAAGGGAAAGTCAATTGAGAATACAAAATAGGAAAAGGCTTCCGTGGGATACACGGGAGCCTTTTGTCTGATATGCATGACGCCGAGGGGCGGCGCCACATGCGATGCCTATGAAAAAGCGATATTAGTTCAGAGCACCGTCGAGCTCGGCACCAGCCTTGAACTTGGCAACCTTCTTGGCTGCAATCTGAATCTTCTGCTTTGTAGCAGGGTTGATACCTTCGCGGGCCGGACGCTCGTTTACGCTGAATGTACCGAAACCGATCAAAGCAATCTTGTCGCCTTCTACGAGAGCGTCCTTTATAGCTGCAAGTGTAGCATCGAGAGCCTTCTTAGAATCTGCCTTGCTCAAACCGGCGCCAGCAGCGATTTTGTCAATAAGTTCTGTCTTGTTCATAATTGTTATTGTTTTAATATTAGTAATGTTTTGTTGTCTTTGTACTGGCAAAATGCGTATTGATGCAACTCAAATGCCGTTTGCAGCAGTAAAACGTTTCGCAAATATAGCGCAATACTTTTATAAATCAAATAAAAAACAGGAAAAAGTTATGAATATGATTAAAAAAAGCGCCTTAAAGCCCCTTTTTATAGCTTTTCACGGATATTTTTAGTACTTTTGCCCTCCAAATTAATTATATATAAAGGATTACGACAATGCGTGACATACCTGCAATAACAAAGAATCTGCTCATCATCAATGCATTGATGTTCGCGGCGGACTTCGTGTTCGGCAGACTCGGCATCGACCTAAACGACATGCTCGGGCTGCATTTCTTCCTGTCTTCGGATTTCCACATCTTCCAGCTCTTCACCTACATGTTCATGCATGCAGGGCTGACCCACATATTCTTTAATATGTTCGCCCTCTGGATGTTCGGGCGCATCGTGGAGAGCGTATGGGGGCCGAAGCGCTTCCTCACATACTATCTCGTGTGCGGAGCCGGAGCCGGAGTGATACAGATGATAGCACAGTTCATATCGTTCTACACCATGGCGTCGGAACAGATTCCGGGATTCGGATTCGGCGACATAATGACCGTGGTGCACAACAGCGAGGCGGTGCTCGGCAGCTGGACCACCGTGGGCGCGTCGGGAGCCATCTACGGCATACTGCTCGCCTTCGGAATGCTATTCCCCGACGAGAGGATCTTCATCTTCCCGCTGCCCGTGCCTATCAAGGCAAAATGGTTCGTAATACTGTATGCCGCACTGGAGCTGTCACTCGGACTCGGCATGCCGGGCGACAGCGTGGCCCACTTCGCCCACCTCGGCGGAATGCTCTTCGGCTATTTCCTTATAAGATACTGGCGCAAGAACAGATACGGCGGCGGCATGTACGGCTACGGGGACAGGAGCCAGAGCATCTTCGGCAAGATGAAGGACTACTGGGAGAAGCACACCGGCAAGAACGCCAGCCGCTTCAACACCACAAGCCGCAGGGAGACCGACTGGGAATACAACGCGCGCAAGAAAAAGGAACAGGACGAGGTGGACCGCATCCTCGACAAGGTGAGGAAGAGCGGCTACGACAGTCTATCGGCGGAGGAAAAGAAGAAGCTCTTCGACAAGAGCAGGGAATAAGCCCTGCCCGACACAAGGACTGTCGCGCCACGAACGGCGGCGCAGCAGCCCCCACACTACACGACACATTAGGTATATATGCTTGACAGACTAAAGAAATTCACCCTACAGATGATGGTTGGCGCAAACGTGGCAACCATCATCGTTATGCTTTTAGTGGGGTTCAGTTACCGGCTGAACCCGCAGGAGCACCCGATAACATCCAGTCTGGGACTCGCCTACCCCATACTGCTCATCGTCAACACGACATTCCTGGCGCTGTTTCTGATGTTCAAGAAGCTGTACGTCATCATCCCCGTGCTGGGATTCGTGGTGTGCTACATCCCCACGCGCACCTATTCGCCCGTCAACATCCCCCACTCCACGCCCGACGACGCCATAAAGGTGATGTCGTACAACGTTTTCATGTTCAACAGGAACGACGAAAACGGACTGCAGAAGATAGCCGAATACGTGAACGGCAGCGGCGCTGCCATAGTGTGCATGCAGGAAAGCGACTACAACAAGGAAGTCCACGACATATTCAGCAAGGAATACCAGTATATCGACACGGCGCGCAACGCTGCCTACAGCGATGTGCAGATGATACTCAGCAAGTATCCCATACTCTCGAAGACCCACATCAACACCGACCTCAGGGGCTGCGTCTGCGCCGCATACGAGGTGCTCATCAACGGCGACAGGACAACGGTGATAAACTGCCACTTCGAGGGAAGCGGACTCTCGCCCGAAGACAGGCAGGAGTTCAAGCGCATGGTGAAGGGGGAATGGAAGAAGGAAACCGTGGGCACGGACTCGAAGCGCATGATCGTGAACCTCGGCGAGTCGGCAAAGCGCCGTCTGCCGCAGATAGAGGGAGTGATAAAATACATCAAGAGCCGCAAGGGAGAACCGGTGCTGCTCTTCGCCGACCTCAACGACAACCCGATATCCTACTGCCACGACCGCCTCGCAAAGACACTCACCGACTGCTATGTGGCGACCGGCAACGGACCGGGCATTTCCTATCATTACAACGGCTTCTACGTGAGAATCGACAACGTGATGTGCTCCTCCGACTGGCAGCCGTTTAACTTCAAAGTAGATAGGGACATAGCCGTGTCTGACCACTATCCGCTATGGGGATTTGTAAAGAAATCACAGCCGAAAGGCAAAAAAAGACACTGACTAACCTATAAGTTTAAAAAAAATAAGTATCTTTGCACGCTATGTAGCCTGAAATGCGCCCTTTCGTGGCAGAAGTACAGCCGGCAGACCACCGGACAAGCCAGTTGGAAACATCAGGAAACACAGCCCCGGAGACATGCCTCAGGCCCCGCCCCGAAGCATGGCAAGCCAAGCATGGAAACATGGGAAGCAAAACCTTGTAGCCTCCGGAAAGGGAGTTTTTTGAAAAACTATAATTAAAACAATAAAAACAAAATGCAGAACAAAGGAATTGTAATTGTACTGGCAGTCTTGATGACTCTTGCAAGCATCTTCTATTTGTCTTTCTCAGTTGCCACAGGCTACTACGACAGCCAGGCAGCAAAGATAAAGGATCCTATTGCACAGCAGGACTACAAAGACTCAGTGAAGTACCTTGGCGTTTATTCCTACCAGCGCTGTCTTGAGACCCAGATCGGTCTGGGACTCGACCTCAAGGGCGGTATGAACGTTATTTTGGAGATTTCTGTTCCTGACGTAGTGGAGACACTGGCTGACCACAAGACAGACGTTGCCTTCGTGAAATCAATGGAGCAGGCTAAGAAGGAAGAAGAGACAAGTCAGACAGACTTCATCTCTCTGTTCATCAAGTATTATCATCAGAACGCACCCGGCCACCGTCTCGCCGAGATCTTCGCTACACAGCAGCTCAAGGGACAGGTAAGCACACAGAGCAGCGACAAGGAAGTGGAGAAGGCTCTCCGTGCACAGGTTCAGTCGGCTATCGACAACTCATACAACGTTGTCCGTAACCGTATCGACAAGTTCGGTGTCGTTCAGCCGAATATCCAGAAACTGGAGGGACAGGAAGGCCGCATCATGGTGGAAATGCCAGGTGTACGCGAGCCGGAGCGTGTCCGCAAGCTCCTGCAGGGAAGCGCAAACCTCGAGTTCTGGGAGACATACAACAGCGAGGAGGTTACTCCATACCTGCGCCAGCTCGACCAGCTCGTAGCCAACGGCGGTGCCGAGACTGTGAAGAAGGACACTGCAGCAGCAGAGAAGAAACTGGCCGAGGCCAAGGACGATGCAGCCAAGAAGGCTGAGGCGGCAGCAAAGAACGCACCTGCAAAGCTTTCTGTATCAGCAGACAAGGGCGCCGCAGCCAAGGCAGCCTCAAACAACCAGAGCGCACAGCTCGAGCAGGCAAAGAAGACAAACCCATTGCTCGCCGTGCTGCAGCTCGCTCCTCAGGGTTCGATGAGCGTAGTGGGCTATGCCAACGTACGCGACACCGCCGAGGTGAACAAGATTATCTACTCTGCCGCCGCAAAGCAGGTTCTCCCATCCGACGTGAAGCTGCTGTGGGGCGCAAAGCCAGCCGACGGACTTTCCGTAAAGAACGTATACGAGCTCTACGCACTGAAGGTGACACAGAGCAACGGCCACGCTCCGCTTGAGGGTGACGTAATCACCGACGCAAAGGATGAGTTCGACCAGATGTCTGGCCGCCCAAGCGTAAGCATGTCAATGAACTCCGACGGTGCACGCCGCTGGGCTGAAATGACAAAGGCCAACGTGGGCAAGGCTATCGCCATCGTGCTCGACGGCGTGGTATACAGCGCACCTCGCGTAAACGGCGAGATTTCCGGCGGTAACTCCCAGATTACCGGTAACTTCACAATCGAAGACACCAAGGACCTGGCAAACACATTGAAGTCAGGACGTATGCCGGCTCCTGCACGTATCGTACAGGAAGACGTGGTTGGTCCTACACTCGGTGCACAGTCAATCCAGCAGGGTCTCATCTCATTCGCAGTTGCCTTCGTGCTGCTGATGCTCTACATGATTCTCATGTATGACTTCATCCCTGGTATGATGGCAAACTTCGCATTGCTCGTGAACCTCTTCTTCACTCTCGGAATCCTGACGTCGTTCCAGGCGGCACTTACGATGCCTGGTATCGCCGGTATCGTGCTCACCCTCGGTATGGCCGTGGATGCCAACGTGCTTATCTATGAGCGTACGAAGGAGGAGCTGCGCAAGGGCAAGAACCTGAAAGAAGCTATCCATGCAGGTTACGGAAACGCCTTCTCGGCCATCTTCGACTCCAACCTGACTTCCATCATCACGGGTATCATCCTGTTCGTATTCGGTACAGGTCCTGTACGCGGATTCGCCACAACCCTCATCATCGGTATCTGCTGTTCATTCTTCACAGCCGTTTACCTCACACGCCTCGTTTACGAGAAGCGTCTTGCTAAGGACAAGTGGCTGAACCAGACATTCACAACCCGCATCTCACGCAACTTCCTGCAGAACAACAACGTCGGCTTCATGAAGATGTACAAGAAGACATTCACCATCACGGGTATCCTCGTGGCAGTATTCGTAGTAAGCTTCTTCGTGCGCGGCTTGAGCAAGAGCATCGACTTCACCGGAGGCCGCAACTATACAGTGAAGCTGGAGAAGGCTGTAGAGCCGGAGGACGTTACAAAGGCTCTCACGGCATCATTCCCTAACAGCTCCGTAAGCTCACTGGCACTCGGTACAGACCACAAGACAATCCGTATCTCTACGAACTACAAGATTGAGTCTAACAGCCCGACCGTAGACGACGAGGTAGAGGAAATCCTCTTCAAGGCTCTGAGCAAGGCTGGCATGGTGACACAGAAGAGCGTGGACGTATTCAAGAACCCTGACGTACGTGCCGGAGGTTCTATCATCAGTAGTGCAAAGGTAGGTCCGTCAGTGGCTAAGGATATTACATACGGTGCTATCATCAGCGTCATCTTCGCTCTGATTGCCATCTTCCTGTATATCCTGCTCCGCTTCCGCAACATCGCCTTCTCACTTGGTTCTACATTCGCCTTGGCAATAGACACCATCGTAGTACTTGGCTTCTACTCTCTGCTTTGGAACGTAGTTCCGTTCTCTCTTGAGATAGACCAGACCTTCATCGGTGCTATCCTTACCGTTATCGGTTACTCTATCAACGATAAGGTGGTGGTATTCGACCGTATCCGTGAGAACCTGACCCTCTACAAGAAGCGTGACTACTTCACCATCTTCAACGACTCCCTGAATGAGACACTTGCCCGTACGGTAAACACCTCATTCACTACATTGCTCGTGCTGCTCTGTATCTTCATCCTCGGTGGTGACAGCATCCGCAGCTTCGCATTCGCAATGATTATCGGTGTGGTATTCGGTACACTGTCTTCTATCTTCGTTGCTGCTCCTATCGCCTACATGACGCTGAGCAAGCGCGACAAGGGAGAGCGTGGAGACAAGGCAATCGAAGAGATGGCCAAGTAAAATCCTGACTGAAACAACAGACTATCTATAATCAAGCGCCATACGGGTCCTAATCCGTATGGCGCTTGTTTGATTAATCCCCCACTCCATGACCGTCAAACCACTCATCCTTTCCATCCTCCTCATCCTCGCTTCCGCCAGCCACATCCATGCGCAAGACGACGGCAGCAGCGGCGGTGCGCGCCAATGGGAACCCCTCTTCAACTCCCTGATAGACGAGGAAGGCGAGGCGCAGGACTGGGATGAGGTATACGACCTGCTGTGCGACCTTGAGGCAAACCCCGTGGACATCACCACCGCCACCAGGGAAGACCTCGAGCGCATCCCCTTCCTCACCGACAGCGAGATAATGGAAATCCTGGAGCAGATATACGTGACCGACGGGATGCTCTCCGAGCAGGAAGTATTGTCGGTCAAGAGCCTCACCGCCGTCAAACGGTCGCTCCTGCGCTGCTTCATCCGCGTGGGCAAGCGGAAGGGCGAAGGATTCCCCGGTATGAAGGCCCTCATGCGCCAGGGCGAAAACACGTTTGCAGCCACAGGCAACATCCCCCTCTACACCCGCAAAGGCGACACCAACGGCTATCTGGGCTACAAATACAGACACAGCATACGCTTCGACCACACCTGCGGCGAATACCTCCGCATCGGTATTGTGGGCGCACAGGATGCCGGAGAACCGTTTCTCTCGGGCGACAACAGCCTGGGCTACGACTTCTATTCCTTCTATCTAACCCTGCGCAAGCTCGGCAGGATAAAAAACCTCACCATAGGCAGATACCGCATCGGCATGGGCATGGGACTCGTGATGAACAACAGCCTCTCCTTCGGCAAGACCCTCCAGGCCACCACCGTCAGCCGCTCCGCCACCACCATACGGCCCCACTCCTCACGCTCTGCGGCCAACTATCTGCAGGGCGCCGCCGCAACCGTAAGCATCCACCGCAACCTCGACCTTACGGGCTTCGTATCATACCGCCAGTTTGACGCCACGCTGAACAAGGACGACGGCTCGATAGCCACAATCCTCAAGACCGGCTACCACCGCACGCCCGCCGAAATGCAGAAGAAGGACAACGCCTCCCATCTCGTGGCAGGCGGCAACCTGTCATGCCAGATGGGCAGGATACATCTCGGCGCTTCCGCTCTCTACGCCACGCTGAGCCGCACGCTCAGTCCCGACACGTCAACCCCTTACCGACGCTACTATGCTTCGGGAAAGACATTCTACAACCTCGGACTGGACTACGCCTACACCAACGGGCACTTCTCCTTCCACGGCGAGACAGCCACCGGCGACTGCCGTGCGCTGGCCACGATAAACGCCATACACTGGCGGCTACTCTCCTCGCTCACGCTGAAGGCCGTGCAGCGCTACTACTCATACAAATACCACTCCCTCTTCGCACGCAGCTTCAGCGAGGGCGGAGCCGTACAGAACGAGAGCGGCCTGTATCTCGGCGCCGACTGGCAGCCACTAAAGACCCTCTCGCTCAGCTATTACGCCGACGTGGCATATTTCCCGTGGGCGAAATACCAGGCAAAGGGCCCTTCCCACTGTTTCGACAACATGTTCGCTGCCCAATACACGCTCGGTTCTGTAACCCTCGCCGCCCGCTACCGCCTGAAAATCTGCGAGAAAGACAATGCCGACAAATCTGCCCTCATCCCCCAGACCACCCAGCGTGCCCGTCTGTCGGCAGGCTACACGGCAAAGGCATGGAACGTAAAGACACAGTTTGACCTGTCGTCCCAGCATTACAAGGACGACAGCTTCGGCTATATGGCAACCGTCAGCGGCGGTTGCACGGCAATAAAGAAAATCTCGGTTTATGCTTCCATGGGCTATTTCCATACCGACGGATACAGCAGCCGCATCTACAGCTATGAGCGCGGCATGGCATACGAATTCTCCTTCCCCTCCTATTACGGCGAGGGAATACGCTACTCCCTGTTCCTCTCCGCCGACTGCATAAGGAATCTCACGCTGACCGCCAAGGCAGGCGTCACCGACTGGTTCGACCGCAACGTCACAGGCACCGGCTTGCAGCAAGTCTGCAAGTCATCGCTCACGGATGTGCAGCTGCAGATGAAATGGAGATTTTAGGACAGGGAGAAACAGCGGTCCTTATATTGTTGGTAAATGTTATCGCTTGACGATATTCCACATCACGTCAGTCTTCGTGGTGTATTTAGAGTTTCTGCACTCGTAGTAATAATAGATGTAAGTGCCGCCCGAAAGTCCGGAGTGGCTTCTCGTGAATGTCGTTTCCCTCTTCGATGAAGTGGAGTATTCTCTCATCGACTCGCATTTCCTCAGTTCAGAGGCAGTCGGCTTGGAAGAAGGCTTCTTGGAATACGAAGCCCAATAAACGTTGCATCTCATATTGGTACACTCGTCTCCGCCGTTCTCGAAGATACATTTAAAGGTGACGTCGGTAGTCGTTGTGGTGGTCATTTCCTTCTTGTGTACAGGTTGCGTCAGTTTAGACGACGAGGAGCCGCTTCCGTTATCGAGCCCGCCACCGGTAATGAAGTCATACCCGTGGTCTTTCTTCGGATCGTATCCGTCATCGTCCTTACTGCAGCTGACGGCTGTCAGCGCAATTCCCAATGCCATGATAAAGGCAAAAAACTTAAAATTCTTCATAATCATTCTATTTTTGTGCGGTTTCTCCCTGACCGTAGAATCAGTATCATTTTCTTCTGTCTCCCGTCATGCGTGTGTTGCATCCGCATGGCGACGTAGACTAATCAAATACAAAGATAATGCAAATCGAATGCAGAACAACAAGCTTGCTTGATTGTTATGCTGA
>USSF01000066.1 GCA_900557405.1 uncultured Prevotella sp.
CCAGTACTTCTATTGGATTACTCCAGTACTTCTATCCGAATCCATAAAAGTACTGGCTCATGCTTCCCCGCCAACCCCATTTCTTCATCAACTCGTCAACTTGTTTACTCGTCAACTTCTAAAAACCGAAAAATGTCTTTTTATGTTTTACCCTCACGCCCTCATAATCCTGCTGAAACACCCTGTTTATCGGGGGGCAATGGTGAGGGTAAGTGTGAGGGTAAATGTGATGATTATATTCCTCATTATTCTCCCGCAGATTACGCAGATGAACACAGATGTTTTTCTATGAGGACATGGAGATAAGCATTCTGTACACGGATGTAATTTTTGAAAACGAATAAATCGAATCGAACGAATTTTCCACCCGGATCATTGGATTATTCCATCCGCATAAATTAAACGGATTCTATACTCTAAGTTCATGGATCTTTAAGAGGCGGACAAGCCAATTCTCAACGCCAGACATATATTTTTTTAATCTTGGATTTCAAGTTTCTGCTCTTAATCAAGCAAAAGAACCGTTAGTATCTTTCAGAAAACAATACAGCTAAACATTTATAAGACAGATACTTGATAAATAATCCACCCGTTTTGTCTATTAGTAAACCATGAGAAAAACAAAAAAAAATAACTTTGCAGCGAAAATGATTCAAACTAAAAAAAAATAGAACTTATGAAAAAAAACAATCTAACGAAAAAGCTATCTGTGCTTTTAATCGCACTTACATTATTCTGCGCAAACAACGCAGATGCAATGCGTATCATGAAGACATCCGGGAGTCTGGAGTGTGCATATGTGGAATGGCAAACCGTAAGCGGTGCCGCACGCTATAATGTATATTACGAACAGACGGGTGGAGAGAAAACAAGAATCGACGACAAGCTCATACGCAGATACCCCGACTATATGCGTGCCGATGCGCTGGGGCTGAAGGCTGGCGAATATCGCCTCACCGTGGAGGCGCTGGATGAAAGTGGCAAGACCATCGACTCTGCCACTACAGACTACATGAACGTGAAAGCTAACGTCAGGGAGGGCTTTGCCTTTACTGACGGTAATGTTCCGGGGGCGTACAAGATGGACGGAACGCCTAAAGAAGGTGTGCGCATCCTGTATGTGACGAACGAAGACATAAACAAAATCACTTGTGAGGTGAAAGACAAGAAAGGGAAAGCAACTATATATACCGGACTTGGAGAGATTCTGACTGCCTATAGCAAAGGTTACGACAAGACTCCGCTCATCATCAGAGTGGTGGGGACTATAACCGATACCGGATATATGGGTATCAAGGACGGCAATTATCTTAATCTGGCAGGATTCAACAACAAGGACCGCAGTCTTGAGAATGTGACAATTGAGGGCGTCGGCAACGATGCTACGCTCTACGGCTTCGGCATTACGATGAAAAGGACTAAGAACATAGAGGTCAGAAATCTGGGCATAATGCTCTTCGGCGACGATGCCGTGTCGCTGGACACAGACAACAGAAATATATGGATACACAACACGGACTTCTTCTACGGCAAACCGGGAAAGGACGCTGACCAAGTGAAAGGCGACGGATCGATAGACATAAAGTACCGTTCTACCGACATTACCATTTCGTTTAACCATTTCTTTGACAATGGAAAGGTGATGGGGTGCGGCGGAGCTACAGGCGAAGACGAGAACCTGCGCATCACTTTCCACCACAACTGGTTTGACCATACCGACTCGCGCTGCCCACGACTGCATTTCGTAACAGCACACATCTATAATAATTACTACGACGGCGTGTCTGTATATGGCATTGGAAACACAAGCCGTTCGTCGGCTTTCGTGGAACGCAATTACTTCCGCGAAGTGAAACGCCCTATGATGATTTCTGGACAGGGCACCGACAAATATGACGAGAAGACCGGCACTTATACGCTGAAAGGCACCTTCTCCGGACAAGAAGGCGGCATGACGAAAGCTTTCGACAACATCTTCGTGAACGAAAACACAAAACTGAAACTCGTATACCAGACTGACAACGCCACGCAGTTTGACGCATATAAGGTGGAAAGCCGCGAGGAAAAGGTTCCGGAGGACGTGAAGTCTGTTACAGGAGAATGTGCATATTCAAACTTCGATACCGCTGCAGACATGTATGCATCGCAACCTGATGCCGCAGCTGATGTGCCGGAAAAAATCTGCATGTATGCTGGACGCAATGAGGGAGGAGATCTGAAATGGACCTTCAGCAACGAAACCGACGATGAAGACCACGACGTGAACGCAGAGCTGAAATCTGCAATAGTGAACTACAAGCCGCAACTCATAGGCTACCAGGATTCTCCGACTACGTCGGTAAATGCAATCGCCACAGGAAACACGGACAGACAAATGATTTATGACATTACGGGCAGAAAGGTTTCTGCCAGAACAAGAGGAATCAAAATCATTGACAACGCATCAACAAGATACAAACTGAAATAGCACTCAATTTTTACTAACAAGAAGAAGAGGGAAACGACTGTACGGCGATATGTACCAACGCCGCATGGGCCATCCCTCTTCTTTACATATATATATTTACTTTTCCGCTTTAGCATTCAAGTATGCTGTCGGCGACATGCCCATCTCTGCCTTGAAACAGCGCGAGAAATATTTCGGATCGTTGAAACCTGTCTTGTAGGCCACCTCCGTGATGGAGGTCTCACCGTCATCCATCAGACGCAAGGCTTTCTTTATACGTATCTGACGTATAAACTCTATTGGGGAAAGCCCTGTCAGCTCTTTCATCCTATTATAGTATGCCGTCCGGCTCATTCCAAGATGACGGGCAAAATTCTCCACGGCAAGTCCGTCTTTCGATATATTGGCTTCGAGATAGCTGATGTTTGCCTGCAGGAAGCTCTTGTCAGCTTCTTCCTTCAAGAATATCTTTTCCTTGTGCTTTATGTCTGCCGTGAGTTCATCCACAGTCATAAGCAGACTATACTTACGCTGCAAGGATTTCCTGATGCGGCTCAGATATACTACGGCATACATCAATGACATGACGAAACCGAGTATGAGAACCGTCACAATAATCCGGAAATACGGGGTTTCAACAAACCGTGGGGTGACGACAACGGGTATCTGTCGGCTTGCAGCTCCCCACTTGCCAGACTCGTCTGTGGTTTCTACAATGAGGCGGTAGTTGCCGGGAGGCAGATTATTGTAGTTTACGGAATGCTGGTTCTCTATCGTATAGTTCCATCCCTCACTATATCCCTCAAGACGGTAACGGAAGCGCATCGGACTGATGCTTCCGAAGTCGAGAGCAGAAACATACAGCGAGAAGCTTCTCCGTTCGGGCGAGACGACAAGTGAATCTATATCATTGAGCGGACGGATATTCATGTCGTTGGTATACTGGATTCCGGTGAATACGAGTTTGCCGGGGACTGTACTCTTGCCGCAGAGACTGCTGCTGAACGAGAGTATGCCAGTGCGTGTGCCGACGATTATTCTTCCGTCTTTTACCACGGGGGTTGCCTCTGAGAAACTTACCGGCTCGGTGAAGTATGAACGGCCGAAAGTTATCTGCGACTTGCTGCGAGGATTGAATTTCGTAATGCTCTGGTCGGATATGACCCATATGTCGGAACCTACGCATACTGCCGACTTGATTTGGTCGGCTACAGCATCTAACGACAAGGGATAGGTGATGAAATGCAGATTGGAAGAAAGGTAGTCTTTTCCCGCCACTTCGCTTATACCGCTGCCGAAGACACACAGGAAGACCTTACCGCCACACTCCACGATGCTCATTATGTCGTTTCCTTTCAGGCCCCATGATTCTTTACGGAAAGTATTGCTGAACGTTCTGACATGCCTTATGTCGCGGACATCTGCCGATACAAGCCCGTTGGTCGTGCCAACGAGCAGGATATCATGCTGCGGTTCATAGAAGCATCTCACCTTGATGTCAGCCGCAAAGCCCTTTACCCTGCCGAATGTCCATTTACCGTTGTTCTCCTTTGCCATAAGTATTCCAGAACCATATGTGCCCAACCATATCCTTTTTCTTTTGTCCTGATATATGGCATATATGGAGTCGCTGCAAAGGCTGGACTTATCTTTACGGTCGTGCAGGAAGTGTTTCACCTCATAGCCGTCGGTCCCGTCCCGTTTTTCCAGCAGATACAATCCGTCGCCTTTTGTACCTATCCATATCCTGCCCTTGCTGTCTGTCATGAACGAATATGCCGGCTGCCGGAAGAAGGCGACAGGAGCAGTACCTGTCTGCCCCGTATGCCACAAGTATTTCTCCACCCCATTCCAGGAAGTCTTGTAGAGGGAAAGCGAACGGTCTGATGCCCATACCCTTCCCCATGCGTCAAGTCCCAACATCCTGCATTCCTGTCTGCTGGGGGTATTGTAAAAGAGAAAGTTGTCGGGATGGAATGAAACGCAAAAAGCCTGATGCTTCTGGAAGACCCACAGATTCTTGTTATGGTCAACCAGATATTTGGATATCTCATTGGGACGGAAGTCAATGGGTGTGGCTGAAGCGTAATAGCGGCAGGGACGCAGCACACGTGCTTGCTCATCATAAAAGGAGAGTTCGCCCTGTTGCGGCTTGACGATAACCAGCCCATATGCATTCTCATATATAAGCTGAGGATTCTTCATCTTTTTACTGCTCGTCTGCCTGAATGAAGAAAGGGTAGACATTCTGCCACTTCTGCCATCAAAGACCTCTACGTTGTTGGAGTCAGGGAAAGACCACACCCTGCCCTTGGAGTCTTTGTACAGATAGTCCGACGGGGTGCCGCTCAAGGCATATCGTCTGCCACTTGAGCCATCCATGGAGTATACTCCCTTGCTCGTGGCAAAATACAATTTTCCGTCTGCATATACCACGCTGTTTACATTGCCTACTATATTGGTCCCGTCCGACAATGCCCTATGTCTGTTCCCCAAAATAAGTACCGTGAAGCCATTTTCCGCTACGAGCCACGTACGGTTTTTGTTGCTGACAACATATTTGAATTTTCCTCTGATACGGTTTCTGCCTTTATACTGAGATGCCGCCTTGTCTGTCAGTATCCACTCCCTGCCTATACTGTCTTGAGCCACTCCGTATATTTCTTTGCTCATTCCAAGCATACGACTCCCGACATTCATGAGTATGCAGCCTTGAAACGGAGAGTTGTCGACAAGACGCAGACAACTCTTGTCCTTGAACACTATCCATGTTACACCTTTTTTCAAAAGGCTTATTTTCTTCACCTTTTTCTCCCTTATGGATGGAAGCTTTGCGTGCATATTTATAAAGGAACTCTCTTTTGCACCAAACAGATACAAATTGTTGTCGGAAGACAAGCACCACAGGTTACCGTTACGAGTCTTCTTAATGTTGAAGATTCTGTTGGAGGATATCGTGCCGCAGGAATTCTGCACCGGCTTGAATGTATTATAGTTGTATCCGTCGTAACGAACAAGTCCGTTCCATGTGGCAAACCACATGAACCCATCCTCGTCTTGCACGGCATTAGACATATGGGCCTCAAGCAATCCGTTAGCTGAAGCGAAGTCGTGTATACGACAGAAAAAGTCTGTTGCTGCCGACCTGATTGCGACAAGAAGCAGAAACGCCAGCAGCAAAGCAGCTTTATATCCTTTAAACATAATATGACTCCATTGTATTCAGATGATTTTCAAACCGAATTCCACAACACTATAATACATTATTATATAAGCGACTCAGAACAGAAAAGGTTGTCCATACGTTGCCTTGCCGGAAGATTCACTCAACCCTGTGTTGCAATAAACTTAAACAAATCTTCACCAGACATGGCAAAGTTACAAATAAAACAAGAGAAATACATCTATCCGGAAGATTATTTTTTAAGTTTGCCCGACTCTGAAAAATTAATTGATGGTCGGCTGCCAAGAAAAGATTATAGCCATTTCCTTTGATGAATCGGAATAAAAACACTATCTTTACACCATGATTACAATATGAGAACCATTTAACCACAAAACGGCCATCAGGTCGTTTGATGTATTTTTTACTACTAATGACCGATTGAGGGTTAAACCGAAAAAACAGAACTATCATGGATATTTTTACCAAAAGAGAAAGCATTCTGGTACCAAAGGTCCTGCATAGGAAAACTGTTGGTCCAGCATAGGAATACCAAAGGTGCAGTATACCTGCCACCAACAATGCAGCATACCTGCACTCCCGGTAAACAGCTGCTTTATTCGTGCCCTGCCTATTGAATCTGACGCCCATCCATAGAATCATCAGCAAGCAGTATGCTTTCTGCCGAAAGAGTGAGGGTACGATGGTGTGAGGGTAAAACACTTACCCTCACACTTACCCTCACCTCTGAAACCCCGATAAACAGGGCGCTTGAGCCACATGTGTGAGGGTGTGAGGGTAAAAAACAAAAAAACTTTTTTTCTTTTTTTGAAGTAGACGAGTAGACAAGATGCGAGCAGACAGTAACAAAGAACTTTATGCCGGTTAACATTATTTAAGCAGTTCTGCAGAACAACGTATTTAGAGAATTCCTAAATTTGCATTGTCAATCACTATTAAAACTACTGACATCGCCGCCAATGCGGGATGAAGACTTTAACCTGTTGAGAATCACAACCATCGGCAGTGTTTTGAAACTACTAGCCATAGACTATTTATATAAGAAACTGGTAAGGACGTATAGCTATGAAACATCATGTTTCTGTCATATTAAGCATAATGATGGCGCTGATGCACGTATCCGCATCATGGGGCCAGAAGCAGGAGCCGCTTGCCGACGTCGGCAGCATCTCTCTTGCAGCCAATCCGACAGACGGCAGCGCCATGCTACCCGACAGCACACGCTTCGCCGCCGCGGAAAAGGAAGCGTATGGCCGATGGCAGAAACACCTGTATCTGAAGACAAACGCCGTAGGGTGGGCGTTTGTGATAGCCAATATCGCCGTGGAACTCGATGTGGCGCCCCATTGGTCGGTGGCGCTCCCCATAAACTATTCCTTCTGGAACTATTTCACTTCGAAGCGCAAGCTCCGCACGCTCTCCGTCTATCCCGAATGCCGCTACTGGTTTGATGCCGGCAACAAGGGATGGTTCGTTGGGGCACACCTGGGCGCAGCATACTACAATGTGGCGTTCGGCGGAAAATACCGTACGCAAGACCGCGGAGGCCGGCGCCCCGCACTGGGCGGAGGCATCTCGGCAGGATGGCGCACCGCCCTCTCTGCAGACCGCCGATGGCAGATGGAGCTGTCGGCAGGAGCCGGAGTGTACTCGCTGCAGCACGACAAGTACTACAACCGCCCCGGCGGACTGAAAGCCTATACCGAGCACAAGACATATTGGGGCTTCGACCAGGCGGCAGTATCCGTCTGCTATGTGTTTGACCTTTGTAGCGGGAGGACACGGCCATGAAGCATATCCCACTGCATGATACATACCGGAGCCTGCGCAGGAGCCTCGCCGCCATGTGGGTAGTCTGCATGACGATGGTGCTCACGGGATGCTGGGTACACGAATTCCCCGACACCCCCGACACGGCACCGCTCTGGCTGCATCTCAGATTCAACACCGAAATGCAGCAGAGCTACATCAGTCTCTCGCGGGCATGCGCCCCGATACAGCCCACCCAGATGTGCACAAGCGGTATGATGCGCTATATCATACGGCTTTATCCGCAAGACGCATCGGTGCACAACGCTTCGTCGGCAGCATACAGAGAATATACCGTGACGCGAAACATCGCCGGCGGCTATGATGCCGACATCAGGCTCGATGCCCCTCCGGGCGACTACCGCATCATGGTATGGGCAGACCTGGCGGAGAGCGGCGGAAACGTGGGCGGATTCTATGATGCGGCGGATTTCTCCCGGATTACGACGCTCACGCCATACGCCGGCAGCACCGACTACCGCGATGCCTTCCGTGGGGAGGCGGCAGCCACTGTAGTCACCAGCACCTCGGAACCGCTTCCTGTGGAAGCCACCGTCAGCATGGTGCGCCCGCTCGCCAAGTTCGAGTTCGTGGCCAACGACGTGCGCCTCTTCATGGAGCAGCAGACGCTAGCGATGGCAGAGAAGGAGAAGGAGAAAGACAAGGACAATGCGGCAAAAGACAACACGTCAAAGGGCAGCAGCGACGGCACAACGCGGGCGGCAAATCTCGATGACTACCGAGTGCGCATAATATACAACGGATACGTGCCCATAAGCTACAACATATTCTCCGATATGCCCAACGACGCCATAATGGGAGTGGAATGTGACGGGCGCATCCGCCGCCTCTCCACCGACGAGGCTTCGCTCGGATTCGACTATGTGCTGGTGAACGGCCATGCCACGGAGGTTACCGTACAGCTCGCCATCTACGACAAGGAAGGCACCCTGGTGTCGAGGACGATGCCCGTAAACGTGCCGCTCAGGCGCAGCTGCCATACCATCATCAGCGGCGGACTGCTCACGCAGAAGACCACGGGCGGTGTGGGCGTGAACCCCAGCTACGACGGAGAATTCAACATCATATATTAGAATATCGCTACAAAAGGCAACATATATAAATAATAATAACAGAGTAATAAACTAAACTTTTAGAACTATGAAGAAATCCATTTTCCTCGGAATGCTTGCAGCCTTAGCGCTTGCAAATTCCTGTTCGACAGAAGACAACGGCTTGTCTTCATCAGAGAACAACCTCAAGCAGGTAACGCTTAAAGTCAGTGCAGACGGCGCCCTGACACGTGCCATCAGCGACGGAACATCAGTAAACCAGCTGGTATACCGCGTGTTTGACAAGAACGGCAATGCCATCACCACACTCAACAAGACCACCGAAACGGCGACAGACCTGCTGAGCGGCCATACGGTGACGCTGACCCTCGCCAAGGGACAGACCTACAAGATTGCCTTCTGGGCTCAGAAGGCCGACTGCGCGGCATACACCGTGGACGACAACATGAATGTATCGATAGACTACAGCGGAGTGAACAACGACGAATCGCGCGATGCTTTCTTCAAGACGGTGGAACTGACCGTGAATGAAGACATGACGCAGGACGTGACGCTGAAGCGCCCGTTCGCACAAATCAACGTGGGAACGACTGATGCCGACTGGACTGCCGCCACAGCGGCAGGACTGACCGTAACACAGTCGAAGGTGACCGTCAAGAAGGCAGCCAATAAGCTCAACGTGGTAGACGGCACGGTATCGGGCGCAACTGACGTGACATACACCGAGGCCAACCTGCCGGGCGAACCGCTGATGGTGGATGCCGACGGCGACGGCACGAAGGACAGCTACAAGTATCTCTCCATGTGCTACGTATTGCCGAACGACGCTACCGACGGCACACAGAAGACACTGGCATCAACGGAGTTCACCTTCAAGCCGGCAGCCGGAACAGACGTGATTATCAAGGACGGACTGCAGAACGTGCCTCTGCAGCGCAACTACCGCACGAACATCGTGGGCGACATCCTCACACGCTCACAGCAGTTCAAGATCGTGGTTGACCCGGCATTCGACGAACCGGACAACAACGTGGTATACAGGATTGCCAAGGCATCGACACAGGCAGAGATGACTGCCGCAGCAGCACAGCCAAACACCACCGTAGTGTTGGAGCCTAACACCTACACCCTGTCTGCAGCCCCTGCCGACGGCGTGGTATTCACGAGCAACAACCCGGAAACCACCATCATCCGTATTCCGGCAGCTGTAACGGCAACAAACGTGAAGTTCGAGAACGTGACCGTGGAATCACCCAATGATAACTACATAGGAATCCAGCATGCCACAAGCGTGAGATACGTAGGATGCATCATCACCGGACAGCCGTTCTCTTATGCCGCAGACGCATATTATGACAACTGCACATTCAAGCAGACTTCAGCAGACGCATACAACATCTGGACCTACGGCTCAACACGCATCACATTCAACAAATGCAAATTCCAGTGTGCCGGCAAGAGCGTGCTGATATACAATGAGGGCTCCGTGGGCGGTCAGACCGCCACATTCAACGACTGCACATTCACTGCATCGGCAGCAGTAGGCAAGGCTGCAATCGAAATCGACAGTTCGCTCCCTGCTGGAGTAGGCACTCCGTACAACGTAATCATCAACAACTGCACTGCAACGGGATTCGACAACGGCAGCGTAAGCGGCAACCCTCTTTGGAACGAGAAGAGGGGTACCAAGGCACAGGTGACCGTAGACGGTGTGGTAGTGAAGGAGCGTCAATAGCCCATACGACGGCATCAATGCCGATTGACTTTCGATAGAGCATGTCATCGGAAATGAACAATATGGAAACGGCTGGAAGGCAACAAACCTTTCAGCCGTTTCTCTGTAACTAATCAAAATTAAGCGACATGTTTAGATATCCTTCAGTACAAGTGTGGCTCTCTTCAGCATAATAGAGCCTAATACGTCCTTCAGACGCTTTACTTTCAAGTTCTTGCAACTTCTCGACTTTGTATTCATAGAGTTGCGGCGAGGGTACTCCCCTTGGGCGTTTTCTTATTCGCTTATATCTTGCGCCAATGCTGATAAAAAACGTTTGAATGTTGAGTCGCTTGCCTCTTTGCCCGAGGCTTGCTCTATTGCCGCTCTTGCCTTGCTCACGCTCTGTCTGTCTTGCTCTATTGCCTGACGCACAGCTTCCTCGTCCGAACAGTCCATGATAGGTTTTCAACCTCTGCCAGAACGGGTATTCAATCCATCGATTCCTTCGGACTTGAAACGTTTTACCCAAGCGTTTACGCTCACGTGGCTCATTTCCGTTTGCACGCCCGCTGCTGCAGAAGACAGTCCGTCTGCTTTCAGTAACACAGCACGACAACGCATGCGGAAGCAGTGCTTTTCGCCTAAGCGAAATCCCTTTTCGAGTGCGAGGCGTTCCGCCTCTGTCAACTCCAATACTTTTGGCTTTCCCATTGCATATAAAACGGGAAAAGACAATAAATATTTTATGTAAACTAATTTTGCTCACTTACTTAAAAAGGAGAATGTGTCCATTCTGACACATTCTCCTAATGGAATGTTTTTGTTT
>USSF01000067.1 GCA_900557405.1 uncultured Prevotella sp.
TATTATTAACGAGTTCCGTTGACTATCTTATGCTGTGGGGGTGCTGAGTAGTTACGAAAATAAACAAAGCGGAATCGCAAAGTTTTGAACTTGCAATTCCGCTTTGGGTATTAATCCAGAAGACCCTGATTGTTTTTTATGGTTTATAAATGTCGTCACATTGCAAGGATATACATAATTCTCTGTCAAGCAGGAAAAATATGTGCCGTTCGCCATGTTACAGTAGTCATTCGGAGCCTGAATATCCTTATTATGAATAAGGAACTGAATCTTCTGATTCATGCAAAAACGACAAAACATTCACTGTCGTTTGCAAGTCATTCGGCTTATTGTCGTCATGCCGAGATACTTTTAAGAGTAATCAAGGAGTCTACGACATCAGTCCTATCTTTAGTATGAATGCTAAACTGCAATGGGCGTCGCATGACGGGAAATGGGGATTGCGCCTTAATGGTAGCAATATCTTCAACAACCTATACGACACCCGCTCCGTGCAGGTCAACCATGACTACCGTATGAAGGTTAACTACAACTGGGCATCTGTCACTTTTGCAGTTATCTATAAGTTTGGTGGCTACAAGGAGAAGACAGTGAAGGAAGCGGATGCCTCACGCATGGGACATTAAGAATAAGATGATCAGTCTTTTAAACACCCTATAGGAACTACATATACCCCATCCTCACGTCGTATGGCATACTTTGTTGTACCAGTAAGAATCATCAGAAAGGATGGAGCTTTCATTTTTGTGGTATCTATTTTAGAAGCAAGGAGTTTCAGATTCTTCGCTCCTTCTTCTATATTTTTCTCCCCGCCTAATTTTATTTCTATCAGTCCATAACTGCCATTTCTCAAATGCAAGACAGCATCACACTCCAGTCCTTTACTGTCACGATAATGATAAATCGTGCCTTCCAAAGCATCTGCATATACCCTCAAGTCTCTGACGCACATCGACTCAAAGAACAATCCCATTGTACTGAGGTCGTTTATAAGGTCATTGGGACCGATACCCAATGCAGCAACTCCGATAGAAGGATCAGAGAAATAACGAGTTTCTGAACTTCTTATTGCTGTTTTGCTTCGCAAGTTTGGATTCCAAGCAAGAGAATCTTCTAATACAAAAATCTTTTTCAATGCGTCTAAATATGAAGTTATGGTAAGACGGTTTGCTGAAACAGTGTCATTGCTCTCAATATCAGCACAAATAGTGTTGACAGATATTTGTGCACATTGATTTCTTGCTATAGAACGAAGAACTCTTTTGGTTCGCTCTGCGTCGCGACGAACATTGTCAACACGGGATACATCATTGTTGACAACGGCCTCGTAATATCTGTACGCCATGTCCAATGCCACCTCTTTATTTATTGTAGTAGCTCTTGGCCAACCTCCACGACAAATCAGCCATGCTATAGAGTCTATATTAAGATTGTTAGTTCCGAAAACATCAACATCTGGCTTAATGAACAAATCATTCAAGCTGACTTCGCCAGTAGATTCCCCTGATTCATAAAGACTCATTGTCCTCATTGTCAGCCATGCAAACCTACCTGTGCCGGAATGGTGTATTTTGTCCGTGTCGGCAGGAACGGCAGAGCCGGTAAATATAAACTGACCTTCTTCATCTCTGTGATCAACTTCAAAACGTGCTGCATCCCACAATTGTGGAGCAAGTTGCCATTCGTCAATCAAGCGTGGCGTCGCACCAGCAAGAAGTTTCTTAGGAGACAGACTTGCCAATTCTATGTTTTGATCCATATATTCAGGGTCATCCATATATACGACACTTTTAGCCTGTTGTTCGGCTGTTGTGGTTTTGCCACACCATTTTGGCCCTTGTATCAGAACTGCACCAACTCCCATAAGCCTGCGACTTAACATTTTATCAGCAATACGAGGTCTATATTGTTTCATTTGCTTTGTCTATTATGATTACCGAAGCAAAGTTACTAAAAATCCATTGAAAATGAATGGTTTTAACAAGTTATTATACCAAATATCCCAAAACTGTTATACCAAATATCCCAAATCTGTTATACCACTTATCCCAAAACTATTATACCAAATATTCTAAATATGGGGATAACAAAATAGAATAATATATATAGGAATATACAAATATCGGTAAAGCAAAGAGCAATCTTGTAAACGAGACAGGCAACAATCAGATTTCCTTATATTTTATTTTGTCATTTTTGAGATTTCTTCAAGTGGTATCTTCGTTATATTGGAGATCATTTCTATAGACATTCCATTGTCTGACATAGCCTTTACCATAGAGCGTATTTGCTCTTTTTGTTCAGCAATAGTCTTGTCCTTTTGCATAAGGGCGGTATCCCTGTTCTCTATAGCCGAGAAGAATTCGTCCTCCATAAGGTATTTGAATACAGAGTCGTATATCGGATTAGCAATGCTTACCATCATAGGCTTGGTGTTTTGTTGTTTCCTGCAGACACTTTGCCAACGGGTGCAAAGAGAGTTTACTCTCAATTTGCCGGGTGCCGCAAAGTGTTATGCAAATATACATATATTTTCTATAAAGCCCAAAGCATCAGGTGTAATAATTCTCTGCCCAACCGGAAAAACATGTGCCGTTCGCCATGTTGCAGTAGTCATTCGGAGCCTGAACATCTTTATTATAAATAAGGAATAACCTTTTAATATACCTTTATGCCCAAAGAAAAGCACTTCAATGCTTGGCGGAATCAAAAGCCGACCTCTGTCTTGTCCACTCAGCCCCTACCTAATCCAGTAGTTTTCACCCTGACGCATAACGATTTATGGGGTATTGTGCGTGGGATTAGGGCTTTATCAGTTAACTTTGTAAGGAAATTATTAACTGATAAAACATTTACAGAAATGAAAAAACTCCTACAATTACTATGCCTTATGCTGCTCAGCATCGCTACAAGCGTATACGCAGCGGCGAAGGCTACGGCATCGACGACCGAAGACGCCAGACTGCTGGCACAGCGCTATCTTGCAGCCAAGAAGGGCGCAGCCGTATCGGCCGACGGAGTGCTCACTGCCGCCTCTACTGCCGACGGCGGCGGGATAATGCGCAGCCGCAAGGTGGCGAAGGCTGACTTCCTGGCGTATAACGCTGCGGAGGGTGGCTTCGTGCTCATGGCGCAGAACGGCGGCGAACAGCGTGTGATTGGCTATGGCGTGGAGGGCAGCCTTTCGTTCGACAACATGCCCGAGGCTATGGCGGAATGGATGAACGAATACCGCAAGGCACTCGCATCCGCCTCCTCTGCCGCAGGTCCTGCCCGTGCCAATACCTACCCCGAACCAACGGTGGCTCCCGTTTCTCCGCTGATTTCCACCAAGTGGGGGCAGAACGAACCCTTCAACCTCCGCTGTCCGAAATACGACGGCGAACTGCTGGTGGCAGGATGCACCGCCGTGGCGATGGCGCAGATACTGAACTACTACAAGTCGGACAATACCGGCTACGACCTGCTGGAATACGTGAACGAGGGAGCCGGCCAGAAGGAACTCTCCGTGGACTTCACCAAGATAAAATACGACTGGGCTAACATGCTCGATGTGTATGAGGAAGGGAAATACACCGACGAGCAGGCAGACGCCGTGGCAAAGCTGATGTTCGAGGCCGGCGTTTCGTGCAGGGCGAAATACGATATCACAGTAGGCATCAACTATTCAAAGAAGAGCACCAGTGCAGCCATACCTTTCGTGGGCTTCGACCGCTACTACAACTACAACTGCGAGCTGTATTACCGCAACTGGACCCCCACAAACACATGGATGAAGGTGATACAAGACGAGTTGACCGCCGGCAGACCGATTCTCTATTCCGGCGCGAACTCAACCGACGCCCATGCCTTCGTGTTGGACGGCATCGACGAGGAGAACAACGTGCATATCAACTGGGGATGGAACGGCGACGGCGACGGATATTATGACGTGACGTTCTGCCATGCGCCGGACTACAGTAAAGGCTTCTTCAAGAATCAGATGATGCTTGTGGGCCTGCGCCCGAGAACGGAAGCCGAAGGAACCTACAAGGAGCAGCTGAAGCATGTGGGCTACAACTATCATAGGAGTTACAAAGCCCGTACGTATTACCAGGGCGTGACGGGCAATGCCTACAAATCTTCCACTAAGTATCTCATAACGATGTGTCTTACGCAGAATGGCGAAATACGTTATCTGCATAGAATCAGTGACTTGATACCTAGCTATTTCCCTGCATATACGGCATACACATCATCTTATGTAGAATCAGTATGGGGGGATAAAGACGGAAATACTCCAGATTATTACACCGGCGTCAAAGTGGCGGACGGCGAATATGTAATCGACGTGGCATACCGCCCCGAAGGCAGCAGCGAGCCATGGACAGTATTGCCGGCGCGCAAGTGTGTCGAGGCAAGGGTGGTGGTAAAAGACGGGAAAGCCACATATTACAGCAACGAAACATTTAATGACAATGTTGACCGTGAAGAGCCTCAGGGCACTATCCTCGACATCGTGCCGGCGGCGGAACTGATAGGCAAGTCGCCCCTTTACCTGACGGTGACGGCAAAAAGCGATGGAGACAGGATAGACCTTACAAACGGTTTCCGTTTCATCCTCACCAACAAGGCAACAGGCAAAGTCTACAAGCAGACCAGATATTCTAATATATATCCGCTTGGCTGCGAGTTTGACGCTAATTACATGGGGCTTACGGAAACCAAGACTTTCGGTGTCTTGGCAATAGATGACGAAAAGTTTACTATCCCCGAGGGCGAATATTCGGTGTCGGTTGAGTCTGATGGACTCGGGTATGTGAAATATTCCCTTGCCAAAGACTTCACAATTACCGTAGGTCCGCGGGTGGACTATCCTATACTCGATGCGCACATTGACTTGAAGCCGGAGGACCCAAACTACCGTTGGGGTTCGGAAGTATGGATAAGCAATCCGGCAGCAGACTGTGCCGGCAACAAGGTGGACGACGTGGTAACCATGAGCGTATATGTGCGCCCCGTGGGCGGCGGCGAAGAGATACGCCTGTGTTCGTTCGGTGAAGTACCTGTGCCGTCAACAAGCAAGAGCAGCTTCTTCCTGCAGAACAGTCTCTATCCTCTCCAGGGCGAATACGAAATCTACATGCGCTACACCATCCCCGGCGGTGAGCGCGGAATACTGAACCCATGCGAGAAATCAAGAATCAATATCGTGCCAAACGAACAGGACTGGATGTACGTGCCGAAGCTGACCACCACGCTGCCCACCCTCTACTCAAGCGAGAACCTGCCCAAGGGAACGGAGCAGACTATCAGCGTGCCGCTGACGAACACTGGCGAGAATGATTTCAAGGGCACATATACGGCTACCTTCTACTGCAAGGAGACGGGCGACTTCATCGAAAAGACCTTTGAAGGCGTGAGTCTGAAGAAGGGCGAGAGCACCACGGTGGAAGTGCCCGTCACGTTCAAGGGCGACGGATGGTATGAGATGCAGTTCTTCGCCAAGCAAAACCCGGGCTACAATATGATGACCTTCAACACGTTTGTCACCGATGCCGGCCGCCGTCCGCTTCACATGTATGTCGGCGTAGGCACCACGGCAGTGGAGAGCGCAACAATCCCGAACGTCCATGTATACCCCAACCCTGCTACGGAATGGATTAGTCTCTCGGGAATAGAGAAGCCCACGGAGATAACGGTTTATTCAATGGGCGGAACCAAGGCTGCCGCTTATACCGTGCTGCCGGGCGGGCGAAGCGACGTCAGCCGTCTGCCGGCCGGTCTCTATCTCGTTTCCACCCCACACGGAGTGAGCAAGCTGATAAAGAAATAATCCATATTCAAGAAATATAATACTGCGGATAAGATATATTATCTGCAGTATTATATTTTATCAATAACTATGTTTCTCTAATTCTTGATAAAAACTCTTTCCCATAATATATACTATAAGAACAAAGAGAAAAGACAAATATCGTGTCTGCTGTTTCTTATCCCCTGTATCCGATATCCTTCAGCCTGTGTTGCACCCACAGGAAGGCAGGGATGAGGAAGAAGTCGGCCATGACCCACGCCACGGGGTCGCCGAAACAAACTCCCGTCCAGGCCAGGGCTGGGACGAGCCAGATGCTCACGCCGCAGCGGGCTATCATCTCCATCACGCCGCTCAGCATCGAGAGGTTGCTGTAGCCGAGCCCCTGGATGGAATAGCGCAGAATGGTGAGCACGCCGAGAACCGGATAGAAATAGTTGGCTATGCGCATGAACTCTGCCGCATGCTCCACCACCACTTCCTCGCCGCTGTCGACGAAGAGGCGCATCATCCAGTCGGCAAAGGGATAGATCACGGCGAGCGTGAACACGAAATAGACGAGCATCAGGCAGAGGGCGTCCTTCACGCCGTGTGTGATGCGGTCCATGCGCTGCGCCCCAAGGTTCTGTCCGCAGTATGTGGCCATCGCCACGCCTATATTCTCGAACACGCAGGTGAAGAGGTATTTGATGCGGAGCGAGGCGGTGAATGCCGCCACGCAGGTGGTGCCGAGGGCATTGTTGGCGCTCTGGAGCATTATCAGTCCGATGCCCGTGATGGAAAACTGCAGTCCCATGGGCACGCCGTTGTTGAGCAGGATGCTCGTGCGCTTGTTGTCGAAGCGGCGCTCGTCGCCCTGTGGGATGAGGATGCGCATGTGGCGGCGGATATACCATAAGCAGAGACCTACGGACACGGCCTGCGAAAGCAGCGTGGCAAGGCCCGCCCCGCCCACTCCCATGCCGCAGCCGAGAATCAGCACCACATCGAGCAGGATGTTCACGGCGGCAGAGATGATGAGGAAATAGAACGGCTGGCGCGAGTTGCCCAGCGCGCGGATCTGTCCGGCAAAGAGGTTGAAGCCGAACGTGAGCGGTATTGCCGCAAACTGCAGCATGAGGAATGTGTAGGAATCCTGGTATATGTCATCGGGCGTGTTGACGAGATGCAGAATCCTGTGGCACAGCATCAGCGACACCAGCGTGACCACCGTGGCTATCACTGCCGATATCCTCACGGCATTCGCCACGTAGAGGCGCATCTTGCTGTATTCCTTCGCCCCGAACGCCTGTGCCACCGGTATGGCGAAGCCTGCGCTCGCCCCGTTGCAGAAACCCATCACGAGGAACATCACCGATGCCGACGCGCCCACCGCTGCCAGTGCACCGACGCCTATCCAGCGGCCCACGATGGCTGCATCGATGATGAGATACATCTGCTGCAGGATGTAGCCCAACACAAGCGGTATGGCAAACTTCACGATGTTACGCATCGGCGACCCTGTGGTCATGTCGCCCGCGGCAACGGCCCTCACTTCCTGCGAAGCCGTCTGCCCTTTAATGTCTTCTGTCTTCATTTTACTTCTGAATTCTTTTGTTATCCTTTGTTATCCTTGTTTCCTGTAAAACCTGTTCTTCTTGGCTGTCTGTTTTATCTTATCTTATGCTGAGATGCAGCTTATCTTATGCAAAGGTATATATTTTGGAATAAACACGGGCAACATTACAATAACTTATTGCATATTTTCCTGTCACCCCGTCTGCTTTCCGGAAAGCACAAATCTCCTTGTCAACTCGTATCTTGTCAACTGGTCAACTTAAAAAAAAACTTTTTTTCTTTTTTTACCCTCACACCCTCACTTTCCGGCTGAAATGCCCTGTTTATCGGGGTTTCAGTGGTGAGGGTAAGTGTGAGGGTAAGGTTCTTGCCCTCACCACCCTCACACCCTCATTTCCCGGCAGGAAGCATCCTGTTTGTAGGGGATTCTATGGATAAGTGCGGATGAAAGCTATGGTTTATCGGGAGTATAGCTATGAGATACTGTCAGTATACCTATGCTGCACCTTTGGTACCAGGGTGCTGCACTTTTCTGGTACCGTTTTTTCGATTTGTTTACAAGGCGATATCCGGGAGGGAAACAGCAATAATCTCATATATAAACAGGGTTATTCCCCTTGGAACCGGGGATGACGGGAGCATCCATGAAACGGAAATCGGGGAAACAACGTCCGGCAGACGGACACTGTTTCCCCGATTCTACAATATGTTCAGGGGATTTGTCAGAGCATGATCTTGTGGACCTCGGTGATGCCGTTCATCAGTTCCACGCTGATAATATAGATTCCCTTTGTGCAACCGGAAACGCTGATCTGCTTCTGACATTCGTTCCGGCGGATGAGCTTGCCCTGCACGTCGTGGAGTTCCATGGAGACGATTCCCTCGCTGCTCCTTGCCGAAAGGATGCCGCCGCTGATGCTGATGTCGACAAGCTGCTTGGGCGTTTCGAGCGTGGCATCGTTGATGCCGGCAATCTCGCCCTCTGTGAGGCCCTGGAAGAACAGCGAAACGGGGATGTCGCCCTGACCGCCTTTGAACTTGGCTGTAGGCACGCTGATTTTCACCTTGTGCTTGCCGGCCTTTACTGCGCCGAGGATGATGATGCGGTTGTCTATTACATCGCCCGGACACCAGTTGCTGAACGACTGCCATACTAAATCAGACTTCTTCTTCAGTCCATAGATGCCGTTTGGCTGGGTGTTGTACTGGCGGAACGGTTCGCAGCTCGTGCGGCCCGGCTTGTAGCTGAGCACGAGTTCGTCATCATAATATATATAATGTATACGGCGGTTGTATTCCTCGCCGCCGGAGTTGGCGCCATGATTGGAGGTGACGAGCACGAGCTGGCCGCTCGCCACGTCCTTGGGCACTTCAAACTCGTAGGTCTTCTCCGTCTTGCCCACCTCGTCTGTGGCTTTCTCGTCGTAGTTGTTGAGGTTGTGGCCGATGTATTCCGGATTCTTGATGACGATAGGCACGAGCACGTCCTTGTCGGTTTCCACGCCCTTGTTCTGGGGGAGGGAAGAGAACTTGAGGGTGCCGAGGAACACGTCGCTCCTGCCGGCGCAGCCGGTAATCTGCTCATTGGCGGCATATGGCACGCCGAACAACTCGAACTCCACCCACAGGTCGTATTTGCTGCGCAGTTCGCTGTCGCGGAGGATATAGCTCAGGTATGGCACGTTGTAGAAATATGGCACTACGTCCGGTTTCACGTTCTTGTCCATGAATGGAGTGATGAAGCGCCCTATCTCTATGCGCTGCACGTTGGTCTCGGGATGATTGTAGTCGATGGAATAAGTCTCCTGACCTTTGGGCACGAGGGCTATGTTTACATTGCCGATGCGGTCGTAGTTGTCGCAGCATGCCTGCACGGCGACATGCATCTGAAGGCTGTCGCCGATCAGGTTCAGCTGTTCGTCGGTAAGCTTCACGGCATAGTGTGACGTGGTGTGGCGGAGGATTCCGTCGAGCGTAGGATCGTCGGGCAGCTTATTCACAAGATAACCGTCGTAAAACCTCGCAGCATTGAATACTGTAATCGTGTCTCGTGTCTGTGTCTGCGCAATGGCACTTGGTGCTGCTGAAATGAATGCAAGTGCCATAATGGTACGCAAAGTTGTAAATTTTCTCATAAAAAGTTGAATTTTACATATTATATCTTACATCAATACTTTGATGCAAAGTTACACGTATAATTTATATCTGTGAAGGATTTCCGGAATTATTTGTGTTAAATGTGACAAATCTGCCATATTTTTATAAATGTACGCAACTGATATATGACAAGATGTCACACTGTTATGGCAGATTTCCGTTTGGCATACGCTTTGCGACTTGAATGACGGATTGCGAAAGCAACCGGAGAATTAATTTACATCGAAATAAAAAATAAAAAATATACAATTATGGGAAAGATTATTGGAATCGACTTAGGTACAACTAACAGTTGTGTTGCAGTGTTCGAAGGTAACGAACCAGTGGTAATCGCCAACAGCGAGGGCAAGCGTACTACACCTTCTGTAGTGGGCTTCGTGAAGGACGGTGAGCGTAAAATCGGTGACCCGGCCAAGCGTCAGGCTATCACTAACCCGAAGAACACAGTATATTCTATCAAGCGTTTCATGGGTGAGACGTACGCACAGTGTGAGAAGGAGACTGGACGTGTTCCGTTCACTGTGGTAAACGAGGGCGGCTACCCACGCGTTGATATCGAAGGACGCAAATATACTCCGCAGGAAATATCTGCAATGGTGCTGCAGAAGATGAAGAAGACTGCCGAGGACTACCTCGGACAGGAGGTTACAGACGCTGTCATCACAGTGCCGGCATACTTCTCTGACTCTCAGCGTCAGGCTACGAAGGAGGCTGGACAGATTGCAGGTCTGAACGTTCGCCGTATCGTGAACGAGCCTACTGCCGCTGCTCTTGCATACGGCGTGGACAAGGCTAACAAGGACATGAAGATTGCCGTATTCGACCTTGGTGGTGGTACTTTCGATATCTCTATCCTTGAGTTCGGCGGCGGTGTGTTCGAGGTGCTCTCTACTAATGGTGATACTCACCTGGGTGGTGATGACTTCGACCAGGTTATCATCGACTGGTTGGTTAACGGCTTCAAGGCCGACGAGGGCATCGACCTCTCTAAGGACCCGATGGCTATGCAGATTTATGCCGACGTACTGAATATGCCGATTAAGATTGCCGGTACCCTGCAGGGGCCTGCGCTGGGATCGGCGATTTTCGGCGCGGTGGCTGCGGGCGGCAAGGCAGGCGGCTATGACAGTGTGTTTGACGCCGCCCGGTCCATGGGCAAGGTCAAGGATGAGGTCTACCAGCCTTCGGCTGAAAATGCCGCCGTATACGGCCAGCTTTATCAGGAATATAAGCGGCTGCACGATTATTTCGGCTGCGGTGAAAATGATGTGATGAAACGGCTGAAGGCCCTGAAGCTCCGGCAGAGCGGACAGGGCCGGTAAAGGAGGAAAAAATCAATGCTGAAGCACTTGAAGGAAGAGGTCTATAAGGCCAATATGCTGCTGCCAAAGCATGGGCTGGTTACCTTCACCTGGGGGAACGTCAGCGCCGTGGACCGGAACAAGGGCCTAATGGTCATCAAACCCTCCGGCGTGGAGTATGAGCAGCTCAAGCCGGAGGACATGG
>USSF01000068.1 GCA_900557405.1 uncultured Prevotella sp.
GAGGTCGGAAAACGAAAGTAGGAAGAAAACTGCTTCGTTTTCCTCCTACTCGATTATGTCTGAATCTCAAATTTTGATTCTTCATTCTTAATTCTTCATTCTTCATTCTTCATTCTCCATTCTCCTCTCCTTTCTAAGTTGCTTCAGTTTCCTTTGCCGTATGAATCCGTGGTATACCCTCATGCCAACCGTAGGCCACGCCGGGATATGCTTTATCTGATGGCGCACCATAGGAATATCCCATAAAAGCATCAGCACGGCGAAGAAAAGTCCGGCAATAAGCGTCCAACCGAAGAGAATCTTCACGCTCTGCGCAAGGAACCCCTCCACGATTCCATCCATCAAACGGGGAAAATCCACCTGTTGTGCGCTGAGTTTTACGCTGTTGATATATCCCGAACAACGTGCGAAACCGTCGGCAACGAAGTATCTCAACCCAAACCCATGGAGCGCTGCACCGACGAGTCCGCCGATGAACATGTGAAGCACGTTGAACACCGACAGTGCCTGGAAGAAATACTCGAACGACATTATCTCGTGCAGACACCACATAAAGGCGATGCACAACACGGCATAGCTGAAACCGCGCCACAGTAGAGGCATGCGCAGCTGCACGATGCTGATGTTGGAGTCCACGAGGAAATAGAAAGCGCCGGCATACAGACAGAAGGCGAAGAGGGCGAGGGCGATAAGCTTGTATACGTTCCAGCGCATCAGCTTCAGCCATCCGAGCGAAAAGAGACATCCGGCCACGATTCCCGGCAACGACCATTGGTTCAGCGCCTCGTATGTATGGTCGGCGTAGTGCATCACCTCTACGTAATACACCATCTCCAGTACGTGTTCGCATGAGAACAGCGCCTCCACCACTCCGATGAGCAGAATCACGGGCACCACATTGTGATACGTCCACATTGCCGGCTCTATATAGGGATTCGGATGATGGAACATGCGTTGCAGACAGATGGCGAGAGTGATTAGCACGGTTCCAGTGACGAGCCGGAAATGCGGCGAATGCCACCAGTCGAGCCAGTCGCCATAGTTGAGCAGCCATGCCGTCTGCAGCCACAGGGCGCACCAGAGCAATGCCCCGAACCAGTCTATCCCTTTGAGCGGCACAATCTTGGGCATTGCATGAAACGGCCTTGTAAGCACAGCCTGCACCAGCAACACAAGCAGCATCAGGGCGCAGACAAGCCAGTGCATATATGTCCAGTGCATCTCAAAGGCGAACCATGCGGCTAAGAAGCCCGTCACCTCTATTGATGTGAGCAATACGATATGCAAGATAGGGAAGAACACACCGAAGTCGCGCTTCGGCGTCATCCACAACTGTATGTTCGACATACATTCAAACGTGCCTTGTATCTTTGCCATTCCACACACCACGCACAATGCCCACAGCAGCGGAAGGGGCATTCTTATCGTGGCGAGCAGGTTGCAGACGAAGACGACTGCCGCCGCTACCATCAGCAGCAGTTTGTTGGTGAAGCGGAACTTCATGCGGAACAGCACGGGGAAATACAACGCCATGCCGATGAGCGTGGCATACAGACACATCTGCACGTCCTCGCGCATGATGCCCCATTCGCCCACGATATTGTTCATCGCACCGAGATACATGCCGTTGGAGAACTGGAAGCAGAATGCCATCAGCACGTATATCCACGGCCTTATCCATCGCGGCACGAAGTCGTGATACATTGGCATGGCGAACGTCATGGGCGGTCCGCCAGCCTGTGGCTTCTTTTTTTCGGTATTGTCCATCAGCCCTATTCCTTTATCGTACACTCCACGTTCATTCCTGCACGCAGTCTGCCCAACGTCTTTGTGTCGCCTTCAAGATGGATGCGCACAGGGATGCGCTGCTCCACTTTCACGAAGTTTCCAGTAGCGTTGTCTTGTGGTATTATGGAGAATGCCGAGCCTGTGGCGTCGCTGATGCGTTCCACCCTGCCTTCGAATTCCATTCCTGGCACGGCATCGGCTGTAACCTTCACCTTCGAACCTACATGGATGCCGGGCAACTGCGTCTCGCGATAGTTCGCCACGACCCAAAGCTCCGAATTGTCCACGATTTCCACCATCGTCTGTCCGGGCTGTACGAGCTGTCCCACGTGTATGTCCTTCTTGCCCACCACTCCGTCGGCGGTAGCGATTATCACGGTGTATGAGAGGTTGAGGCGGGCAATCTGTATCTGCGCTTGTGCCACTTTCATCGAGGCGTGGTTCTGCGACAGACGGTGTCCCTGCTCCTGCTCTGTGCGCGTCAGTGTGGCGCGGCTCCTCATGGTCTGCTCGTAACGGGCCTTGGTGGCAAGATAGTTCGTATGCACCTGGTCATACTGCTGTCTGGTCACGGCGTCGCTCTTCAGAAGCTGGGCGTAGCGCTGGTCGTCCTGACGTGCGTTCTCGAATCTTGCGCGTGCCTCGTC
Source organism: uncultured Prevotella sp. (assembly GCA_900557405.1). Classification (GTDB taxonomy): domain Bacteria; phylum Bacteroidota; class Bacteroidia; order Bacteroidales; family Bacteroidaceae; genus Prevotella. The sequence continues at coordinate 2,436 of USSF01000068.1, forward strand.
CACTCCGGCATCCATCGCGCTCATGTTCTGCCTTGTTGCCCCGATGCCCGACTCCGTGGCGTCGCCTCCAGCCGTTTCACGCTGCAGGTTAGCTTCTGCCTGTGCGAGCTGCAGCCGGTATTCGCTGTCTTCTATTATTACCAGCGTATCGCCTTTGTGCACCGGCTGGTATTCGTTGAACCGTATTTCCTTTATGAATCCTCCCACGCGTGTGTTCACCGGTGTGATGTGCTGTGCCACGGTGGCATTGTCGGTATATTCTCCGTCGCCGAAGTGTACGAAATGGTCTACCACAAGCCACACTCCGGCTATGAGGATAATGAGGACGAATGTGTTGTATATCGTTCGCAAAAGTTTCTTCTTGTCCATGATTTCTTCTTTGTTTATGGTTTTCCTGTATATTATAGGATAAACCTGTTTTTATGTATTTTCTGTTTTTGATTCTGGATGTTATATGTAGTCCGGCTGTCAGATACTTCCTGCCACATACCTTATATTATAATAGGTATATGCGATGTTTATCCTGGCGTTTATCTCCTGCAGTTCGGCGTTGAGCTTTATGTTCGATGCGTCGATCATGTCGGTGATGAGCGCCAGCTGGTTGAGGTAGCGGTTGTTCACCACGTTGTAGTTCTGCTGCGCCAGTTCCACGCTCTTCTGCTGTGTGTGCAGTTCGGCGAAGGCCTGCCTGTGCATCGTGTATGCCTGCTGCATGCTGTTGTCCACAGCCTCGCCTGCCATGGCATGTGTGTCGTGGCTCTGCCGCAGTTGTTCCTTTGCCTTCCTCACGCTCTTGTTGCTCTTGAAGAGCGAACTGATGCTGTATTTCACTCCCACTCCCACATACCATATGTTGAAATTCTTGTCGATGGGCGGGATGTCATAGTTGAACGGCCCTGTGAAATTGTCTGCCGCTACGATTGCCACCTTCGGCAGCATTTCGCTCTTTGCGAGCTTGAGCTGCTGTTCCGCCATCTTCACGCCCAGTGCTGCCTGTCGTATCTGCGGAGAGTTGCCGGCGGCTTCTGCCTGCAGATTCTTCTCCATGAGGTTGTCATCCTCAATGTTGTCGAGCGTCATGCTGGGCACAACAATGGTGTTCTCCAGTCCTATCGTGTTGCAGAGCTGGTGGTTCATTATGCTCTTCTGGTCTTCGAGCCGGCGTTTGCCCAGCTTCAGCGATTCCATCTGCAGCTCATAGCGCGTCACGTCGTTCTTCAGCGCCATTCCCTGTGCCTGTCTCGACTTTATGTCGGCAATGAGCTTTTCGGTCAGAGCTATGTTGCTGTCGTATACCTTTATGCCGTTTTCCAGCTTCAGCAGTTCGAGATACTGTCCGAGTGCGATTAAGCGCATCTGGTTCCGTGTCATCTCCACGGCGTTTTCGCTTTGCGCCCGCTGCAGTTCGGCGAGCCTTATGCCGCTGCTTATGGCTCCTCCGGCATAAATCACCTGCTGCGCCTCAAGTGCGAAGGAGTTGCCGAAGTGAGGCTGGCTTAGTCCGCGTGCATTGCCGAAGTCGCGGTCGGTCATCAGTACGTTTCCGTTGTAGCTTGCCGCCAGTGAAGCGTTGATGTCGGGTAGCCGCCGGCTTCGTGCCTCTTCTATCCCCCGGATTGCCACGTCCACTCCTGTCTTCTGCATCCGCAGGGTCTTGCTTCCTGTCTCCACGAGGCCGAAGAGTTCGCCGATGGTCATGCTACGTTGTGTCTGCGCCGCTGCGTCGGCCGCACAAAGCATACCGATACAGGCGCAGAATAATAATCTTTTTTGCATGTCTGTTTTGTTTGAAATGATGTTATACTCTGAATTCCGGTTGCAAAATTACGCATTTCCTGATTGTCTCTAATTTTAAATAATTCCCCAGCAATGGGATATTTCGGAACTTTTATGCTGCTTTACACCATAAAATGCCGATATTTGCAGTCGAAAACGGAATCAAAGAAATAAAAGACAATTACAATAGAAGGATAACGAATGGAACTAAAAGATTTTGAGATGCGGCCCATGCACAATAGTTTTCTGGGCGAAGGCACGTTTGATGAATGGAGCGAAGAGCCTACGGTAATCAGCTGTGGCATGATAGCGCTGTGCACCGAAGGGGAGGCTTCCGTCAGCGTAAACTTCTCCGCGTGGAAACTGAAGAAGGGTTCGGTGATAACCTTCTTCCCCAACGACCATATCGTTTTGAACAGCAAGAGCGTGGATTTCAGGGCGGAAATCCTGAGATACGACGCGTCGCTGCTGCGTGAAGCAAGTCTGCAGCTCGAGCAGACCGTATATTCACAGCTGAAGACCGACCGCTGCCGCACGGAGTCGGAGGTGCTCACAAGTATCATAACCAATATGTTCTCCCTGCTCCGTATCTATTTCCGGCAGGATGGCTGCATCTGTCTCGACCAGCTGGTGATGCTCCAGCTTAAGGCTTTCTTTCTCGGCTTCTACGATTATCTTTATCGCAACCCAGAGGAGAAGAACACCGAAGAGGGGAGTCCGCGCACGAGGGAGCTATTCAACCGCTTCATGCGTGTGCTCGAAAACCGCTACCGCGAGTCGCGCGACGTGGCATACTACGCCGAAGCCCTCAATATCTCGTCGAAATACCTCAACACCCTGGCGCAGCGCATGACCGGCCACAATGTGAAGGCGCTCATCAACCATTATGTGGTATTGCAGATAAAGCAGTCGCTCATGGCCGAAGAGAAATCCGCCAAGGAGATTGCCGCCGACTACAGGTTCAGCGATTTCTCCTTCTTCTGCCGCTACTTCAAGCAGCACACGGGGATGACCCCTCAGCAGTTCCGTAAAAACAAGCCCCACCAAAGTATTACATAGCCAAGGGCAGAGCGTCTGAAATATAAAGACCGGTATGATGCTGGTATTGCAGAATTTTTAGTAACTTAGCACCCGAAAACAAACGAACTTTATAAAACAGACACACAGTATATGAACAAGAGAAAGATTATTCTGATGTCAATCGCATTGACTCTTTCCGCATCGGTATGGGCCGGCGGAAAGAAGAAGCAGGTGTTCATCCCGATGGACTATTCCTCATGCGGATACCACGCCTCCGAAGGCGGCATACCCGACGTGAGGAACGCAGTGGTGGTGGGCAACACCGAGGGAGATTGCAGCCTGCGCCTGCAAAGGGCGATAGACTACGTATCACAGCTGAAGCCCGACAAGAACGGACACCGCGGCACCATACTCATCGGCGAAGGCACGTTCCATCTTGACCATGCGCTGCGGATTTCCACCTCGGGAGTGGTGATACGCGGCATGGGCAAGGGCAGGACGCGCCTCGTGAAGAGAGGCTTCGACCGCGGAGCGCTGATATACATCGAGGGAAGGAACCTGCCCACTGCAGGCGACACCATTGCCATTGCCGACCCGAAACTGTCGGCCGGCAGCAGTAGGCTGACTCTGGATGCCGCCCCGAAGCTGAAGGCCGGTGACAGGATAACGATCCTGCGCCCCTCCACGAAAGAATGGATAGCCGCACTGAAATGCAACGACTTCGGCGGCGGACTGGACTACACGGGATGGAAGCCGACGGATATCGACATGACATGGCACAGGACGGTGAGCGCCGTTGAAGGCAACGCCATCTCGCTGGATGCCCCACTGACCATGACAATCGACCGTAAATACGGTTCTGCAATGGTCATCACATCATATAATAGGGGAGAGATAAAGGAATGTGGCGTGGAGAACCTCACACTGGAATCAGCCCACAACGACTGGAACCCGAAGGATGAAGACCACTGCTGGGACGGCATACGCATGGATTGCGCAACAGACTGCTGGGTGCGCCGCGTGGACTTCAGGCATTTCGCAGGGAGTGCCGTGAACCTGCAGAAGCAGACCCGCCGCGTGACGGTGGAGGACTGTGTGGCGGCCGAACCCGTTTCGGAAACGGGGGGATGGCGCCGCAGGGTGTTCCTGACGCGCGGAGAGCAGAACCTCTTCCAGCGCTGCGTTTCGAAAGACGGATACCATGACTTCGCCGCAGACTACTGTGCCGCCGGTCCGAATGCTTTCGTGCAGTGCGACGGCGAGGGCTCGCTCAGTTTCAGCGGCAGCGTAGGCTCCTGGGCCCCCGGGCTCCTCTTCGACGTGGTGAACATCGAGGGCAACGACCTGGCGTTCCGCAACATGGAGAACTGGCAGATGGGAACCGGATGGAACACCGCCAACAGTATGTTCTGGCAGTGCACCGCATCCACCATCTACTGCTATTCGCCCGACGAAGACGACTGCTGCAGCGCCAATGCCTGCTGGGGAACGATGACCGGAAACGGTGAATGGACGAGCAGCAACGACGCTGTGACACCGCGCAGCCTCTTCTACTCGCAGCTGCACGACCGTCTTGGCGACCGGGCTAACAACGGCTACGTATATAACAGGAACATCTCGGCATCGAGCAGTCCCACTATCGAAGTGGCGCAGAAGCTCGCCATGGAATCCGTCACCACACCGCGCGTCACCATCGAGATGTGGATGGACTCAATACCATACACTGCCAGTCTGGCGGCAAGCGGACTGAAAGACATCGACGACATCAAATCGAAGTCCATCAAAAACGCCACCGCAACGAATAAGCAAGACACAGAGAACACCGGCAGCTACGCCATTACCGATGGACATATCACCCACAACGGCCGCCTCATCGTGGGCAACCGCTACGCCATCCCCTGGTGGAACGGCAGGACGAAAGACAATTTCATAGCCAAGGGAGCCAAACCCGCCATCACACGCTTCGTGCCGGGACGTGAGGGCATGGGCTGGACAGACCGCATAGACTCCGTGGCAAGCTATCTCAAGAAGAACGGCTTCTGTATGCTCGACCAGCACTACGGACTCTGGTACGATCTGCGCCGCATCGACCACGAGAGGGTGAAGCGCGCCGACGGCGAAGTGAGTGCCCCGTTCTATGAGCAGCCATTCGCCCGCAGCGGCAAGGGCAGGGCATGGGACGGACTGAGCCTCTACGACCTGACCAGACCGAACGAATGGTACTGGCAGCGCGAACGCGAATTCGCACAGGCCGGAGCTAAGGCCGGACTGCTGCTCTTCAACCAGAACTACTTCCAGCACAACATCATCGAGGCAGGTGCCCACTGGGTGGACGCCCCGTGGCGACCGGTGAACAACGTCAACCACACGAGTTTCCCCGAGCCTGTGCCTTTCGCCGGCGACAAGCGCGTGTTCATGGCGGAACAGTTCTATAACGAGACCGACCCAGCCCTGCGACCCCTCCACAAAAGCTACATACGCATGTGTCTCGACCAACTGAAGGACAACGAGAACGTGGTGCAACTCATCAGTGAGGAATACACCGGACCGCTCCACTTCACACGGTTCTGGCTCCAGACCATAGCCGAATGGGAACGTGAGACCGGCCGTCACCCGATGATAGCCCTCAGCTGCACCAAGGATGCACAGGATTCCATCTTGGCCGACCCCGAACTGTCAAAGCTCGTGGATATCATCGACATACGCTACTGGCATTATAACACCGACGGACTCTGGGCTCCGCCAGCCGGCAAGAACATGGCTCCGCGCCAGTTCATGCGCAAGATGAAGGTGGGCAAGACGGGTTACAGAGAGGCATACAAGGCAGTGCGCGAATACAAGGACGCATATCCGCAGAAGGCAGTTACCTTCTTCGCCCAGCAATACCCTGCATACGGTTGGGCGGTGCTGATGGCAGGCGGTTCGCTGCCCAATATCCCCGTGACCGACCGGAAGTTCCTCGGCGACGCAGCCAAGATGTACGTGATGGCAAACGACGGCGGCGATGACTCCTTCGACCTCCTCGGCAACCCCTCCGTAGGCTACATCATCTACACCCACAACGCCCGCGAGCAGCATATCGTGCCCGCCCCGGGCAGATACAACGTGTATGTCATCAACAAGGCCGACGGCAGCATGACCACCATAGCCAAAGGCATCAGCATCAGCTCGTCATACCAGCTTCCGCGGATAAAGAGCGAGCAGGTGTATTGGCTGGAGAAGAAATAGACCACACCCGTCACTCCGGCGCGCGGAACACAGCTTTCCGCGGATGCCGGATTGTTTACCCCAATCAGTCATCTGGCCCGACGACATGAGGAGGGAGTGTGAGTAGATGGGGATGGCGATAATATAATAGACAAGTAGACGAGTTGGCAATTTGTCAACTCGTCTACTTGTTAACTTCTTACGCAAACTCCAGCTTGAATATCTCGCCGAGCTTCTTCACGGCTGGATTCTGCGAACATAGCTTGTCATATAGTTCGCGTGATGAGAGGATATGCTTCACCTCGTCCTGGCGTGCCAGGCGCAGGGTGAGCTTGATGTCGTCGTTGCGCAGTTTCTGCACAAGCGTGTTGCGTATGCGCTTCTGTATCTTCTGTATGTCCTCAAGCAGCATCTTGTTGTCCACCACCACTTCAATCTCGGGGAATTCGAGAATCTTCGGCATGATGTTCTTCATTCTTACCGCCGTGCTCGCCATCTGCTGTGGCATACGGCTGCACATGGAGAGCCACTGCAGCAGGAGCATGTCTTCGTCAAACTGCTCATGCAGTCCTGTATATTTCAGCTCCGGCTCCACTTCGTATGCCGGCTTTTCGGGACCCTTGCGCAGATTGGCAAACGATTTGCCGATGTTGCCGAGCTTGACAGGGGCAGGGCGCGGACGCTGCGGCACGCTGCTGCCTTCTTGCGTCTGTGCTGCGGCATTGTCTGCTGCGACGCTCTGGCCGGTTGTCTGGGCATTTCCGGATGCAGCATCCCCCTGCACGGCAGGCTGCCCGCCCTGCTGTGTGGCTGGTGCAGCGGCGGCCACCTGCGATGCCGTCCTTTGCTGCGCTGATGCTATAAGTTTCTTGAACAGGCTTTTCAATCTCTTGGGGCTGCGCCCCGCGACGCTGTCGTCATCGTCGGGCTGCGTGATCTGTGCCACGCGGATGAGGGTAAGCTCCACGAGCAGCCGCTTGTTGCTGCTCTGGCGGTAGTTCACGTCGCATTCGTTCATTATCTTCAGTGCCTTATACAGGAACTTGGTGGGGCATTTCGCCGCCTGTGCCTTGTATTTCTCCGCCTGCGATTCGCTTACCTGCAGCAGTGGAATGGTCTGGTTGTCTTTGGCCATCAGTACATTGCGCACGTGTGAGGCAAGTCCGCCGATAAGGTTTCCTCCGTCGAATCCTTTGGCTAACACATTGTTCAGCAGTACCATCACGTCTGCCACCTTGTTCTCCATGCAGAGGTCCACGATACGGAAATAGTTGTCGGAGTCGAGCACGTTGAGGTCTTCGATAACCTTCTGGTATGTGATGTTGCCCTGGCAGAAGCTTGCCGCCTGGTCGAACACGGAGAGGGCGTCGCGCATACCGCCGTCGGCCTTCTCGGCAATCACATTGAGCGCCTCCTCCTCATACGTTATTCCCTCTTTCTCCGCCACCATCTTCAGGTGGTTTATGATGCCGGGCACGGTGATGCGCTCGAAGTCGTAAATCTGGCAGCGCGATAGGATGGTGGGCAGAATCTTGTGCTTCTCCGTCGTGGCGAGGATAAATACCACGTGGGCAGGCGGCTCCTCAAGGGTCTTGAGGAATGCGTTGAAGGCAGCCGTGGAGAGCATGTGTACCTCGTCGATGATGAACACCTTGTATTTGCCCACCTGTGGCGGGATGCGCGTCTGCTCCATCAGCGTCTTGATGTTCTCCACGGAGTTGTTGCTCGCCGCGTCGAGCTCGAATATGTTATAAGAGCGCTGCTCGTTGAATGCCTTGCAGCTCTCGCATTCGTTGCAGGCCTCTCCCTCGGCTGTAGGGTTCTGGCAGTTTATCGCTTTGGCGAAAATACGCGCACACGTAGTCTTTCCCACTCCGCGCGGACCGCAGAACAGGTAGGCATGTGCCAGCTTGCCGCTCTTCACTGCGTTCTTCAGCGTGGTGGTGAGCGCCGACTGTCCCACGACGGAATCGAACGACATCGGACGGTATTTTCTTGCCGATACTATATATTCTTCCATAAAATGATATAGGTTTAAGCTTATTCTTATGTGATCCTTAATTCCGCAACACTATAGTTTAACATTATTTATAAGTGCCTGAGCAA
>USSF01000069.1 GCA_900557405.1 uncultured Prevotella sp.
TTAAAAATCAAAGAGTATTGAAAATCAAGACTTTATGGTTAGTTAGTCATAGTAAGTTATGGTTAGTTATAAGGCTCTAAATACAACCACTAAAACAATAGTCTCCTAATGACTTTATCCCATCAGGCAGTGTAACGCTCGTCAAACTTCTGCATTTTGAGAAACAATAGTCTCCTAACGAAGTTACTTTATAAGTATCGTTATTATAGGTAACCTCGCTTGGTATAACAATATCACCGCTATAATTGTTTGTCCAAACTATTGCAGTTTTATCATAATCATACAGCAAATAATTAATCCCGTTTTTTGTGATTTCTTTTAACGAAAGATTAGCAACGTCAAAAGTTGTATTTGTATAGTAATAATAAGATGAAAATAATGAATACCAATTATACCTATCATTAGCACCATTTAAATTATTCAGTCCTCTGTAATCTTCTTTATTCCAAAAACAAACGCCTCCATGCCTGGAATCCCAAGTAAGGGTTACCTTAACTGCCGAATTTAGGCTTTTCGTACATTTCAATGACATCTTAGGCGAATTGTTTTGATGTGCCCAATAATAACCTAAGTTATTCTTGAGATAATAAAAACCCTTTTCTGCTGCATCAACCAATGTCCAGGTTTCTCCAGAACCAGCTTTTTTACGTGAAGTCAGGTCTTCTCCATCGCCACAACAAGCTAAGGCAAGATCGTTGTTGCCATAATTGCTTGTTCCGTCATTGTTTTTCGGATAAATCCTAATTTTATCACCTGCTTTCAACAGTTTAAGGCTTGTCACTTGGAACTGAGCATACATGGCGGTTGTGCTACATATCGCAATAGCAGCAAGCACCAACAATTTTATAAAACAATATCGTTTTTTCTCCATAATGTGAAAATTTTTTAATTGATAAACAATATATCTTTTTTTAATGCTTTCTTAAACGCTAAGGTGTTGTCCTGCAAGAATTTCCTTGCCTTGACCACTGCATCCAGATAGTCTTTGGTCTTATGGAAGAACAGCTGCATGAGGTATCTGTCCTTGCATGATACGGCTCTCCAGGGGCCTTCAGTGGATATCAAGGACACCAATTCCTGATATTCCGGCAATTGCTCGTCAGAATTGTCGCATACCACTTCCAACATACACGCAATGTCTCCCGTCTCTGAGTTATGGATGAACTCCAGGCCCAAGGTGGTAGTGTGCATCGTGTCCGCTCTTTTGGAGGATAGAGAGACACGGATGTAATCATCATTGCCATGAAACATAAGCCCTTTTGTCATACGTTCCGCATTGTTCTTTTGGCGTTCCTCAAATCCGAAACCGTCTTTTTCTTGCTTGAAGTCTTCCATCATAGCAAATACCAAAGGTGTCATTTCTTGAGAAAACGAACCTGCTGTCCGGCCAAATATTGCAGATGTAGAAATGATGCCAGCACACGAAAGACGGCTCAAAACGATTTCCAACAAATGATTGGCAAAAAGATATTTCCATACAAAACGTGGCAATTGAGAATGAATGGAAGTCTCATTGTGTACTTGATAGTAAGGACTTGTTTCCACCATTTCATACCCGCTTTCATTGGCAATCTCTTTTAGCTTTTTATTGACATCGTTGTTTTGGTGGCAGCTGCCCACCACTATCTCCAATGAATCATGCAACACCATTGGCTTAACTTTTACATCATGGGAAACAAGCAGTTCTTGCCAACTTTTTGCCACATGAGTAAGATGGTGTTTTGTTTCCCATGTATCACCTCCTGTAATAATTGCGATTTTCCTCTTGTTGTGATAAGAGAAAACCACGAAAAGGTCATTGCTGCGTTGCTTTGTCAGGCAGTATGGGGCGAAAGAGTCCGTGCGGCTATTATATAGTTCTGCTTTCCACCCTTGGTGCTTTGTCACGAGCGTTATGTACAACAAGTCTATCAGCATTTTTGTGCTCTCAGTTTTGCCATGATCTTTCGAAGCATCCACAGCCAACATCAACTTGTTATTAAATATCGGTAAATTCATACACATTTTGTTTTTTGAAGATTATGTTATTCTTTTGTTGAATTATATACAAACGAATCCTTGGCTAAGACGCAGGAGCTCTGCATCTCAACCTATAGTTGGACAATAAAATGAAAAGTATTTGTAGACTTTTAAACGGAATTATCCGACACGATTTATTCAGAGTATGGTGAAGTGAATTTACCCCCCCCATATTCAATAGCTCGCGGCAAGGCTGTAGTCCCTTGTTTCCTATCGGGTCATGCAGTCCAAAAATGTTTAGTTCTGTCATGTCTATCACGTTAGATTCAAATCCCTTGGAAATCTTCTTGTAAAAGTTTCTTGGCATCATGCAGGGTAATCTCATTCATTTGGGTTATCCTTTGTGGCTGCCTATAGATTATCAATGATAGTGCGGAATATCAATCAATATATCGTACAAACTCTTTTGAAGAGAAACCATCAACATTGCAAAGCTAAACAATTTATCTGAATAATGAAAATAATTTAACACTAAAAGTTTGTTTGGAACAAATTAAACCCAAATCGGTCATTAAATGTCCTGATGACCGATTGGGGTTTAAGAAGCTGGATATCTGTGGATATTACAGCAATAGTCTTTATTTCAACTCCAGCGCCACCACGTTCTCCACGTGTGGCGTGTGGGGGAACATGTCAACGGGCTGCACGGCCGTCACCTTGTATTTTGCATCGAGAAGCTGCAGGTCGCGGGCCTGGGTGGCTGGGTTGCAGCTGACGTAAACTATGCGCTTTGGTTCGGCGCGCAGGATAGTGTCCACCACGTCCTGGTGCATTCCGGCGCGTGGCGGGTCGGTGATGATGACGTCAGGTCTGCCGTGCTGTGCGATGAACTCATCATTGAGAATGTCCTTCATGTCGCCGGCATAGAACAGGGTGTTGCTGATGCCGTTGATTTCGGAATTCACCTTTGCGTCCTCGATGGCCTCGGGTACGTATTCGATGCCGACAACCTTCTTCGCCTTCTTCGCTACGAAATTGGCGATGGTTCCCGTTCCCGTATAGAGGTCGTACACTACCTCGTCGCCGGAAAGGCTGGCGAAGTCGCGGGCTACGGAGTAGAGGTGGTAAGCCTGGTCGGTGTTCGTCTGGTAGAAGCTCTTGGGGCCAACCTTGAACTTCAGTCCCTCCATGGTCTCGAAGATGTGGTCGTTGCCCTTGAATACGCTTATTTCCAGATCGCCGAACGTGTCGTTGCATTTCTGGTTGTCAACATAGAGCAGTGAGGTAATCTGTGGGAACGAGTCGGCAAGATGCTGCATGAGCGCCATTGCCCGCTGCTCATCACCCTCCTCGTCATAATGGAACTGCACGAGTACCATCCACTCGCCGGTGTTGGAATTGCGCACCATCACGTCGCGCAGGAGTCCAATCTGCTGGCGCAGGTCGAAGAACGTCATGCCGCTGCTGATGGCGAAATCGCGTATGGAGTTGCGAATCTCGTTCTGCAGGTTGTCCATGAGGTGACATTTCTCTATAGGCAGAATCTTGTCGAAGGCCCCCGTGATATGGAATCCTATGGCGCGCATCTCGCCAGCCGGTTCGCCCGTGGCTATTTCCTCCCTCGTCATCCATCGTTTGCTGGAACATCCGAATTCCAGCTTGTTGCGGTATTCGCGGGTCTTCACCGAGCCGAGAATAGGCGAGAACTCGGGCAGGGCTATCTTTCCGATTCTCGTGAGCTGCTGGAACACCTGCTGCTGTTTCATCTCCAGCTGCTTCTCGTATGGCAGCGTCTGCCACTTGCAGCCGCCGCAGATGCCGAAATGCTGACAGAAGGGTTCTTCGCGCACTTCGCTTTTCTTGATGAACCGTATTACTTCAGCCTCACAATAGCTGCGTCTCTTCTTTCTGACCTGCAGGTCGACAACGTCGCCGGGCACGCAGAACGGAACGAATACCACCATGTCATTCACCCTTGCCAGGGCTTTTCCCTCGGCGGCGCAGTCGGTGATGGTAACGTTCTCAAGTATTGGTAATGGTTTCTTTTTTCTTGCCATGTCTTTGATTCGTAATGTTTTGTTCGGGGGTTAATATGGCTTACAGACAGCGTCTGTCAAGCAGAAATACGGTGCAAAGTTACAATAAATGAATACTTTCAGCAAATTATTTCCGTGTTTCTGAAATAAAATAGATACTTTTGCACCGATTTATTAATTCAGTAGGTATGAAAGAATACAGCACTTATATTTTCGATCTTGACGGTACGCTGCTCGACACTCTGGGGGATCTGGCGGCAAGTGTGAACTATGCTTTGCGCAGCGTGGGACTGCCGGAGCATTCCATCGACGACGTGAGGCGATTCGTGGGCAACGGTGTCCGTCTGCTCATGGTGCGTGCCATCGAGGGCGGTGACAGCAATCCGCGTTTCGATGAGGCTTACGCCACATTCCGCAGTCATTACATGGAGCATGGGCTTGACACCACGCAGCCGTATCCAGGCATAATGGAACTTCTGAAGGAACTGAAGGCGAGGGGGAAGAAGATTGCCGTGGTTAGCAATAAGTTCTATGATGCCACGCAGGAACTCGTGAAGCATTTCTTCGGCGAATACGTCAGCGTGGCTATCGGCGAAAGGGAGAATATCCGCAAGAAGCCGGCTCCCGACACAGTGCTGGAGGCTATGCGCATGCTCGGAGTGGACAAGGAGGGGGCTGTCTATATAGGCGACAGCGACGTGGATTTCAATACGGCGAAGAACGTGGGAATCCCGTGCGTCAGCGTGTTGTGGGGCTTCCGCGACAGGGAGTTCCTTGAGTCTATAGGTTCCACCACGTTCATCACGAAGCCATCACAGTTGCTTGAGTATTGATTATACAAGACCTAAGCGATGTTTTTTCTATTGAAAAACATTGCTTTTATCCCAACATCTTGCAGACAATTTTCCTTACGATGGATCTGCGGCTCATCTTGTTGAAGAGCATGTATTTCTTGGAATAATTGCGGTCGGGTAGGGGGAAGAGACCGAGTTTCTCGAGGTTTTCCACCCTCATTGTCAATTGTTTGCCCGAACGAGTCCAGCGGATGGTATTGATGATATAGTTCATCGTAAGCTCGGCCACGCGGCGCTGCAGGGCGAGTCTGTCTTCTGTAGGCATGGCGTCGCATAGGTCATGCAGACGGCATATTATCGCTGCAGCATCGTCGAGACGCTTTATCACGGCCTTCTTGTCGCTGCGGTCTACTGCCGACAGCTTCTTGCTGCGGTCGAAATAAGCCACGGCAGACGTGCTGAAAATCTTTTCGGCGCGGAGGAAGAGCAGTGTGGTGAACTCGTCTTCGGCGGCGTATGACGTGGTGTTGAAGTTCAGGTCGATGAGCAGACGCTTGGCGAAGAGGTATCCCCAGGGGCTTGCCTCCAACTTGTTGTGGCGCAGGTATTGCGCACCCTCGGTGGACGTTTCGCCCTCGTAGTCGTTGCGGCCTTTTTCGGAAGTTCCGGAGTTGAATATCACGATGTCTGGATTCTCGTATCTCGCCAGGTCGATGCAGTGGTCGTAAGCCTCGCTTATCAGTTTGTCGCTGCCGTCGACAAACTGTATGTATCTGCCCGTTGCGATGCGCATGCCGAGATTGCGGGCGGAAGCGGTTCCGCTTTCGGGCTGTCTTATATATATAATGTTGTCTGCAGTGTCCATGATGTCTGAAAGCAGACACTGACGGGAACCGTCGTCGATGACTATTATCTCCCTCTCCTCCGTGCGTAGGGAGAGACCGAGAATGCTGTTTATGCATTCTTCAATCTGGCTGCCGGTCAGGTCATGGCAGGTTATGATGAAGCTGACCAACCTTATATTAGTATTGTTGTCTTGAAGCATGATGCAAAAATAAGAAAAAATATTCAATGGCAAAAGATGAAGGGGATAAAAATACATGGTTCTGCATTTCACTTTTTGTGTTTCCGGATGCAATAAATATGAAATATCAGCGTTTATTTCTTGAATATGAAAAATGACAATACTAATACCTACAAGCATACACTGAAATATACAGGTCTTTTCGGCGGCGTGCAGGGACTGAACATATTGATAGGGCTGGTGCGCAACAAGTTCGTTGCGCTTATCCTCGGTCCGGCCGGTATGGGACTGGTCTCGCTGTATAATTCCGCCATAACGCTCCTGTCCACGGCATCTTCGATGGGGATGTCGATGAGCGGCGTGAAGGGTATTTCGGAGGCTTATGACTCCGAGGGGGAGTCCATGCGGCTGAAGGAGAACATCAGGCTTGTCAGGTCGCTGTGTGTGGTGTTGGCATTGGTGGGGGTGGTGGTCTGTGTGATGTTCAGCCGACTGCTGAGCTGGCTGATATTTGAGGACGGCAGTCATTGGCTTGGTTTCGTTGCCCTCGCCCCGGTAGTAGGAATGATGACCGTGATAACCGGGGAACTCTCGATATTGAAGGGCACGAGGATGCTCGGTCCGCTCGCTCGGATTTCAATATTCAATGTGCTTGCTGCGATAGCCGTGTCCATTCCGCTGTTCTATTTCTATGGGACGGCAGGAATCGTGCCGTCGTTCATCCTGCTCACGCTGTCGCAGTTCGTGTTCACGCTGCGCTATTCGTGCAGGCGTTTCCCATGGAGAATCTCGCTGAGAAAACGTTTTCTCCTGAGGGGCAATAGGATAATGCGACTCGGTATGGCGTTTGTCGTGGCAGGCGTGTTCGGCACCGGGGCGGATTTTATGATACGACAGTTTCTGAATCTGAGGGGATCGTTTGATACCGTGGGACTGTTCAATGCCGGATATATGCTCACCATGGTATATGGAGGATTGATCTTCTCGGCGATGGAGACGGATTATTTCCCGCGCCTTTCCGCCGTGGCTCATGATGACAGGGAGGGACTCAATGATGTGGTAAACAAGCAGATAGAAATCTCGCTATTGCTCATTTCGCCTATGCTCACGGCGTTTATGATATTCCTGCCGGTTATCGTGCCGTTGCTGTTTAGCTGTAAGTTCATGGCCGTTATACCAATGACGCAGGTAACCATACTCGCTCTTTATATGAGGGCGCTGAAGTTGCCGATGTCTTATATCGCATTGGCAAGGAGTGATTCCAGGTCTTATCTGCTTCTTGAGGGAGTGTATGCTGTGGTTGTATTTGTCTTGGTGTGCGTAATGTTTACCGCTTACGGACTGCAGGGCGCTGGCTATGCACTGCTCCTTACGGCGGTGTTTGATTTCTTCATGCTTACAGCATATACGTATTTCAAATACGGCTTCGTATTGTCGCATGGAGTGGTGGCGCTGGCGGTTGTCATGCTGCCCCTCGGCGTGTTGTCCTATCTCTCGTCGCAGGTGCTGCATGGCATGGCCTATTGGATGGTAGGCTTTGCCCTGACGGTGGTTTCATTATGCGTCACTATTTTTGTCCTTCATCGCAAAACTCACCTTATATCAGGATTTAAGAAGAAACTTGTAAATTTATTCGGATAATATAAATTTGTATAGTAGACATAGCAAAAGCATGGGCTCTGCTTTTTTTTTTTAGATATAAGTCAAGAAATAATTTAAAAGATTGTGACATTTCCCCACTTTTATTATTTTTGCAGTACAAAAATCTAAGTTAATACACGTAATTTTTTGATTAGACTATGAGCGAAAAAAGAGTTTATACCTTTGGAAATGGTAAAGCTGAAGGTAAGGCCGACATGAGAAACCTGCTCGGCGGTAAGGGTGCCAACCTGGCGGAAATGAACCTTATCGGAGTGCCGGTTCCTCCTGGATTCACCATCACGACAGACGTATGTAATGAGTATTTTGAAAAAGGAAAGGAAGAAGTAGTAAATCTTTTGAGAGACGATGTAATCGCCTCTGTACACCACATAGAGGGCTTGATGAACAGCAAGTTTGGGGATATAGAGAATCCTCTTCTTGTAAGTGTCCGTTCTGGAGCAAGGGCATCAATGCCGGGAATGATGGACACAATCCTCAACCTTGGTCTTAACGACGAAGTGGTAAAGGGGTTGGCAAAAAAGACAGGCAACGAGCGTTTCGCATACGATAGCTACCGTCGCTTCGTACAGATGTATGGCGACGTGGTGCTCGGCATGAAGCCTGTAAACAAGGAAGATATCGATCCGTTTGAGGCTATCATAGAGAAGGTTAAGGCACAGCGCGGAATCACTCTCGACAACGAGATGACTGTGGATGAGTTGAAGCAGCTCGTGGAACTCTTCAAGGTTGCCATCAAGGAGCGGACAGGAAAGGATTTCCCGGCTGATCCAATGGAACAGCTTTGGGGCGCTATCTGTGCTGTGTTCGACAGCTGGATGAACGAGCGTGCAATCCTCTATAGAAAGATGGAGGGAATCCCAGCAGAGTGGGGAACAGCCGTTTCGGTAATGGCAATGGTATTCGGAAACATGGGCGATACATCTGCAACGGGTGTTTGCTTCAGCCGTGACGCCGCTACTGGTGAGAACGTATTCAACGGAGAGTATCTCGTAAACGCACAGGGCGAGGACGTGGTTGCCGGTATCCGCACACCACAGCAGATTACAAAACTCGGTTCACAGCGCTGGGCTCAGCAGCAGCAGATTCCTGAAGAGGAGCGCGCTGCAAAATATCCTTCAATGGAAGAGGCTATGCCGGAGATTTTCGCAGAACTCGATGCTCTGCAGAACAAGCTCGAACATCACTACCATGATATGCAGGATATGGAGTTCACTGTACAGGAAGGCAAGCTGTGGTTCCTGCAGACACGTAACGGTAAGCGTACAGGTACTGCAATGGTGAAGATAGCCATGGATCTGCTCCATGAGGGAGAGATTGACGAGAAGACAGCCCTTGAGCGTTGCGAGCCTAACAAGCTCGACGAGCTGCTCCATCCTGTATTTGACAAGGAGGCACAGAAGAAGGCTAAGGTATTGACACGCGGTCTCCCTGCATCACCGGGTGCTGCTTGCGGTCAGATTGTATTCTTTGCTGATGATGCAGAGAAGTGGCATGAGGCCGGCCACCGTGTAGTGATGGTCCGTATCGAGACAAGTCCTGAGGACCTTGCCGGTATGGCTGCTGCCGAGGGTATCGTTACAGCACGTGGCGGTATGACTTCACACGCTGCCGTTGTGGCACGTGGTATGGGTAAGTGCTGCGTATCAGGTGCAGGCGCTCTGAACGTTGACTACAAGGCAAGAACGGTAGAGATTGACGGTGTTACTCTGAAAGAGGGCGACTACATCTCTCTGAACGGTTCTACCGGTGAAATTTATGCTGGTGAGGTTAAGACAAAGCCGGCTGAGGTGACAGGAGATTTCGCAGAACTGATGAAGCTTTGCGACAAATATACAAAACTTGTTGTCCGTACAAACGCCGACACTCCACACGATGCACAGGTTGCACGCAACTTCGGTGCCGTAGGTATTGGTCTTTGTCGTACGGAGCACATGTTCTTTGAGAATGAGAAGATCAAGGCAATGCGTGAGATGATTCTCTCGGACACGGTTGAGGGTCGCAAGAAGGCTCTTGAGAAACTGTTGCCTTATCAGTTGAAGGACTTCTATGGAATTCTCAAGGCTATGGACGGATGTCCTGTAAACATCCGTTTGCTCGATCCACCATTGCATGAGTTTGTACCGCACGATCTCGCCGGTCAGCAGGCTATGGCTGAGGAGATGGGACTCACTGTTGCTGAAATCCAGAAGCGTGTTGACAGCTTGAGCGAGCATAACCCAATGCTTGGTCATCGTGGTTGCCGTCTCGGCAATACATATCCTGAAATCACGGAGATGCAGACAAAGGCTATCCTCGGTGCTGCTGTTCTCTTGAAGAAGGAAGGTTATAATCCTAAGCCGGAAATCATGGTTCCGCTGATTGGTATCGTGAACGAGTTTGACATGCAGGAGGAGGTAATCCGCTCTACAGCCAAGAAGATATTCGAGGAGGCTGGTGTTGAAGTAGCATTCAAGGTAGGTACGATGATTGAGATTCCTCGTGCTGCCCTCACAGCAGGCTATATCGCCAAGAAGGCTGAGTACTTCAGCTTCGGTACCAACGACTTGACACAGATGACATTCGGTTACAGTCGCGACGACATCGCAAGCTTCCTGCCTGTATATTTGGACAAGAAGATTCTGAAGGTAGACCCATTCCAGGTTCTCGACCAGACAGGTGTCGGCCAGCTGATTGAGATGGCTGTTGAGAATGGACGAAAGACCCGTCCAGACCTCACTTGCGGTATCTGCGGTGAGCACGGCGGTGAGCCGTCGTCAGTAAAGTTCTGCCACAAGGTAGGTCTCAACTACGTCAGCTGCTCTCCGTTCCGCGTGCCAATCGCACGTCTGGCAGCTGCGCAGGCTGCTGTAGAGGAATAATAGCAAATATTTGACTCTCAATAAATTAAGT
>USSF01000070.1 GCA_900557405.1 uncultured Prevotella sp.
TTGCTCAGGCACTTATAAATAATGTTAAACTATAGTGTTGCGGAATTAAGGTTAACAAAAAAATTATTTGCGAATGAAAAAAGTTTTTCTCTACGGTCTACCGCTGATGGTGGCTGGAAGCATTTATTGCAGCGCAGCAAATGCAGCGGACGTCATTACGACAAGTAAGAACACTAAAGCGACTGAACTCTTCAGAAGTCTGAAACAGAAAAGACACGGCGCACCGAAGGTGAACGCAGTGGGATTCAAGAACGCCATGGCCCCCAAAGCCGGAACCACTCTTGCCGACCCTATAGCCCAGATAAAGGGTAACTTGGTGCAGTTCCTCAGCGACGAAGAGGGCAACATCTGGTATTAC
Organism: uncultured Prevotella sp.; assembly: GCA_900557405.1. Classification (GTDB taxonomy): domain Bacteria; phylum Bacteroidota; class Bacteroidia; order Bacteroidales; family Bacteroidaceae; genus Prevotella. Next base: position 359 of record USSF01000070.1, read on the forward strand.
ACGCAGAAGAACACCAAACGTGATGACCTGTTCAACTCATACATCACGAAGTCGGAAATCACCATCTACAACAACAACCATGAGCTGGCCGGAACCATCACCGTGGACGTGCCCGAGGACATGTCCGTCAACATGATTACCCCTTATGGAACGATCACGAAGAAATTCTTCGACCTGAACGACAAGGATTCCGAGCTTCTCGTGGAGTTGCACGAAGTGGGCAACGCAGAGAACAACTATCAGGACACATACCATACACACGTTTACCACCTCGACGGCACAAAGGCTACAGAGTATGAGGGTGCCGGAGTGTTCCTCAACATCGTGAAGAACGCATGGACGAAATACCAGCGCTTCGTGCTCACCAACTCCAAGTTCGAGGAAGTGCCTGACAAGACTTATCCTGACGGTTCGCCATACAAGACGAGCATGGCACACATCAACATCTACAAGCCGGCTTCTTACGGAAGCAGCGAGCCTACGATGGAGAAGGAGTTCGCCATAGACAACGACTATACATACTACGGCAACGACGAGACCCCTATGACTATATATAATGTGGACGGCGATCCATATTACGTTATCTCTCACTACTCCAAGATTTATGACTCGGGCGAAATAGACGAAACCACACAATATTTCATCCCGACCAAGGACAACAGCGTGATAATCAAGTCATACGACAAGAATTACACTCTCGTGGACGACCTCGACATTCCGATACCAGCCGCCCCGGACACCGACTACCGCATGGCACAGTTCGGCAAACTGAGCGAATGGAGCATCACAAGAAACAAGTTCACAAACGACGGCAAGCTCTCTTACGTCATCGCATACGTGGACATGACAACAAAGGTGGACGATTTCCGCTATTCCTTCGTCACATACAACAGCGAGGGTAAGGAAATCAACACTATCTGCGACGGTGTATACAAGACATGGTTCAACCTCAGCGACATCCCCGGAGCAGAGAAGCAGATGGCTTTCATGCAGTTTGTTGACGACGACGAGGAGCAGCAGCAGATCAAGATCGTGAACCTGCCTTCGCTCACCGACACCAAGATCATGCGTGCCGTTATCGAGGACAACACCATAAGCACCGTATTGAACCGCTACGGAAAGGCTGATGACTACAAGTATATCGTGAAGGTAAGCACGGGCGACGTGGACAACGACGGCAACGTAATCGCCAAAATCATGTGGCTCGACAAGGATCTGAAGTTCGACCACTTCACCAAGTTCAACCTCGGCCAGGACGCTGAGAACTTCAGCCTCACCCTCTCCGACGCATACACCAACCCATATCTTTTCAACACCAACGACAAGCTGGAGTTCTTCTTCCAGGCAAAGGTGAAGCAGAACGGTTCGAGCAAGCTCGACAATGTATATATGGTAGGTGACGAGGACGGCAACATCCTCCACTCATTCGAAAACGGCGAGAAGGGCAGAATCATGTCTATGGGATGCTTCGACTCGGGCGCTAACGGCAACGAGCTCTACACAGCATACAGCGACGACGACAACAAGTCGTACACCTACGAGTTCTTCAAGCTCCCTCTCACCAAGTTCGAGAAGGGCGGAACCGGTACGAAGGAAGACCCATACCTCGTGGCAAGTGCAGGCGACATGCTGCAGATCAGCACCGAACCGGGAGCCAGCTACAAGATGGTGGACAACATTGACATGGACACCTACAACAACATCAGCGCTTCATGGGAGCCTATCGCTGACTTCACAGGTTCGTTCGACGGCGACAACCACGCCATCACCAACCTGAACATCAACACCACAAGCTCAAGCGTCGGTATCTTCGGCAACCTGCAGGAGAATGCCGAGGTGAAGAACCTCGTAATCGCCGAGCCTAACATCACGCTGACAGACAACAACTCCACAGTGGGTACTCTGGCTGCTTCGGCTATCAAGTCAACGGTAAGCAACGTTCATGTATACGACGCCGAAATTGCCGGCGACGCTTCTGCCACAATCGGAGGTATCGTAGGTGAAGGTGCACTGGAGACAAACATCTCTGAGGTTTCATTCAACGACGGCGAAATCAACGCTCCAAACGCAGGAAGCGTGGGCGGTATCATCGGCGACATCCGCACAAGCACTGTAGTAGAGGCTGCTGCCGTGAAGAATACTGACATCACCGCTGCAAGGACAGTGGGCGGTATCGTGGGTGCAGCAATGCAGTCTACCGTAAAGAACTCACGCTTCAACGGTAAGCTTACAGCAGAGAACACAGTGGGCGGTATCATGGGTAACAGCAATGCTGCCACAGTTGACAAGTGTATCTTCGACGGAACTGTAAAGGCTACAATGCCTAACTGGACTGGATTCGCAGCTGCCGGAATCATCGGTTCGCTCGATGCTGACTGGTCTGGAAGTACTACTCCAATCGTGAAGAACAATATCGTGAAGGGCGAAATCATCGCCGAGGAAACTGCCACCGACGACGAAGCTGGCGACGGCGAGGGAACTACAGAGGACAAGACTGTACACCGCATCGTGGGCTACACCATCGCAAACGAATACTACGAGGAGAACGAAACTCCAAGAACCGAGGCTCGTCTCTCTGACAACTGGGCTGTCAACACCACTACGGTGAAGGGTGCTACAGTGACTTCTGCCGACGCAAAAAGCGTGGAAGGCAAGGACGTTGCCGAGACTGACATCACAAAGGATGCCCTCACAGGCTTGGGTTACGGATTCGGAACTGAGGCCGCCACTCCTTGGAAGGAGAGCGGAGCTACATTCCCTGTACTCTTCTTCGAGAACGACGTGAAGGCTCTCGTACTCTCTGACAGCTACATCACAATGGAGAAGGACGCTACGGCTGAAATCGAGGCTCAGTCATTCGGAAACGACAAGACTGCCATCTCTGCCACTTCTTCCGCTCCTGCTATCGTGGAAGTTTCTGCTACAGAGAGCAAGGACGGCACAGCCAAGTTCACTCTTATTGCCAAGGCTGACGGCGCTGCCGACATCAACGTCACTGCCGGCAACATCACAGTAGTATGCCAGGTTGTTGTTTCTACTCCTTCGGGCATCGAGACTGCAACTGCAGCCAACGGCAACAGCATGAGAATCCTCCCGGGCAACGGCTTCATCAAGGCTGAGGGCGCAACAAGCATCAGCGTTTACGCCGCAAACGGAAGCAACGTAGCAAAGGTGAACGGTTCTACCGTAAGCACATCACAGATGGGCAAGGGCCTCTTCATCGTAGTTGCTACTGACGCTCAGGGCAACAAGCAGAACGCCAAGGTTATCATCAAGTAACCGGTTACCGAATAAAGTCTGGACAAGAACAGGCTTATGCCTGGACAAGAACAGACTAATGACTGAAAAAGACAGATCACTGCTATCTGATAACAACAGTATTAATATCATCAGAAAGGGGGGAAGGCCAATCCGGCTTTCCCCTTTTTCGATATAAAACCATAAACACAATAGCGGGAAAAGAAATAAAATCACTATATTTGCAAAGTAATAACAACAACAAGCAAAACAGAAGATGCGACACGACAAACTCGATAAGGAACTGCAGCTCATCATGCTGCTCACGGAGAACCACAGCTACTCTGTAGAACAAATCTGCGACAAGCTCGAAATGTCGAGGAGAAACCTATATTACTATCTTGAATTCCTCAAGGAAGCGGGATTCAGGATGGAGAAGCACGGCAGATGCTGGAGCATCGACCGCTCGTCGCCCTTCTTCGGACGACTCATAGAGCGCATCTCGTTCACCGAAGAAGAGGCCATCATCATCAGGCGCATGCTCGACAAGGCGGAGAGGACCAACGCCGTGATCGAGACGATAAAGAGAAAAATCGACAAGTTCTACGACTTCGACATCCTCGCCGACGACACCGTAAGCGAGAAGGCGGCACACAACATCAGCGCATTGCACGAAGCCATCAAATACGAGCGTCAGGTGGTGCTCCGCGGATATTCATCCCCCCACAGCAACACGAAGCGAGACCGGCTTGTGGAACCTTTCATGCTAATGGACGGCAACAGGGAAGTGAGATGCTTCGAACCGGCTTCGGGGCTTAACAAGACCTTCAAGGTGGTGCGCATGGACGACGTGGAGCCGCTCGCCGACACATGGAGCTTCAAGGACAAACACATGCAGATGTTCACCGACGCATTCCTCTTCAGCGGCAACAAGACCATGACAATAGACATGGTGCTCGGCCAGCTCTCATACAACATCCTTGCGGAGGAGTACCCGAAGGCGGCAACCCACGTGAAGCAGCTCGACAAAAACCACTGGAGCCTGCAACTCGACGTATGCAGCTATATCGGTGTGGGCAGATTCGTGCTCGGTCTTTTCGACGACATCGAAGTGAAGGGCGACGAGGGCTTCAAGGAATATCTGAAGAAAAAGCTCACGGTATTCAACGGAATGGCGTAAGTACGGAATACGGTCCGCCGCACGATACCGGCAACCGTTATTCCCCCTCTTCCACATCGGGATAACTGTATTTGGCAGAGACCCTGACCCTACGGCGCGAAACAAACCTCACAAGAACATAAACCACCACCATCAACGCATAGACCAACACCGTCTGCAAAGCCGACATCCGTATATTCTCCACGCTCGCCCCAGGCAGGACAGAGAGCACGGACACGCCGTCATTGAGCAACTGCGACACGCTGTCGAGACAATACACAAGCACTTGCCCCACCACCGGCAGTCCTGAACCAAGTGCCACGCCGAGCGCCAGATAGAGCAGCAGCGTGGCCAACGGCACCGCAATGACATTGGCAAGGAGGAAATAACACGAGAACCTGCCGAAGCAATATGCCGTGAGCGGAGCAACGCCAGCCTGTGCCACTACCGACACAGACAACATCCGCCCCATCCAACGGCCCGCCGCACTGCGCTTCATCCACGCCGGAACAAGGCTCAGATAGAGCGGTTCGGCAGCTATCAATATCGATGCCACGGCGATGAACGACATCTGGAAGCCCAGATCGAAAACGCTCATCGGACTGGCAATCACCACCACGAGGGCTGCGACCGACAGGCTGACGAACGACTGCCCCACCCTGCCCGACACAATGACCAACGCACCAACGCTTATCATCAATGCCGAACGCACCGCCGAAACGGGCATCCCCACAAGCATGACATACGTCCATACGGCTGCAAGGACAAGCAGCTGCACCACGAAGCGCCACCACCACAGTCTGTTGCCACGCCAAAGCAGAAGCAGCAACAATGAATAGATGATTCCAAGATGCAGTCCGGAGAGAGCAAGCACATGCGATGTGCCCGCCACGGAATAGGCATCACGCAAATCCCGATGAAGCAGACTCTTGTCGCCGAGCGCCATGGCGTAAACCACGGCGAGGTTGTCGTCTTCCATCCCCGACTCCCTGAACACCGAAGCGAGTCTGCCGCGAACCGCCGACATGCCTATCCCGAGCCTCGCCCAAAGGGGCAACTGCCGGCGGCTGACCGACGCACTGCTCACTCTGCCGCCATAAACAAACGACTGCGCCATGAAGCCATGCACCTGCATATAGCGCTCATAGTTGAACGTGGAGCCCGGATAGTTTTCCGGCCGCAGCAGCGTGCCGCGGCAATGCACCGCCATTCCGCATTTTATCTCCATCGAGTCCGTGGGCAGCACCGTCAGCTTTATCTTGAACGGCTTGATGGCGGCGCCATCCACCTCCACCACCACGGCATCCACGCGCAGCGTCTTCCCCTTCATCGCGGCATCGTCAAGCGTCACGGCTGTATATCCCGTATCTTCGGAGAAAGGGATTACAGCCTCCTCATGCAGCTCCGCCGACATCCTTGCCGACCCCATGAGGAAGGCAGCAAGACACAGCGAGAGGCCCGACACGACCCTGTTCCGCCAAAGGACGAAAGACAGGACTGCCGACACCAAGGCGAGCAGCACAAGCCACACTACGCCACACTCCACCGGCACATAATACGCCGATACGACGCCACACAAAAAGGGCAACACGAGACGCGACACCCCGCAGAGCTGACGTTTCGTATTGCCCATCATAATGCTATTAAAATTAAATTTCCCTTAATCAGCGGTCAATCATCCGATGCCTTGCCAATCCCGCGCTGCCGGTCGCCACACTTCGTGAGCCACACGACAAACCATACCAAAGCCACCACCGTGACCACACCGCCCAGCGCATAAGCCACAGTCTCCGGCAAGCCGAACGCCTGCTTGGAGATGAAGAGATAGGTGCTGCAGACGGCTGTCATAAGGAGCGCCGGGATGAGCGTGATGACATAAGGCTTGCTCTTCCTGACGAGATATACCGTTATAGCCCACAGTGTGAACACGGAGAGCGTCTGGTTTGACCATCCGAAATACTGCCATATCACGTTGAAGCCATCGGCATTGCTTGTCTGCCAGATGAGCAGAGCTATCGAGGCGGCAAAGAGCGGTATGCAGATATACAGGCGGTTGCGCTTGGGCTTCTGGTTCAGCTTCACCGCCGAAGCGATGATGAGACGGGCGGAACGGAACGCCGTGTCGCCGCTCGTGATCGGAGCAGCCACCACTCCCAGCATGGCAAGCACGCCGCCGGCAAGACCGAGCCAGTCCTTGCATACGAGCGAAACCACCATCGGCGCCGACGTATGGAATCCGTTAGTGCCGGCTATCTGGTCATAACCTGGCGTGGGGGCATCATAGAAGAACCACATTGCCACCGTGGCCCAAACCAGAGCCACAAGGCCCTCGGTTATCATTGCGCCATAGAATATCGGGCGACCGAGGTTCTCGCTCTTCAGGCAGCGCGCCATCAGCGGACTCTGCGTGGCATGGAAGCCGCTTATCGCACCGCAGGCGATGGTGATGAAGAGGCATGGGAAGATATTGTCGGTAAACGATGCGTCATGCTCCTTCGCCATATTGCCGAGTCCGTCCCACAGTTCCGGCAGAACCGGCATCTTGACCACCAGCGCCACAATCAGCGCCACGGCCATGAAGAGCAGCGAAACGGAGAATATCGGGTATACCTTGCCGATTATCTTGTCGATAGGCAGCATCGTGGCGATGACATAATACACGAAGATGATGATTATCCACATGAGGTTGGTGCCGCAGATATGGCCGAGAATCTCCGCCGGACTGTATACGAACACCGTGCCCACCATGAGCAGCAGCACGATGCTGAACACGAGCATGATGTTGCGCGGCACGATGCCGAGATATTTGCCGATGAGCTGCGGCAGGTCGCTTCCGCCGTTGCGGATGGAGAGCATACCGGAGAGGTAGTCGTGTACGGCGCCGGCGAAGATACATCCGAAGATAATCCATAGGTATGCCGACGGCCCGAACTTGGCTCCCATGATAGCTCCGAAGATGGGTCCCGTTCCGGCGATGTTGAGGAACTGCACCATAAAGACTTTCCAGTTTGGCATCGGCACATAGTCGATACCGTCGTTCTTCACTACGGCTGGCGTCTGGCGGTTGTCCGGCTGGAACACTCCGGCAACGAACTTACCGTAAATCACATAGCCAAGTATCAGGGCTATGAAGCTGACGATAAAGGTTATCATAGTTTGAAATGGTTAGTTTATAATGTGCATAATCATAATGCACAATTCATAATTAAAAGAATTCCTGAATTTCTTATCAATCCATGAACCCCTGTTTCCTCAATGCCTCGAGCATTGTGGCAGACATGGCTTCGTTGGCCTCGCGGGTATAGCGGATGTCGGTAAAGATCTGTGCGAGCGTCTCCTTGTTGTTTATCTTGAGGAACTCCTGGTTTTCGGGCAGGTTCTCCTTCGGAGCGTAATATTCATCGATTGTCTGCGGAGTATAGTCGGTATACGTCTCGCTGTGCACGATGCTGCGCAGGGGCAGGCGGTCGGTGAGCGGAGGATTCTCGTCGGGCCAGCCCAGCGTGATGGTGGCCACGGGCATGACGAGCCTTGGCAGCTGCAGCGTGTCGATGATCATCTGCGGGTTATACACCGTGGTGCCGAGATAGCAATAGCCCAGTCCTTCCTCGTCGGCGAGGTTGCAGAAAGTCTGCGTATAGAGCAGCGCGTCGGTGGCGGCATTCAGAAATGAGAGGATGTTGTCGTATCCGGGATGCGCCTTGCGGCATTCCGCCCATTTGGTGGTGCGGTTGAAATCGGCACAAACGGTGAGCACCACCGGCGCCTCCGTCACCATAGGCTGGTTGAAATGCGCCGGAGCGAGCTTGCGCTTCATCTCGTCGGAACGGGTCACGATGACGCTGTAGAGCTGCAGGTTCCCCATCGTCTGCGTGCGCATCGCCTCGGCGAGCATACGGTCGAGCAGTTCGTCACTCACCGGTTTGTCGGAATATTTTCTTATAGTCTTTCGGGTTATTATAGATTTCATAGATCTTTTGATTTTTCTTTTGTCAGATTCCCTGCAAAATTAGTAATTATTTGGCAATAATGCCGCCCCGCAACGGAAAATATTTCCGTCCATACCTCTTATTATACATTATTATTAATTCAAGTTTCTGATTTGGACATAACCTTGATAAATATGGCTGCTCTCCTCGTCAACTTGTCTACTCGTCAACTTCTGATAATATCCTATAAGAAGCAGACGGGTTGACGAGACAGGGTCAGACGGGGAAACGGATAAATGCGAAAAGGACCTCGACACCACGTCGAAGTCCTTTCCATCATTTTTGAATGTCTTAGCTGTTAGTATTAATGTAGCATGTAATTCTGAAAATCAGTGTTTTGATGTTGCAAAGGTATTGCAATACTTGATATAAGACAAATATTTTTGCATTTTAAGCTAAAAAAACTACGTAAACGTTTACAAATTCGACTGATAGATTACACTCCGTCAGAGGGCTTTACGAGTTACGAAACAATGCTTCTCCGGCCATGAAGCAGCGCTCATCATGCCATGAAACAGCGCTTCTTTGGTCGTCTCACTGCAGTGAGAATTATTTTTCACTATAGTGGGAGATATTTTTCACTATAGTGAGATACATTTTTCACTGCAGTGAGACGACCGGCGGAGCTTCGCTTCAAGACTAAAGAAATGGCCGGATAGAACAAATTAAAATATGGAATACTTTGCCCACGGATATAAAATAGCGTATCTTTGCATAAGATAAGCTGCATCTCAGCATAACAACCAAGCAAGCTTGTTGTTCTGCATTCGATTTGCATTATCTTTGCATTCGATTTGCATTATCTTTGCATAAGATTTGCGACACATTATTCACCTTATAATAAAAAGAAACAGACAATCATGAAAATGAAAATACATTTCTCCCACAAGGAGGAGCTTTGGAATTCCTGGTCGCACTTCGGCGGCATCGTGATGGGTGTCGGCGTGGGCATCGCCTTCCTCATATTCTGCATCGGTCACAAGAATGCATGGGCCACGGCCGGCGTATCGCTCTATCTGTTCGGAATGCTGTGCTCGTATATCGCCTCCACGGTATACCACGCCCTAAGCGCGCGCAGCGTGTGGAAGGAGCGTCTGCGCAAGTGGGACCACGCCGCAATATACTGGCACATCGCCGGCAGCTACTCGCCGCTGACTCTCGTGGCACTGCGGCAGCACGGCGGATGGGGATGGGGACTGTTCGTGTTCATCTGGACGTGTGCCATAGTGGGCACGGTGATGAGTTTCCGCCGGCTCAAGGACCACAGCAATCTGGAGACCAGCTGCTTCGTGGCTATGGGGCTGAGCATCCTCGTGGCCTTCAAGCCGCTGATCGACAGTGTTGGTGCGACTGCCGTTTCGTGGATTATCGCCGAGGGCGTCTGCTATATCACGGGGGCCGTGTTCTACAGCCTCAACAAGCGGAAATACATGCACAGCGTCTTTCATTTCTTCGTCCTCGCCGGCAGCATCTGCCATATCATCGCCGTATGGGATGTCTTGATGGAATACCTTTAGAATGAAGAATGAAGAATGAAGAATGAAGAATGAAGAATGAAGAATGAAGAATG
>USSF01000071.1 GCA_900557405.1 uncultured Prevotella sp.
TTTACTACAAATCGTTGATAGTCAAATAAAATACTTCACACTATCACAAATATACACAATATCTCCAATAGAAAAACGTGCTCTTCCCATTCTCCAATTGATGAATCCAAGACAATGGATTGCATCAGCATGTCTAACCTTTTTTCTGTTGGCAAAGGCAAGCCAAGTGCGATTATTCAACATAATTGTCATTTTAAGTCAAAAACATCTAATTTCTTCCAATTCTTTGCTTTCTCCGTTAGACGGTACATCTGTTTTGGATGATTGGGCTGTTCTGGATATTTCCGTTCAATACTGCCATCTGCCAGTGCAGGAGCGATATAACTATCATGCATTGTTTTACGTCTGACTATTGAACATAGTTTCATCATCTCAGAAACATCAACATAATCATCGTTCATTACTGCCAATAATTTTTCTACTTGGGCGGTACTTGGGCGGTACTTAGGCGGTACTTAGGCGGTACTTAGGCGGTCAAACTCCTTTTCTGTTGTCCACTCCGCCATCAATGTAGTCTTTAGAATGAAAGCATCTATGTGAAATGATGGAATGGCACAGCCTTTTGTTTCCAGTTCATTGCAAAACTACTAAATTCTACTGAGAATAGGGTGTATTTAAATAAAATATTATTATAGCCAAGCGAATATTTGATGATTTCATACAAGGTATATCCCCCTCCACCCTAATAAATATTGCTAATATACAACCATCTTGCTATTACATTCAAAATCTATTGGTTATATTTCGTTCTCACCTCGATTTGCACTACCTTTTAATAAGATAGGCGGCATCTCGGGATAAGAAATAAATGAATTTATTTCATTCTCCTCTCGATTTGCACTACCTTTTAATAAAGTAGGCGGCGTCTCGGGATAAGAAATAAATGAATTTATTTCGTTCTCCTCTCGATTTGCACTACCTTTGCAAAAAAACAAGAAAAGACAATACAAATATGAACAACCTGTATTTTCCTGCGGAATGGGAAAGACAAAGTGCCATTCAGCTGACATGGCCCCACGCGGACACCGACTGGAACGAATATCTCGACGAAATAAACAAGACCTATGTGGAAATGGCTAACGCTATAACAAAGCACGAAGGGCTTATCGTCGTAACGCCGCATCCGGAAAACGTGAAGAAACTCCTTGAGTGCAAGCTTACGGCCGGTCAGATGGCAAGAGTTACAATACACCAATGCCCCACAAACGATACTTGGGCACGCGACCACGGCTTCATATCCCTGAAGGAAAAAGACAGTCTCAGCCAGGATGGGAAAGACGGTCTGACACTCCTTGATTTCAGATTCAACGGTTGGGGAGAGAAATTCCAGGCCGACCTCGACACAAGAATAAACCGCAGCCTGCATGACAATGGAATAATCAAGGGCAATTACATCGACTTGAATGATTTCGTTCTCGAAGGCGGTTCTGTAGAGAGCGACGGCAAGGGCACGGTATTCACCACTTCATGCTGTCTGCTTGCCCCCAACCGCAACCAGCCGCTTACGCAAGAAGAGATTGAACTGAAACTGAAGGATTATCTTCATGCCGACCGTATTGTGTGGATTGACTACGGAGAGCTTATCGGAGACGATACCGACGGACACATCGACACGCTCGTAAGGACTGCCCCCGACGACACGCTCGTATACGTGGGCTGCGACGACCCTGCCGACGAGCAATACAGAGGTCTTCACATGATGGAGGAACAGCTGAAGACCTTCAAGACCGCCGACGGGAAGCCATACCGTCTGCTGAGACTGCCTGTGCCAGACGCCATGTGTTTCGACGGCGAACGTCTGCCTGCCACCTACGCCAACTTCATCGTCATAAACGATGCGGTGATATACCCCACATACAATCAGCCGGAGAACGACGAGGAAGCCCGTCGAATCATCCAGCAGGCTTTCCCCGACAGGGAGATGATAGGCATAGACAGCTGTATCGTCGTAAGGCAACACGGTTCTCTTCATTGCTGCTCAATGCAGATTCCAGAATGCCATAACGAACAGAGCAAACATATATAACAAAAAGGAGCAGATTAACAGAAAATACAAGATCAACAGGAATATCAAGAACGTCTGGAATATCCAGCCCCATAATAACAATCCCTTTTAAAAACAAAAATCCAATGAGCGAACTAAGAATAGGAATCCTCCAACAAAGCAAGACTTCCGACATGGCGTCAAATATCAAGGCCATTGAGGAAGAAGTGACAGACCTTGCCCGTCGTGGCGCAGAACTGATTATCCTCTCCGAGCTTCACAACTCCCTTTATTTCTGCCAGGTGGAGGATGTGAACAACTTTGACCTTGCAGAACCGATTCCAGGGCCTTCAACAGACTTCTATGGTGCCTTGGCAAAGAAGCTCGGCGTGGTAATGGTCATATCTCTCTTCGAGAAACGTGCGCCTGGTCTTTACTATAACACAGCCGTAGTGATAGAGAAAGACGGAACGATAGCCGGCAAATACCGCAAGATGCACATCCCCGATGACCCTGCCTACTATGAGAAGTTCTATTTCACGCCAGGCGACTTAGGCTTCCACCCGATACAGACCTCTGTAGGCAAGCTCGGAGTACTCGTCTGCTGGGACCAGTGGTATCCAGAGGCAGCACGCCTTATGGCGCTCCAGGGCGCCGAAATGCTCATCTACCCCACAGCCATCGGCTATGAGTCCACGGACACCCCAGAGGAGCAGCAGCGCCAGCGCACGGCCTGGACCACAGTGCAGCGCGGTCATGCCGTGGCAAACGGTCTGCCTGTAGTGACCGTAAACCGCGTAGGTCTTGAACCGGACCCGTCCGGACAGACCAACGGTATCAAGTTCTGGGGCAGCAGTTTTGTTGCCGGTCCGCAGGGTGAGCTGTTCTATCAGGCTTCCGACAACGAGGAAGAAAGCCTCATTCTCGACATCGACCTTGGCCATAGTGAGCAGGTCCGCCGCTGGTGGCCATTCTTGCGCGACCGCCGCATAGAAGAATACGGCGGAATAACAAAGAGATTCATTGATTGAATTAATGATTAAGAAAATCGGGAGCCGAACGGCTCCTTTTTTTATAATTACACGAAAAGCCATAAGTTCCAGGAAATATAAAAGGGGTCTTAGAGATTCCAGGATATCCGGAATTTCAATAAACAAAAAAAGGAAAGCATTGCTGCTTTCCTCTTTTGGGTGCCCGGTGGGACTCGAACCCACGACATTCAGAACCACAATCTGACGCTCTAACCAACTGAACTACGGGCACCATGTAAATGCTTACTGTTTTAAAGCGAGTGCAAAGGTACGTGATTTATTTGAAACCGCCAAATAAATCACGTATTTTTTTTGCAACTTTTTAATTTCTTACAGCTGGAGCCTGTCCTGGAACAGCTTGCTGAGCTGGAGCAGCCTGCTGAGCTGGGGCAGCCTTCTGAGCAGCTGGAGCAGCCTTCTGAGCAGCTGGGGCAGCCTTCTGTCCTGCACCGAAACCAGGCAGATTGTTCGGGTTGGTCTGAGGAGCCTCTGTAGCATTCTCCATTACGCTCTGCGAACCTGCGTCAGGAGCGGTATAAGCACAAAAAACGCTGAGGACAACCATTGCAATAGCAAGACCCCATGTAGCCTTCTCGATGAAGTCTGTAGTCTTGCGCACACCCATAATCTGGTTTGAAGAAGAGAAGTTTGATGCCAAACCACCTCCCTTAGACTCCTGAATCAGCACGATACCGATCATCAGCACAGCTGCCAGGATGATAAGAATTAAGAATAATGTGTACATTTTCTTTAAGTTATTTGTATTTATTGTTTATTATTAATTTCTCCAAGAAACGAATTTGGTCTGCAAAGTAAACATTTTTTTTTGGATAATTCAAATTTAAACGCTTAATAATTTCCAAAGCCTTTGAATATTGTCCTTGTTTTATGTAAATGCGCGCCAAAGTCTCGGTAAAGACACCCTCATCGCCCTCTTTTTCTTCCGTTTTGTTGCTGTCGGGAATCTGTGGCGGACTGTCGGGTGCATCTGTAAGTTCGATTTTCCCTCCCTCGTTGTTTATGAAGTTGTCTATGAGGTCCTGTCCCTTCATCTGCGGTTCGCGCTGTTCCGCCTTTTTCTCCTCTTCGCTCTCCGTCTCAAGCAGAAAGGATACATAGTCCACGGCAGCGTCTGCGGGTGTAGGCTTGCGCTTCGGAGCGGCATTGGCAGCCTCGTTTTCCTCTTCGGGGATTGTGTCGAGGAACTGGTCGATAAGGGATATCGTGCGGTTTTCATCGTTGCCTGTATGATATTTCTTCTGCGTGGTGCTCTCAGGGTTGCGCAGCTTGTAATGTGCAGCCTCAACGAGTTTGAAGATTACCTTGCGGTCGGTGAGATAGACCGCTGCCTTTCTCAGTTCTTCGTCAAACGACGGACTGTGCAGTATATACAGGTTCTGCAGCATCAGTAGGCGTGCCGTCTGATAATAGGGATACAGAGCCACGAGGGAACGCAGGTCGTACAGCGTTTCCTTGTCCAAAAGCTCCGGATGTTTTATTAAATGCCCTAAATCCATTTGTCTGCCGATGTTACGTTATTACATTTTGCTGATGTTCTGGTATTACCAATTTGCCACGGTGGCATTGAAGATCTGGTCGGTGATGTCCTTCACCATCTGCGTCACACATTCCTCCTGTACGGAGTTGAGTGACTGACGGCTGTCGTATGTCGTCGTGGCAGTGAACTGCCGCTCGAAGTCTTCGCTGTGGTTCACGTTGTTGGTGAATCTCACGTTTACGGTCATCGACAGCTCCACCTGTGCAGACTCGCCCTGTGCGGTGACGGCCTTATTGCGCTGTGTATACTGCGTTATCTCGCCTTCCACCTTCAGGTCGCCGTTGCGCTTCACCTGACTCAGTCTTGTATGGTTGGCAAAAACATCCTTGAGCTGGTTGTTGAAGATGCTTGCCATAGGTCCCCACACATAGCTTGACCTTATAGGGAAATCCGCAATCTGTATTGTTTTTGTCTTGGTATAGTCTATGCTTGCGCCGTTGAATTTATACGACACGCTGCATGCAGACAGAACGATGGCGAGGATTGCCACCACAACGTTCCCTATACTTCTGTTGCGGATGTATGAAATTATATTGCTTATGTTATTGTTTCCGTTCAAGTTCATTATTTAGTACTTTCGTTTCCGGTTTCCGTCCCGTTTCCCGGCTTGCGCCTTGTTTCCCGCTCCGCGATATCACACTTCTGTCATTTGTCGAGCCCATACTGCTTAATCCTTCTGTACAGCGTGCGGTCGGATATACCGAGTTCCTGTGCGGCTTTCTTTCTGTTTCCGCCGTTCTTTTCGAGCGCCTTTTCGAGCATGTGCCTGCTGATGTTCTCGAGGTTCAGGCTTTCGGGTTCTGAAATTTCCTCCGCCACGGCATCCTGCACCGCCGGTTCGACCGGATCCATTCTTTCGATATGCGGTTTGCCTGCCTCGTCATTCTGTTGCGGAATGATTGCCGGCACACTGCGGTGCGAGGTGTCCAATTGCTTCACGGTGTTTGTCCCTCTTGCCTCGTCGAGCTGCTTGCGCAGGTCGCCCACTTCGCGGCGCAGGTCGCTCACGTTGCCTCTCAGTTCATACAGAATCTTATAGAGCAAGTCTCTTTCGCTCTCATAAGAGTGCTGGCCGGAGGCATTCCCGCCGCCTATCGTCACGAGCTGTGTGGTCTCCATGTCTTGCGGAATGAACTGCGAGAGGGCCTCGCCCGTAATCTCCCTTTCCTTTGACAGGATGGACATCTGCTCCGTGATGTTCTTCAGCTGCCTCACGTTTCCCGGCCATTTGTATTTCAGCATGAGCTGCTTGGCGTCTTCGGCGAGCGTGATTTTCGGCAGACTGTATTTCTCCGCCATCTGCATGGCGAAGAGCCGGAAGAGCAGGAGTATGTCCTCCCCTCTCTCGCGCAGCGGCGGCATCTGCACGGGGATTGTGTTGAGCCTGTAATACAGGTCTTCCCTGAATCTTCCCTCGCTCACGGCCTTACGCATGTTCACGTTTGTTGCCGCCACGATGCGCACATCGGTCTTCATTATCTTCTGTCCGCCCACGCGGATGTATTCCCCCGTCTCGAGCACACGCAGCAACCGCGCCTGTGTCGCAATAGGCAGTTCGCCAACTTCGTCGAGGAAAATCGTCCCTTTGTTCGCCACGCCGAAATATCCCTCACTCTCGCCTACGGCCCCTGTAAAGGATCCTTTCTCATGCCCGAAGAGTTCGCTGTCGATTGTTCCTTCGGGAATGGAACCGCAGTTGATGGCAAAGTATTTCTCGCGCTTTCTTGGAGAATTGTCATGTATTATGCGTGGGATAATCTCCTTTCCCACACCGCTTTCTCCGATTATAAGCACAGACAAATCGGTGGGCGCCACCTGCAGGGCGACGTCCAGCGCACGGTTTAACGCGGGGCAGTTTCCCACCACATTATACCGTTGTTTTATTTTCTGAAGATCGGATGTATTCATATAATCGTGACAAAATTACACAATAAAATCCACTCTACTGCAATTCCGCCCTGATTTTTTATTATTTTTATGGAGTTCCAACGTTTTTGCAGGACATGCCTTTCTTCTGGCATCCGCCTCACTTCCGCCTTTCCGCCTTGATGAGGAGCAGTCCGAGGGCCGTCCATATCAGTTCGCGGATTCTCACTATCAGTGCCACGAAGATACCGCTGCTTGCCGTCATGGCGAGCCCTGCAGCCGACATCATGAAGCCCCCTTCCCTGCCGCCGAGCTGCAGCGGGATGAAGAAGAGCAGATTGGCGAAGAGCGACGTGAAGGCGAGCATCAGGACGCACGATATATAGTCCACGTGGGGCGAAAGCACGAGCAGGACGAACATCAGTTCGAAGCTCGAAAGGAAGCGGCACAGCAGTTCGAGCCCCACAGCCGCTACGAACGCCAGCGGGTTCTGCCTGTGCAATGCAGCTATCTGCCTGTCCACGGTCTCCAGCTGCTCCCTGTGTTCGTCAATCATGCGCCTTGCCCATTTCCCCACCCATGGCAGATGACTGAGCCATCGGGCGAGCCTCACGGCAAGTCCCTTCTTGTAACCCTTCATGAAGAACCACAATCCGAGAATGCAGAACAGCGTGGTCAGCGCCAGTATGACGCCCGTGCCTGTTCCTATCGCCACGGGTGAGAAGATGAGAAACAGTCCCACGGAGAGCAGCCAGAACCAGAAATGGCTGAATATATGGGTCATCACATATAGTATGACCGACGACGACGCGCGCTCCGTCCCGATTTTCGGCGCCAGTTCCATTATGCGGTAAGCCTCGCCGCCCATCAGTCCGCCAGGCGTGGCGTAGTTGAGGGCGAATCCCGACACCGTGACCTTATACAGCCACCAGAATCCGAACTCCTTCTTTCCTCCGGTTTTGCGTCCCTGTCGGATTATCAGCCACCATGATGCCGTGTTCAGTATGTAGAGTGCAGCCCAAAGGGCCACCACAGCGAAGAACCAGTATCCGGCGCGCTGCAATCCCTGCCACACCTCTTTGAAATCAAGCTGTGTGACCATTATCACCAACACGACGAGTCCGAAGATGAAGAACCCGTTTTGGTATTTCCTGTTCATTGTCCAGCCTTTACCCTTACTGCTGTTCGGCCTGTTTCGGCTTCTTCGGCACGGCGAACCTCACCTTCTCGCTGTCGTCCCTGCGCTCATGGTAGAGTTTCTGCAATGGGTTCTGCATGGGTTCGTCGTAGTTTATCCTGTTGCGGAAGATGTCAATCGCCTTGTATACCGCCGTGCGGAACGAGGTCTCGTCGGCGACGCCCTTTCCTGCGATGTCATACGCCGTACCGTGGTCGGGCGACGTGCGCACGATGGGCAGTCCTGCCGTGATGTTCACTCCTTCTCCGCCCACGATGGTCTTGAACGGTGCGAGTCCCTGGTCGTGATACATGGCGAGCACTCCGTCGAATGCCGTATACATGCCCTGGCCGAAGAATCCGTCGGCGGCGAACGGTCCGAAAGCCTTCACTCCGGCAGCCTCCAGCTCGTCGAGGGCGGGCTTTATCACGTTCTCCTCCTCATTGCCAATCACTCCTCCGTCGCCGGCATGAGGATTGAGCGAGAGCACTGCTATTCTCGGTGCCGACACATTGAAGTCGCGGCGCAGAGCCTCATTGAAAATGGTACATTTCTCCACGATTGCCTCCTTCGTTATGGCACTTGCCACTTCGGCAATAGGCAGATGCGTGGTGACGAGAGCCACGCGCAGCGAGTTTCCGGCGAGAATCATCAGCGCCTTCTTTCCTTCGCCCACCTTTTCCTGTATATATTCGGTGTGCCCGCAGAAGCGGAACCCGTCGCTCTGTATGTCATTCTTGTTTATCGGTGCGGTCACGAGCACGTCATAGCCTCCTGCCTTGTAGTCCTCCATTGCCCTGTCGAGGGCTTTCAGTGCGGCGGTTCCGGCCTCCTTCGACGGCTGTCCCATATCCACCTTCACGTCTTCGTCAAACGTGGTGAGCAGGTTCACCTTTCCGTCCACGGCATCCTCCACATTATTTATTATAGTGAAGTTTGCCTGTATGCCGAGCGCATTCCTGTGGTATGCAGCCACCTTCGGCGAACCGTATATGATGGGCGTGCACAGCTCGAGCATTGCCGGCTCGGCAAAGGTCTTGAATATAATCTCGTAACCTATTCCGTTCGTGTCGCCGTGGGTTATGGCGACTCTTATCTTTCTGTTTTCCATTGTTTTTATTGTATTTGCAGGAGAGGGATTTTATGGGACTGACAGACATACCGGCCACATTGGCATAATGTAACAGCAGACCGACAATTCCTGATTTCTCTTCTTGATTCCTTATTTAATTCTGATTAATTTCCTTTTTCTTCGTGCTCAGCAGTCCGCAGGCTGCCCAGATGTCCTGTCCGCGACTGGCCCGGATTGTGGTGAACACGCCGTGCTTCGTGAGATAGTCGCGGAATGACTCCATCTTCTCGTCGGGCGCTCCGTGCAGGTCCACATCGGGAATCTGATGGAAACGAATCAGATTGACGCGACATTCCAACCCCTCCACGAGGCGCACTATCTCGCGTGCATGCATCATCGAATCGTTCAGTCCGCCGAACACGATGTATTCGAACGAGAGGCGGCGCTGGTGGGTGAAGTCATACTGATGCATGAGTGCCACCACGTCCTTTATCGACATTCCCTTCTCTGCCGGCATTATCATCGCCCTCTGTTCCGGAATCGGCGAGTGCATGCTGATTGCCACATGGCAGTCGCTCTCGTCAAGGAAGCGTTTGAGCTTGTTCTTCACTCCCACGCTGCTCACGGTGATTCTCTTCGGACTCCATGCGAACCCGTAGTCGGCTGTCAATATCCGCGTCACTTTCAACACGTTGTCCAGATTGTCCATCGGCTCGCCCTGTCCCATGAACACGATATTCGTGAGTTTCTCCCTTTCGGGCAGGGCGCATATCTGGTTCAGGATGTCGGCCGCCGTGAGGTTTCCCTCGAAGCCCTGCTTGCCGGTCTGACAGAACAGACAGTTCATCTTACAGCCCACCTGCGACGAAACGCACAGCGTGGCGCGGTCGCCGTCGGGGATATACACCGTCTCCACGAACTTTCCGCTCCTCGTGGGGAAGAGATACTTTATCGTTCCGTCTTTCGACTTCTGGCAGTCTGTCGGCTCCATGCAGCCCACGCAGTAAGCCTCCTTTAGCTTCTCGCGGTTGGCCTTCGAGATGTTTGTCATCCCGTCAATGTCCTTCACGCCCTTTTCATAGAGCCATTTGGCCATCTGGCCGCCGGTGAATGCCGGCATTCCGAGTTGCCTTGCGGTGTCCTTGAGTTCATCCAGTGTCTGTCCTATGAGTGGTGTCTTGCAGTCTGTTGTCATATTCATGTATATTCTTTATGTGATGCGGATAACGCTATCAGTATGCAAAGATAATGCAAATCGAAGGCAGAACAACAAGCTTGCTTGATTGTTATG
>USSF01000072.1 GCA_900557405.1 uncultured Prevotella sp.
TTGCTCAGGCACTTATAAATAATGTTAAACTATAGTGTTGCGGAATTAAGGGATATATGGAAAATTTTACACGATTTAAGGGTTTTGCTTTAGCCTTGTCTCTCGTTGCCGCTACGGCCGGAGCAAGCGCAATGTCGGGTCAGGAAAGCCTCAACATGCAGGAGATTCCAAACGCCCACAAGGGTTTCAACTGTGTTGCCACGCAGGGCAGACTGCCCGGCAACATTGACATGAAGGCTGCGGCCGACCAAGAGACGCTGCTCGAAGAGACATTCGACGACAACGCCGGCTTCGCCGACGGCACCACCATGCCTGGCGGATGGGTGAGTACAGGCACATACCCGTTCTCACGCCAGCGGGGTTCCGACTTCGGACTCAACGCACACTCCGGTTCATACGTATTCGGCACTCCGTCGAGCAGTGCGTCGATGAACCGCGACGAATTCTTCTGCACCAAAAAGATAATGATGAAGGCGGGCAAGGAATACACCTTGTCATTCTGGTACAAGGCGCCGGGCGGCAACACTGCGTCCAACACCACGCAGATTGTAACCAAGGTAGGCGCGCAGCAGGCGTACGCCGGCATGCTGAAGACGCTGGGCGAGACGCCGGCGGAGCGCACATCGGAATGGACCCAGGCTTCATACAGGTTCACCCCGGACGTTGACGGGGAATACTGCTTCGGCTTCAACCTGCTCACGATGCTCTACAACAGCGGTGCGGTGGTGATCGACGACATCCTTGTGACCGGCCCGAAGGAGAGCGGCGAAATTGACCCGGAGGACAAAGTGGTCTGAGAACTGCCTTACTCACAGTCGTTTGACAACGAGAACAACGACTACGACGGACAGCACTACGTGCCAAACGGATGGATGGCAACCGGCACGGCTCCCTTCAGAACAGCCAACTTCGATGAGTTGAAGGCAAAAGACGGCACATGGTATGCCGTGGCACCGGAGAGTTCCGTATCCCGCGACGACCGTCTGTATACCGCCTACTTCAAGCTTGAAGCCGGCGTGACATACAAAGCCAAGTTCTGGCTCTACATGCCCGGCAACAATGGCGTGGCGAGCAACCTCGACTTAACGGTGGGCACGGAGCAGGACAGCGAGTTCCATTCCTCAATCCTTTCGCTCCCCGGCTACACCAACACCGGCTGGACGGAGCAGAACGCCACATTCACCCCTACCGAGACCGACTACTACTGTTTCTCCTTTGCCCTGAGCGGCGAGAACGCAAGGGCCGGAGAGGTGTGCATCGACCTGTTCACGCTCCTTGCCGAAGGACAGAAGTCGAAGCCACAGGCAGCATTCTCGTTCAACGGCAACTTCAACCTCATGGACAGCAGTCTGATGGGCTTCGGCACGGCAAAGGCGAAGATGGCGAACCAGACCACCAACGGCGATTCTTTCAAATGGAAGGTCACCGGCCCCACTACGACACAGAGCAATGAGGAGAACCCCGAATTCACCTTCAGCGAATCGGGCAGATACACCATATCCCTCACCGCTAAGAACGATTTCGGCGAAAGCACCTCATCCGAGGATGTCGACGTGACGATTGTCACCGACAAGACCAGCCAGTTTCCTCTCACGGCATACAACCCCAACGAGGACGAGCCTTGGTCGCGCGAGGACATGCTGTCGTTCGATACCGCCCCCGGCATCGACTGGGTGACGGGCATCAACCATTATTACACGAGCTTTGCGGAGAAATTCGACCTCAACCCAGGCTTCGACTTCTCCATCAGCAGCATAAGCTATTATCTCTGCTATTACAATCTGGCCAGCCGCTACTATACCGCCCAGGCAATGCTACCGCTGAAAGTGGTGGTCTACGGCGACAAGAACGGCCGTCCTGACCCCGACACCGTCTACGGCAGATACCAGACAACGATGATGGATGCCTTCGGCACACTCGGTCTGAGCACCGCCGAGATGCGCGCCATACAGCCGGCAAGCCCCATCGTGGCGAAGAGTCCTTTCTATATCGCCTTCGAATTCAGCAAGGATGTATGGATTGACGAACCGGACGAGACCATCTCGCGCACATCTGTCGGCATCGGCGGCTTCAACCATCGCTCGGGCGAATCCACGCTGTTCGTAAGACCGACAGCCGTTCCGGCAACATCAAGCTACGTTCCCGACGGCAACTACTGCCCTATCGACGACCTCGACATGCAGTATAAGGGTGTGGGCCTCAACCTCGTGGTATGGACCACAGCCGGGAGAAACGGCGAAACGGGCCTTGTGGCACTGTCTTCCGACGGCAACGTGGCATTCGCCGCACGACTTGACGGCAACAAGCTGACCGTAAGCGGCACGCAGGAAGGCGAACCGCTCACGGTATGCAACGCTGCCGGGCAGGTGATTGCCAAGGCCACGGCAACCGCCAGGACTACCACTCTCTCCCTCGACGCCCAGCCCGGCATCTACATGGTGACCACAAAGGCCGGCACACGGAAGTTCATCAAGAGATAGAGGACCACAAGTGACTACAACTGAATCCTACCCATTATGAAACACAGCATAATCAAAAGCATAGCGGCTGTCATTGCCTCCGCCGGAATCCTTTCGGCGGAAGCTGTGCCTGCCTATCCGAAACCGATAACAGTGATGCAGCCCGACGGCACCTGCGTGACGGTGAGGCTGCGCGGCGACGAGCGTCTGAACTGGATGGAGACCACCGACGGATACACGCTCCTGCGCGACGGTGCCGGCTTCATCACATTCGCCAAGACCGACCGCAACGGTTTCCTCGCCCCTTCCTCCCTGCGCTACGACGGGTCGTCTGCCCGCGCCAAGGCCGAGGGAATCGTCCCCGGACTGCGCTTCAATGCCGACCAGTGGCGGGCGGCGATGCAACGCCACGCCCCGACAAGCCGGAAGACTGCGATGAAGGCGGGCGCGCCGCAGACAGACTTCATGGTGGACGCTTCGTTTCCCACCACCGGCAAGCGCAAGCTGCTCGTACTGCTCGTGAACTTCAGCGACACTGAGACGAGCTACACGCAGCAGCAGTTTGACGACATGATGAACAAGGAGGGCTACGGCGGCATTGGCAGCTTCCGCGACTACTACAAGCAGCAGTCATACGGCCAGCTCGACATCGACGTGACCGTGACCGACTGGATAAAGCTCCCCAAGACAAAGGGGAACTACGGGCCGGACGGTGCGCCCTACATCATCTACGACGCCCTCTCCATCGCTTCGCAGACGATAGACCTGAGCCAGTTTGACAACGACGGCGACGGCATCCTCGACGGACTCGCCGTGATTCATCAGGGCGCGGGCCAGGAGATGTCGGGCAAGTCGGAAGACATCTGGTCGCACAGCTCCATCATATACGGACAGACCTTCAACGGCATCTCCGTGCGCCGCTACACCATCGAACCCGAAATCCTCGCCAAAGACAACCGCATGGCCACAATCGGCGTCATCTGCCATGAGTTCGGCCACGCCCTCGGGGCACCCGACTTCTATGACACCGACTATTCCGCCTCCGGCGGCGAATACTGCGGCACGGGCGTTTGGGACCTCCTCGGCAGCGGAGCATGGCTCGGCGACTACGGCGACCGTCCGTCCGGCATCAACGGATGGCAGAAATACATCTTCGGATGGGTCAACCCCGTGACGCTCGACGAGAGTACGGTGGTGACAGACATGCCTGCCGCCGACGCCGAACCCGTGGCATACCGCATGGAGACGGGGTTGCCCGGCGATTATTTCTATATGGAGAACCGTCAGCAGACGGGTTGTTTCGATGCCTCGCTGCCCGGCCACGGTCTCGTGGTATACCATGTGAACGAGGGACTGATCCGTGCCGGACTGACCACCAACGACTTCAACGCCGGATTCCCGCAGGGCATTTACACCGTATGCTCAAGCGCCGCAGCAGAGCCGGACAACAACGCATCGTCATACGGCAACGTGAACAGCGCCGCCGCCCCATACCCCGGCAGCGGAAGCATCAAGGAATTCTCCGACCGCACCCTGCCCTCCACTCACTCCAAGGACGGCAGGTTCGCATACCGCTCCATCTCGGGCATCACCGATGCCGACGGCAAAGTGGGCTTCACGTTCACCCGTGAGGCGGAACCGCCGAAGCCCGCAAGTCTGAAGGCAACGACGGCCTCGGGCAGCGTAATGCTCTCATGGCAGAAGCCCGAGAATGCGGAAGCACCCGTCTACTACACCGTATACCGCAACAACTCGATGATAGGCACGACGAGCCAGACCGCATATACCGACGAGAAACCCGAGGGCGGAAAGCTCCTGACCTACCAGGTGGACGCATCATACGAGAGCAACCTTATCTCCCATCCCTCGCAGGTTAAGATAATGGTGCCTGCAAACAGGGTGACCGGAGTCACGGCGACGGTAACGGGACAGGACGTGAAGATAGACTGGACCACCGACAACCGGCTGATGTGGGCGGCAAACGACGTGGGGAGACTGACGCAGCAGGACGTGAAAGCCGACGTCGTGGCATACGCCAACCGCTTCTCGGCCGAGAACCTCGCCACATACGTGGGCGGGAAAATCACGCGCATGGGTTTCCTGCCGATGCAGGGTCCATCTGAAATCACCGTAAACCTGAAGATATACGAGGCTGATGCCGGTTCGACGGACGCCACTCTCGTATCGGAGCGCGCGGCGAAGGAGTTTGCCAACGGACAGCTGCGCGACCTGAAGCTCACGCAGCCCGTGACCATCAAGAGCGGCAAAGACTACTGGGTGGCCGTGGAATGTAGGGCGACGAAGGGCGTGGTGACCGTGGCTTGCGACAAGAACGCCGTAGTCGACGGCTTCGGCAACTGCCTCATCACCGACGGCAGGCCTACCACCCTACCCGATGCTACGGGCAACTTCTACGTCTCCGCCACAGTGACCATGCCGGCAGACGCCACCACCAGCGACATCCCCACAAATCCCGACGAGGATGCCGACCCGGCATTCGACTTCTGGTTTCCTAAGGGCTACACCGTGTTCTGGGACAACGACGTCGTGGCGCGCACCACCGGCCGCTCGGCTCTGATACGCAACGCCGCAACCGGTACACATATATATAAGGTGGCAAGTCTCTTCCGCGGCGAAAATATGTCGGGCAGCATGACGGGCGAAGTCACCGTCGGCACATCGGCAATCAATTCCGCCGGCGCCTCCGGTTCATCCGCCCCTATAATGATAGATGGCTGCCAAGGCGAAATCAGCGTGAAAGGCTTCTGTGGGAAAGTCAAGGTGACCGACCTCTACGGCAACATCCTGGCCCATGCCCAGTGCAGCGGCAGCATGTTAGTCGCCATGCAGCCGGGCATCTATGTGGTGACTCTTACCGATGCCGCCACCCGTTATACAAGGAAAATCACAGTATATTAAGCGTAATATACCATTTTTCATTATCGCAAAAAGATTTTTATACGTAGTGGTGCGCTGCAGGTCTTGCAGCGCACCACTTTTTCTTTCCTCCATTTCCCAGTTCTTGCCAGGAATCATTTCAAGACCCGCATGCAAGCTCCCAACCGGGTAGCATGCATGCGGTTTCTAACAAATAATCTATTACTTTATCATCTTCACGCCGTCCACGATATAAATTCCGGTTGGCAGGTTCTCCCACTCGCCGTCCATCTTCAGACCCTGCATGGTGTAGATACCCTTACGGCAGAGCGAGGCGTTGCCCGCAGCACCTTCGATGCTGTTGGTGCCGGTAGACTTGATAACCACCTTGCCTTTCACAATCTCTCCATCCAGCGCCACAGCCTTCAGAGTCTTGTCGTATGCAGCGCCCACAGGCTCCACAATCTGACAGCCGTTGAGCAGAAGTCCGCCGATATTGGCTATACCTCCGGCCTTGCCGTCTATCTCTATATTACAGTTGTTTATGGTAAGCACCTCGCCACCGTTAACTCCCTTGAATCCACATTTGTCATAGCATAACATTGTCATATCGCAGGCATTAAGAGTGAGGTCAGCCGCCATGAGGACATTGTCGCCATCGGATGCTTCCATGTCAAGCGTTCCATTTCCCGAGATTGTTGTCTTTCCACCGACATAAAGATTTACTTCCTCCATTGAGTATAGTTTATTCTTTCCTGCCAGGTTGATTTTCAAATCATCAACCGCCCTGTTTTCAAGAGAAGTGCCCATACACTCCAGGAAGGCATTGTCGAGAACCAGCGTCTTCGTGTCCGGGTCATACGAGCCTTTGCCTGACGACAATCCGGTGAGCAGACTGAGGTCGTCGCAATTAGCGCTTGAAACACGGTCGCCCTCAATCAGGAGTCCATAATAATATGGTTCTATATATACAGTTTCCTTGCAAGTTTCTCCGTTGCATACCACGGCTCCATTGTCGAACATGGCGCCTGTCGGTTGCGTAAACTCACAGCCTTCCAGTTCCACTGAACCGAAATTGAATACTGAGCCACCATAGCCGTATGTCCTTACTTCCGAACGGCGCACCACCAAATGGTTCTTGTGGATCTGATACAATCCGAGAATGCCATAATAGCCGTTACATTCGTCTTTCAGCGTGCAGCGGTCGAGCGTGAGTGTCGTTCTATCAACCAGTACACCTATGGCATTTCCATGATTGCTGCTGTTTATGACGAGCAGTCCCGGACCGACAACAGTGGTAGGACACGACACCTTTAATCCGCCGCTGCTTACATACATATCGTTTCTGCCTTCCAGCTTGATGGTAAGGCCGTCCACGCCGTAATTATCGATGCCCAACTCTGCCGTGATGTAAATCCTGTCAAGTGTGAGCGTCTTCGTCTCCGGATTGTATTTTATCAATCCATTATAAGATGTCGTCACCCCTTCGATTACCAGAAGGTCATCCTTGTTGCCTTCCGTCACTTCCACACCGGCAACCTCCAGTCCGTATCTGCCCGAAGATATAGACAGTTTACCCGTCACCAGTTTGTCGCCTACGGCAATTCCTTTCTTTTTATCCGCCAGACCAGTCTTGAATTCAGCACCTTTCGGTTCTACGATTTTACAATTGTCGATAGCGAACGCCGAAATTCCGATGACACACTCCAGGCTACTGTTTATATCCACATCAGAGCTGCGCACGGAAAACTGTCCGCCGTCCGACCCCACAATACCCTTTTTCGCAGCGATGGCCACCTTGCTTTCTTCGAGATTCAATGCATTCCGGCTTACAGAGATACCGGAATTGTCTTCAGCCGACAGTTCGAGCAGACCTCTTCCTGTAATCTTTGTAGACTGGGTTATACTCATGGCATTGCTCATTGTTGACTTCACGCTGCTGTTGCCTCTCACATGAATAATCAGATTCTCATTACAGTAGTTCTCAATGCCACACCAATTCTTCTCAATCTTTGCTTCATCCAAGACAAGGGTGTTGGTGGTCGGTTCATAATAGACGTATCCGCTCACTCCATCTATGTCTTCCAGTTTTTTATAGTTCTGGCTTGTCACATTAACGCCTGCCACCTTAAATCCGTAATCTTCTCCCGAATTGTCAGGAGCAATCCTCACCAGACCATCTGCCCATTCGTCCCCGAGCACCACGGCATACTCTTCTGCATCGAATACGGCGCCCGAAGGATAGGTGATAGAGCAGCCTTCGAGTTTAAGATTGCGTATACTGCGCATTGAGTAATCTGTGGCATTGGACTCCACACAGGCATTCCGCACAGTCAGGACTTCCTTTTCGCTGCCATTAAATCCGCAAATTCCCGTTGAGCCTTCAACATATACCTTGCAGTTTTCAATGGTCATAGGAGCTTTAAAGAAAGCCAGACCATAATCACCAGTCTTTACATTAAGTGTTCCCGGCCCTGAGATTCTGCATGGTGCCTGTGCCGTGACAGCGCCACCAACTGAATAGATATAATTCGCACCTATCAGATTGATTTTAAATTCATTGGTACCTTCAGGTATATAGACAACTTCACCACTGAATGATGATTTTATAATTACATCCTGCATGGTAAGGGTGTTGGTTTCGGGATTGTAACTTAAATTTCCCTCTTTTACCTGGTCAAGAAAGGCAAGGTTGCGACAGTTTACGCTTGTTATTTCATCACCACATATATAATACTTATACTTTTTGTAATCATCAGGTACGATTGTTGCACTTCTTTTTGCAAGCTTATGATCAACGGTCACACCACCAAGCATAGGTTCAAAAACGCCTCGGATAGGAGATGTGATATAACATCCTTCAAGCTTGAGGTCTTCACAATTACATATAGCGCCGTTCTCGGCAATCGTTTCAATATATGAATTACGCACTGTCAATATATCATCCCCTTGCCATTCTCCGGATATTCCATGATAACCTCTTGCATAAACAGCACAGTTTTCGATAGTGAGGGGTTTGTTGAAATGTATACCATCACCTATTTCACTGCGAACCCTCAGGAACCCATCGCCCAGGATATTTGTCTTTCTATCAAGTTGGATTGCCGTCTGCCTCGTATTTATCTTAGTTAAGCCGACCAGTTTAATATTCAAGTCAGTACATTTCTCATTCAGGATTCCTTTTTCCGCCCCATCATTTGTGATAGAGACATTCTCCAGAGTGAGCGTTTTGGTGGAAGGTTCATATCTGATCTTTCCTTTCACGCCCTTGATGGTACTCAGGCTATTGCAGTTTCCGCTTGTCACTTCCACTCCGGCAATCTTCAAGCCATATTTCGTCTCCTCCTGGGCATGGGCCGGGGGAGCAGACAACAAGGCGAGCATATACATTATGAATATACCCTGCCAATTTCTTTTGTGAACTTGTTTTTTCATAATAATATTGTTTTGAGTGTTCAACATTCTTCTGTGGCTTGCGGTTTCTTTAAGTCAAGAAACGAGGTCCGGCACACCGGAGTGAAATCCGGACCAGGTTTCTTGAAATGAAAAAACTCAATCACAAAAGGTTATTTTATCTTCATTTAATCAGGCTATTACATCTGTTCTTATGTTACCATGGCAAAGATACGAACGGAAGGCACAAAGTCTGTAGGATATTTTTTACAAAAAAATGGCAATTTTTACTTATCGTACCCTTTTTACGATGAAATCGGGGAATTTTTGTAAATATCCAGGAAATAGTTTGTATTCTATCTGGATATTTCCGTCATATTATGGTTTTCCGCTTGTAATTCTTGTTAGTTTTCTTAATCATAATTACTTGCGAACAAAGGCGATATAATGTTTTCAGAATACGCTCGCATCCGTTCTCGTCATTCATTCTATCTATATTCTCCCTCTCATCCCCTTCCTTGTCTACTCGTATCTCGTCTACTTCATCAACTTCGAATAATATATATTATCGAATAATGAATATAGATAAGCCTTGCTATAATTCGTTCTGTGAGCCTGCGGCTACAGAACGAAGGTCAAAAAAAACTCACGGATTATCACCGATGCACACGGAGTCTTTGACACGGATTTTTTTGACCTTTGTCTTTTTTCGATGCATAGGGATTCTAAACGGATTTGCAAGCGTGACCGCTTGCGGCTGGTTCTTGACCACGAGATTTGTCGAAGACCCACTGACCAAAG
>USSF01000073.1 GCA_900557405.1 uncultured Prevotella sp.
CGGTATGCCCATGCACTGCATAATGCATCTTATTCTGAACTTTTTTATAAAACAGTCGTGTGGTAGGTGCATCTTTATTGTAGTCAACAGCTGTAGCATATATATCCGTGAGCTTTTGGTAAAATCTTCGTTCACTCAATCTAATCTCACGTATTTCCGCCAGCAAATGTTCAAAGTAGTCCTCACCAATGAACGAACCATTCTCCATACGCTTCTTGTCTATGATATAGCCCCGAAGAGAGAACTGCCTGATGACATAGGTGCACCATTGGCGGAACTGTGTGGCACGGATGGAGTTGACACGATAGCCCACGGAAATGATGGCGTCGAGGTTGTAGAACAGCGTGTTGCGCCGCACCTCTCTCGCACCTTCCCGCTGAACTACCGAGATTTTCTCGGTAGTTGCCTCCTTATTCAATTCATTCGTGTCATATATGTTCTTCAGATGCAATCCGATATTGTCTGTTGAACAGTCAAAAAGCTGTGCCATAGCCTTTTGAGTAGCCCATACCGTTTCGTCTTTATATAACACCTGTATGCCTTGTTCCTTACCTTCTGCCACGAAAGTCAGGAATTCCGCCGTACTGTTTCGTATTTCAAATTTCTTTGCCATGTTTCTTTTTATTCTGTCAATACTATCTAAAGGGTCTATTCTCTTTTCCAAGTCCAACCGCATCCTGTTTGATTTTCCAAAATTACTCATTTATTCTGAAATACGTGACATCGTACTACAAAAAAAACAGCATTAGGCAGAGCGTCTCCGATTATAATTTTTTAACCATCGTGGGACAAACGTATCGTTTTCGGGTTCAAACGGCAATACAGGAGGTTCAAACGTTTCGGAAGCTCAAAAAAATGGATTTCCATCGTCCTTGACAACGGAAGGGAAGCATAAAAAAGTGAGGAGCAAAAGTACAACGTACCGATATTTTTCATATCTTTGCCTACATAAAGGTCACATACATAACATGTATGACCCTATATATATAATAAGGTGTAATCTTTTAAACAGAATGATTATGAAGAAAGCCAAACGATTATTTACCCTTGCGATAATACTTATGGTCGCATTATTTGCAAAAGCCGACGAGAACTGGGAAACGTTGAACAACAAGATGCCTGCCCAAATCATTGCATTGAAACTACTTGCTTATGGATATGCACCAGATGGAAAAATGGTAAATACCAACGAGCCGTCAAAAGCAAACGGCAACGAAAATGAATTTTTCTTCCTTTCTTTTTATAACGACGGCACAGCATGGCTGACGCAAAAAGGTACAAAGCAAGGGGACAAGGAGTGGGACTGTACTGTCAACGGCACAAAACTGCAGGCCGAGAACGGTTGGTGGATAAAATTGGTTGAAATCAGAGAAACATCATTTGCCCCATGTATAGTGACTATCGACAAAAACAGCATCATGCGTATATTCTCTGCACACGCTATGACTTTATAAAATATATCATCATGAAGAAGAATATCATCAAACTCGCATTGGCCATTGCATTTATGGTAATGCCAACAGTATGTTCCGCACAGGGACTGCTCATCAACTCAACAGGTATGCTTCCGTGGAAGCCTGTACCGCAAAACAATCAGAGCAACAATCAGAGCAATACTCAGAACAACAGCCGGACCTACAATTCAAACGGTTACACATTCGTAAATGAACCTTACGAAGGTTCTCTTATAAACGAAACCTATTACATCGACGAGAACGGCAACAAGATAAAATACGTTCTGGACGGCGGCAACACTTCGACCGGCAGTTCCACAAGAAGAAGCTCCGCTTCATCTTCAAGCCGCAGATGCGGACGCTGCGGCGGAAACGGCGGATGCCCTACATGCGGCAATACCGGCAAGGTGCTCAACACGATGTATGGCGGGCGTACCTACTCCACCTGTACCACCTGCGGCGGCAAAAAGGTTTGTCCGAGCTGCGGCAGATAAATCCCGCACCCAAACAACACACTGATTCTCTAAATAACTGCAATCTGCAGGAAACAGATTTCCCCTGCCCTCTCATCACGAGACGGCAGGGGATTGTTTTTATGTGTGTTTTAAATTTAAGAGTAGTCAATATCATTCAGGAACCCCACAGTCCCCCACCCCTTAAATCCAACCCTACCAAGCAAACTTCCCTCCCTTTTGAAAAGCCAGGGTGGGTTTTTGAAAAGCCAAAGTGGGTATTAGGGGAATAAGCAAACTTCCTTCCCTCCCTTTGGGAGGGCCAGGGTGGGTATTTGGGTTTTAGTTTCTATCAGAAATCAATATCCAATCCCACTCCGAACACGTCATTATCGCGCGTATAGTCGGCGGTATAGGTCAGATGTGTAGACTGGTCGGTGCTTGTCACCTTCTTGTTCTTGTAGAACGTATGGAAATAAGCCACGTTAAGAGCCATCTTGTCAGAGAGCTGAATCTTTGTGCCAAGACCAACAGAGTTGGAACTTACCACGAACGACTTGTCGTCCATCGACTCATCGGAAAGACCATAGTTGGTGCTCTGCCAACCGGCACTCACGGTGACAGTCTTGTTGATGTCATACTCCGCTCCGGCATTATATTCAAGAGTTCCGCGGTTGAGCTTCTTGTGACGGTCCACGCGCTCCTGGGTCACGCCGTCTGCCTTGGTCCAGCGGTAACCGGAAGTGGCCTCCTTGTCGTCAAACCAATGGAAACCCACGTTGATGCGCAGGGCATCGATAGGACTGTAGCCCACACCGAGAGTCAGAAGAGCCGGAATGTCGCCCGGGTCCTTGCCGTTCTGGTTAGGGTCATACTCGGCGATAAGCTCGTTGATGTTCTCCTTAGCGGTGGCTATTGCCGGCGAAACGGCCTGCAGCACCTGTGCCGGAACACCGGCAGCCATGAGGTTAGCCCCGATATTGTCGAGCTTGCTCACGGGAGTGATTACCGTTCCCTGGTTCTTCAGGCAGAGGTGGGTCTTGAACTCATACTTGGCAGAGAAGTTCCAGCGGCCCACCTTATAGTCGATACCGAGAATCGGAGTGAAGCCGTAGCCCGTCTGGTCGGTGTTCAGCTCGATGTCGGCACTCTCCTTGTCGTTGCGGTCCACGATTGTGGAGAGCGGAAGCTTGTTGCCGCCGGCACCCACAAAGGCGATGTTCTTCACATAGCCATAGTAGTTACACGTGGCGTAGATGCCGCGCACGCCGCCGAATACGGAGAGGTGGTCGTTGATACGATAGGCCACACCGGCAGAAAGACCGTAATAATACTGGCGGCCGCGCATGAAGCTGTCGTAGGTGTATCCGTAACCGCCCACATTCTGGTATGCGGGATTCACGGCGGCGTTGGGGTTAGGTATGTTCGGGTTTGTAGGAAGCAGACCGCCGAGGTATGGTGCAAGCGTGTTGCCGAGCATTCCGATGTTTGCCACTACATTCTCGAAGGAACCCAGTCCGTCGTTGAACTTACATTTGCCGCCACCGCCAGTGAGGGCGAAATTGCCCTGGAACGACCAGCGGTTCTTGTTGTATGCATACTGGAATGAGGGGATAACCGGGGCGAATGCCTCTCCCTGGAAACGTCGGTTGGCCGATGGATTGTTAGCATTGAGAGCGAAGAGAGGGTATGTATTCTCTATCGTACGTGTCTGCCATGCCGTCTGCAGGTTGATACTCAGATGGTGGCCGTCCTTCATGAACGCCACACCGGCAGGGTTGTAATAGACGCCGTCGATGCCGATAGAAGCCTCACGGCTCATCATTCGGTTGAAAGCGATGTTCTGGTTGGTGTTAGTGAGCAGACCGCCTGCGTTGGCGGCAACAGCCGTTGTTGCCAGCGCTGCCGACAAGCAAACATTTTTTAATTTAATCATCTTATTCAAAATACTTTTTAAAACAAATTGGTTGCAAAGGTATCTCGTTTGTTCTAAATTTCCGATAAACGGACATATTGTTTAACATTGCTTAACCACAAAAGATGGTATTTTTGCGCAAAACAAAAGGTTTGTGCAGGATTTTCCGCACAAACCTTATAAATATAAAGGGGTATCCTTATAGACATTGTGAGTCCTCCTTATAAATAGTAAGGATACTCCTTATAGATATTGAAGGTCCTCCCACCCTACTTCTTCAGTTTCGGATAGCTCACTCTGGTATGATAGACCGACTTGAGTCTTTCGATGAGCACCTGCTTTGCCACCGCCACATCACGGAACGTGATAGGGCAATACTCAAAGAAGCCCTCGCTCATCTGCCCGTTGATTATCCTGTTCACGAGTTCGCTGATGCTCGCCTCCGTATACTCTGGGAGCGAACGGGCGGCAGCCTCAACGGAATCCGCCATCATGAGGATGGCCTGCTCACGGGTGAAAGGATTCGGCCCGGGATACGTGAAGAGCGCATCATCCACCGGTTCGTCGGGATGCTCGTTCTTGTATGACACATAGAAGTATTTCGTCATGCCCGTGCCGTGGTGGGTGGCGATGAAATCCTTGATTACATTGGGCAGGTTGTATCTCTCGGCGAGCTTCAGTCCCTCCGTCACGTGGTTTATCACGATGTGTGCGGCATCAACGCGCGACATTTTCTCAAGCGGGTTCACTCCGTTCTGGTTCTCCGTGAAGAAAGCCGGATCCTGCATCTTTCCTATGTCATGATACAGGGCTCCCGTCCTCACGAGCTGCGCCTTGGCACCGATCTTCACGGCAATGGCGGAGGCGAGGTTGCTCACCATTATTGAATGTTGGAAGGTGCCCGGAGCCACCTCGCTCAGGCGTTGGAGCAGTTCCTTGCTCGTATTCGACAGTTCGATGAGCGTTACGTTGGATATGAAGCCGAACATCTTCTCGATTATCAGCATCAGCGGATAGGCGAAGAGCAGGAGAATGCCGTTTATCACGAAATACTTATACATGCTGTTGTCCACCGTGGAGAAGGTGTTGTCCGTCATAAGCTGCATGGCGAAATACACCGCCGAGCAGGCAAGCGTGACGAGCACCGCCGTCTTGAACAGCTGCGCCCTCTGCGACAGTTCCCTCAGGGAATATATCGCCACGAGTCCCGCCACGAGTTCCACGATGATGAACTCATACTGGTATTTCACCGCCGCCGCACACAGCATCACCAACACCACGTGGGCAAGGAACGCCGTGCGCGAATCCATGAACACACGGATGAATATCGGCGCAATGGCGAACGGCAGCACATAGACGCTGAACACGTTGTGCTCTATCATCAGCGAAACGAGGATAGGGAATACGGTTATCATCGTATAGAGCATGGCGATGCTTCGCGGCTTGTTGAAATAGTCCTTGCGGAAGAGTCCGAGATACATCGTGAAGAGGATGATGAACAGCGAGACGAATATCACCTGTCCGGCAATGGTCGACGGCACTGCCCTCGTGGATGCGCTGCGCCGCTGCGTCTCCTTCTCGAACGAACTGAGCACACGGTACGTATAGTCGTCCACTATCTCCCCACGGTCGATTATCTTCTGCCCCGACAGCACCATCCCGCTTGCCAGCGGAATCTGCCCGAGCAGGTCGTTGCGCTCAGCCTCGCTCCGCTCCTTGTCGTATATCACGTTCGGCTCGATATATTCGTTGAGGTTGCAGCGCTGCAGGACGGCACGGTGCGGCGCGAGCTGCCCGTCCTGGAATATCTGTTCGTAAGCCCCCATCGTTGACATCACGTCGGAGACCTTCACGCTTGTCGCCACCTTCCCTTCCACGAGCCTTACCAACTTCGACGTGTCCTTCGCCATCGACGAATACTCCGTAGGGCTCATTATGCCCTGCTGATAGAGATTGTGGAGCTTGTCGGCCACGAGAGACGTGAAATTCTTCGGCATCCCCGGCATACCGTCCTGGAAATCCTCGAAAAACTTGGTGAGCTGCTTGCTCTCCACCTCGGGATTGAAGTTGTAATACGGTTCGAAACCATGCATCATGCTGTCCCTCTCTTCCTTTATCGCCTCATCGGTCTTGTAGATAGGGAAATCGAACTTGGCTATCAGCGAGCCATACATCCACGGCTTGCCCACATCATAGCGGAACTGCGGACCTCCGTTGCGCGGAATGAAGCATACGATGATTACCACTGATATCACGACCAGCATAATCCTGCTGAAAATCTTCCTTCTCTGGTGATTCTCCGTTGCATCGAATTTATTCATAATCGAATACTAAAATATGGTTCTACATAAGTCTTTCTGACCCTGATATTATGTCCTTTCAAGGGTTTACACTGCGAAAATACAAAAAATTATACAACAATTGGTAAAAAAGTTGTATTTTTGCACATCTTATATGCCTAACGGAGCAAAAAAGGCATTTACGAACAATAAAAAAACAATTTATCTTATAGATATAGAAATGTCAGAAAGAAAAGTGAGAGTGCGTTTCGCACCAAGTCCTACGGGAGCTTTGCACATCGGTGGTGTGCGTACAGCATTGTATAATTACCTCTTCGCCAAGCAGCATGGCGGCGATATGGTGTTCCGCATCGAGGACACCGACTCCAACCGCTTCGTGCCCGGAGCCGAAGAGTATATCATAGAGTCATTCAAGTGGCTCGGCATAAAGTTCGACGAAGGAGTGAGCTTCGGCGGAGAATACGGCCCTTACCGTCAGAGCGAGCGCCGCGACATCTACAAGAAATACGTGAAGCAGCTGCTCGACGAGGGCAAGGCTTACATCGCCTTCGACACTCCCGAGGAACTCGATGCCAAGCGCCAGGAGATAAAGAACTTCCAGTATGACGCCCACACACGCATGCAGATGCGCAATTCCCTCGCCATGCCAAAGGAGGAGGTGGATGCACTGATTGCCGACGGCAAGCAGTACGTGGTGCGCTTCCTCATCCAGCCGGGCGAAGAGATCCACGTGAACGACATGATCCGCGGCGACGTGGTGATTAAGAGCGACATCCTCGACGACAAGGTGCTCTACAAGAGCGCCGACGAGCTGCCCACATACCATCTGGCAAACATCGTGGACGACCATCTGATGCAGATCTCCCACGTAATCCGCGGCGAGGAATGGCTGCCGAGCGCACCGCTCCACGTGCTCCTCTACCGTGCCTTCGGCTGGGAGGACACCATGCCACGCTTCGCCCACCTGCCGCTGCTGCTCAAGCCCGACGGAAAGGGCAAGCTGAGCAAGCGCGACGGCGACCGTCTGGGATTCCCCGTATTCCCGCTCGAATGGCACGACCCCAAGACGGGCGACGTGAGCACAGGCTTCCGCGAGAGCGGCTACTTCCCCGAGGCTGTCATCAACTTCCTCGCCCTGCTGGGATGGAACCCCGGCACGGAGCAGGAGCTCTTCACGCTCGACGAACTGGTGCAGGCTTTCGACATCTCGAAATGCAGCAAAGCCGGAGCACGCTTCGACTATCAGAAGGGTATCTGGTTCAACCATGAATATATCCTGAAGAAGAGCAACGAGGAGATAGCACACCTCTTCGCCCCGATCGTGGCAAACAACGGCGTGGATGAACCGATGGAGCGCATCACCAAGGTGGTTTCGATGATGAAAGACCGCGTTAGCTTCGTCAAGGAGCTGTGGCCTCTCTGCTCGTTCTTCTTCATCGCCCCTACGGAATACGACGAGAAGACCGTGCGCAAGCGCTGGAAGGAGGATTCCGCCAAGGTAATGACGGAGCTTGCCGACGTAATCGAGGGCATCGACGACTTTTCCATCGAGAACCAGGAGAAAATCGTAATGGCCTGGGTGGAGAGCAAGGGCTACAAGCTGGGCGACGTGATGAACGCCTTCCGCCTCACACTCGTCGGCATCGGCAAAGGCCCCGGCATGTTCGACATCACTGCCTTCCTCGGCAAGGAGGAGACGCTGAGGAGAATGAGAAAAGCCATTGAAGTGCTGAAATAGAAAGACCCACCCTGAGCACCCACCCTGGCCCTCCCAAAGGGCAACCCACCCTGGCCCTCCCAAAGGGAGGGAAGGACATTTGCTTTGGAGGGAGGGAAAAAACCACCCTGACCCTCCCAAAGGGAGGGAAAAAACAAGAAACAAGAAAACAATAAACAACCAAACAAGCTGGTCGTGTACAATATTATAATATATATATACCTTCTCGGTGTGGCAATAGCCAGCCGTTGGGACGGAAAGATCCGGAAGATGTGGCGGGGCGAACGGGACGCCTTCGACGTATTGAGAGAGAAAGTGGACCCGAACGCCAGATACCTCTGGTTCCACGCCGCATCGCTCGGAGAGTTCGAGCAGGGGCGCCCCATCATGGAGCGCCTGCGCAAGACACACCCCGAATACAAGATTCTGCTCACCTTCTTCTCCCCCTCGGGATACGAAGTGAGGAAGAACTATGAGGGGGCGGACATCATCTGCTACCTGCCGCTCGACACGCCGCTCAACGTCAGACGCTTCTTCCACATCATCCGTCCGGAGATGGCATTCTTCATCAAATACGAGTTCTGGTGGAACTACATGACATACATGAAGAAGCACAACATCCCCGTATACAGCGTGAGCAGCATATTCCGCCCGCAGCAGGTATTCTTCCGCTGGTACGGATACAGCTACCGCCGCGTGCTCAACTGCATCACGAAATTCTTCGTGCAGAACGAGCGCAGCCGCGAACTGCTCGCCACGCTCGGCATCAACAACGTGGAGATAACGGGCGACACACGCTTCGACCGCGTGCTCGAGATAAAGCAGGCTGCATCCGAGAAAGCTGCCGACATGCCCATCGTGGACGCCTTCGCCAAGGGGCATAAGGTGTTCGTGGCAGGAAGCAGCTGGCCGCCGGACGAGGACATATTCATCCGATACTTCAACGAGCACAAGGACTGGCGCATCGTAATCGCCCCACACGTAATCGGCGAAGACCATCTGCAGCAGATTCTCTCCAAGCTGAAGCGCTCCGCCGTGAGATACACCAAGACATCTCCCGAGGAAGCGGCAAAGGCGGACTGCCTCATCATCGACTGCTTCGGACTCCTTTCCAGCATCTACTCATGCGCCAAGGTGACCTACGTGGGCGGTGGATTCGGAGTGGGCATCCACAATGTGCTCGAAGCCGCCGTATGGAACGTGCCCGTGATATTCGGCCCCAACAACAAGCGTTTCCAGGAAGCCCAGGAGCTCCTCGCCGTAAGGGGAGGAATGGAAATCGGCAGCTACGAAGACTTCAGCCAACTGATGCAGCGCTTCGATGCCGACAGCCAATACCTGCAGACCGCATCCGACGCCGCAGGGGGCTACGTGAAGACCAAGTCGGGAGCTGCCGACAAGGTTTTGAGGGAAGTAGGACTTTAAAGGCGGAAAGCTGTATATTGTACTCATTTTCAGATAAAAAGCATTATCTTTGCTTCTGAATTTTGTCACATGTGACATTTTTTAGAATTACATGATAGTAAACAGAAGTAAATACATCGACCAATTAGTACGTTCAAAAGGGAATGGACTGATTAAA
>USSF01000074.1 GCA_900557405.1 uncultured Prevotella sp.
CACCCTTCATGCGGAGATTACCGTCTCTATTCTCCGCAAATTTGCGGAGAATAGACCAATTATTCTCCGCATAACTTGCGGAATAAGGAGAAAAAGAGTAGTTATAAAAAAAACAACGGAAAACGAGACGAGGCTGTTGCCCCTTCGTTTTCCGTCATTTGTTTATATGTTATTCTGTTGGTTTTACTGTTACGGGACCTATTCGCCGTCGTCCCAAAGTCCCATGCCGTTGTTGTCTTTCGACAGGATTTCTGCGCTTGGGTCGGCATTCTTTGTTCCGTCGCCCTTCTCCTTCCACTCTACTTCAATCGTCTTTTCGCCGGATGCAGCCATCAGACAGCCTTCCGTAAAGACCTTTCGCCATTCTGTGGCAGGCTTTGAATATACTTTTTTCATTTCGTTTTTCTTGTTATCTTATTTGTTATCTACATAATTGTTTATTATCAACACTCCGTCGGCGGTGTTTATATCGCCGTCGTTGTTCATGTCTGCCACCGCCGGACTGAGACTGTTCGCCGTGCCGTCCACATAACTGTTGATGAGCATCACTCCATCGGTGGTGTTCACCTCGCCGTCGCTGTTCACGTCGCCCCTCTTGCCTCCGCCGTTCTCCACGTTGCCCTCCTGTCCGCTTCCGCCGTTAGGCTCGTCGGGACTTACAGGGTTGTACTCGAACTCCGCCGTCAGCTCCACGTTTTTTCTCGGCATATAGTAGTTGAAGGACAGTTCCGTACTCACGGAGCTGCCATCCATCTTCCATCCCTTGAACACGTAGCCGGGACTCGGATACGCCGTAACAGTCACATATCCGTCAGCCTCCACCTTGCTGCCGCTTGTCCTGTTGAACGAGCAGCAGCCCACTTCGCTCGGCTTCAGATACAGCCGGTACTCATTAGCCATGACCGGTTCCGAAGGGTCCACGGGCGTGAATGTGTATTCGGCACAAAATCTTGCGTTATCCTCCACCGTATACTCGAAGCTCTGCTTTTCGGTATACTTCTTCCCGTTCTTGGTCCAGTAGGCAAAGGTGTAGTTCTCGTCATTCGACGAAACGCTTATCCTTGCCGTATTGCCCTGCACGTAGGTTCCGCCTCCCGAAGCATAACCGTGGTCGGACGTTACCGTGACGGTAAACCTGGCGTTAGGCTCCGGAGGGTTCGTCGGGTCGAAGTCATCCATTTCAGCCTTCAGCGCAGCCCAAGCCCCGCTGCTGCTCACTAAGAGCAGCAGCAGAGCCAAGCCAATATACATTAACAACATTCTTGCTGTTTTCATTTTTCAATTATTACAAAGGTAAACACTCTGATGAACCGTTGTGTCCGTATTCATCATTTCACCATAACCTTAGCCTTCATCTTTCCTACCTCCACGATGTATACACCCTTCGAGAGGTTGAGGAATCCGTTCTCTGTGCGTGTTGCGAACAAAGCACCGCTGAGAGAGTATACGTTGACAGTCTTGCCGTCAACTCCCGTCAGGTTAATTCCGTTGGCAGACGGCATGATGTTCACTCCTGCTTCCTTGGCTATGTCGGCAATGCCTGTAGCACCGCCGTTGATGAGCAGCATGAAGCGGTTGTCGAATGTTCCTGCCTCGGAAGAGAAGCTGTAGTCGCCGTTGCTCAGGTCGTAGGTGATGTTCATCAGATTGTCTTTCAGCAATACCGGCTGGTCCATGCGCTCTGCCGAGATGGTGTAGTCGCCGGCAGCCTTAGCCGTGAATCCGAGCTGCACGCTTCCCTGCGGTCTCTCGTTGATAGCCATCTTTCCGCCCTGTGCCTCTATCGAGTAGAGCTGTAC
Organism: uncultured Prevotella sp.; assembly: GCA_900557405.1. Taxonomy (GTDB): domain Bacteria; phylum Bacteroidota; class Bacteroidia; order Bacteroidales; family Bacteroidaceae; genus Prevotella. The sequence continues at coordinate 1,800 of USSF01000074.1, forward strand.
TGCCGATGTGCTGCTCTCAAACTTGGCGGCATCGCAGTCCATCTCGTATTTGTTGCTCTTTGTCTGGTTGAACACCACTCTCGTCTTGTCCGTGTTCTTACCGTCACTTACGGCGAGGTTCACGAGCAGACGCTCCGGATTGAGCTGGCGCTTCATGGCTTTCTTGGCATTTTCCGTCTTGCGGTTGTTGCTGCCTATCTGCGTCATGCGGTGCTCCGGATCGAACTCAATACTACTGCTGCCAGTAGGACGCTGCACGAAGAATGCCTCGTACGGATGGAAGATATAGTCGTCGTCGCCAGGGCGCACAGCCTCGTAGCCGCTGCCGTTCCATCTTGTCACAGGAGCGTTGTAGCCCATGTCGTTAAGGTCGAAGAAGCTTGTGAACGGGTTGCCCACGAAGTTCCAGCTTGCATCCTGCTCGTTTGTCGAAGCGTTGGCTTCGAGGTTGCAGTCGAATCTCACGTTAGGCAGCTTGCCGAACTTCTCCTTCTCTATCATGATCGAGAGCGTGCAGTTTGCCGATGCCTGGAAGATATATCCCTTTCCTGCTTTCAGATATTCCTCAGTAGCAGGCAGGTCGGTCCATCCTCCCTTGCCCTTCTCGGCTCTTATCTTTCCGTCGTAGTAGCGGAACACGAAGTTGCCGTCGCACTTTATGTTGCTTCGCTTGATGTCGAACGGGAAGCAGAAGAAGTGCCAGCGGTTGGCAGCAATAGTGATGTCGATGAAAATCCTCTTTGCATCCACGTTAGCCTTGGCAATAATAGTAGCCCAGTTCGAAGCGTCTGCCTTCAGATGAAGGTCGCCGGCAGTCTGGTCCTTGTCGCCGTCCACTATCAGTCCTCCGCCCGGGTTCACGTCGATGTCGGGATTTCCGTCGAAGCGTCCCTTGTCTTTGCTCGCACTGTTCGCATCGCTCAGGGTGTAGTCCTTGTTTATATACATATATTTATAAGGCTCGTCAAACCAACGGTAGTTGTCGTTGTCAAACTGTCCCCATTGCGTCTGATAGTAGTAGTTGGCGTAGCTCTGAGTAGGCATCCAGAGGCGTGCGCTCTTGTAAGCCTTTTCGTCGAACGTGTTTTGTCCTATGCTGATTGGCTCTACGGTATAGGTGTAGATATCGGCGAGGTTGTTGCAACCACCAAAAGCATTATCGCCTATATTCTGCAAGGTGCTCGGAATGCGGACTTCCTTAAGGGAAGAACAATTCTGGAAAGCATAATTGTCAATGCGGTCGAGTCCTGGCAGACTGATTTTTTCAAGGGAAGAACAATCTTGAAAAGCATAACTTCCGATATATTTCAGCGAAGGAGGGAATTGTATGGTTTTCAGACTTTTGCAATAAGCAAAGCTTTGTGAAGAAGAACTGCTACCACCTATAGATTCCAACCCGTCAGGAAGAATTACATTGTCAAGTTTACCACACCCCCAAAAAGCTCCACCATATATACATTTTAATTTCTTCGGGAAATCAACAGATTCCAAAGATGAACAGTTTGCCATAGCAGAACTACCAATGGTTATAGCATTCTTCGGCAACTTCAATGTAACGAGGTTATCCAGTTTATAGAAAGAATAACTGCCTACTACATTGTCCGTTGTGCTGTTATTTTCATAATAAGCAAAACCGTTAGCTACAATATCAGCATCTGTCAGGTCAAGATTCTGTAGGTTTGTCATCTTTGTGCGAATCATGAATATATCGTAGCCATTGATGGTGCCTGTAGCCTTCAGCGAAACCACCTTCTTCATATTTGTAGCACCAATAGCCTGTTCCAATCCCGACTGGCTGTCCATAGCTGTTGTCGTAACGTCATAGTCAAGTTTGTCGCTTATAGAGAGAATCTTATCTGCATAGTTTTTCCATACATCAGCGGTTTTATAGGCATCTACGGCAGATTCCGGAACTCGTATTACAAATGGAACACACAAAAAATTAATATGTTCATCATGCATAACAGCCGGTTGTGTTCCGTTAAAAATATATTCTGTCACTTTATCAAAACACTGAATCGACATACTTTTCAAAGTTTCCGGCAGAGAGACTTTTGAAATGCCACTCCCCGCAAAAGCTTTAACACCTATACTTTCAACTTTAGGCAATTCTACAGATTGCAAACTACTACAACCATCAAATGCATAAGAACCAATAGTCGTACATTGTGGCAACTTCAAATCCGTCAGACTTATACAAAATTCAAATGCTCCTTTCCATCCAGGACCACCATCAATGGAAACACATACTGGCAAATCTACAGATTGCAAACTCCTACAACCATAAAATGCAGAAGAACCAATAGTTGTGCAGACTGGCAAATCTACAGATTTAAGTGCAGTCCCACGAAAAGCACCATCTGGAATACTTTTAAAATTCTCTAATCCTATAACATTCTCAAGTTTTTTGCATCCGTCAAAAGCATAATCCCCCAAAGTCTTACAAGCCGACAAATCAACTTCAGTTATAGACGAACAACCATTAAAAGCATTATAGCCAATATATGTACAATTAGAAGTATTGACATTCTGAAGTTTGCTGCAACCAGAAAAAGCAGATGAACCAACCGAAGTACACTTTGTCAAATCTATATTCTCAAGATTTGAACAGCCATAAAAAGCATTGCCTGGTATAGAAGTAAGCTTTGGATTGCCTACGGACTGAAGACTTGAACAGCGCTCAAAAGCACTTGAACCAACCGAAGTACACATTGACAGATCTATTTTCGCAAGACTTGAACAGCCAGAAAAAGCATAATAATCAACAGATGTACATTTAGCCGATTCTCCTATGCTTTGAAGTCTTGAGCAACCATTAAATGAATTATTTCCAATACTGAATAAGCCTAAATCAAGTTCTATTAAATTATCACAACTCTGGAAGGCACCATAGTTTATTAATGTCACCTCCCTTATATTTTCCACTGTCTTCAAGTTTGAACAATTCCGGAACATTTCACGAGGTATTTCCGTAACGGTAGACGGCCACGTTACTTTCTCCAATGTCCTATTATCCTCAAAAGTAAATGATATACCCGTCACAGTATACTCCTTTGTGCCGTCGTATACCTTTTCCGGTATCACCACCTCGTCACCATAGCCGGAGGCAGAATTGATTTGGGCTGACGTATAGCTTTGTGTATCGTAATTATAAGTCTCACTACAACTCCACGTCACACCTCTCTCGTCTGTATAATCGAAAGCGAGGTTCTGCAATATTCCCATGCAGACGAGCAACGATATTAAAAATAACTTCTTCATAAAACAGTTTATTTTAAGGTAAAAAATGTTTTATTTCAATTTCAGGACCTTCTGTCCGTCAACTATATAGATATTTCCCGGCAATGGATTCTCCACCCTTTTGCCGTCAAGAGAGTAAAAAACAGGCTCGTGCTGCGCTATACCATTGGAACACTCTGCGTTGCCGATGCCCGTAGTACCGTCGTCAATAACCATTTCCATATACTTCGCGCCATTGGTAAATGTAGGCTCCACCCAACACTTGCCAGCCGGAATTTCAAATTTCTGTCCCGACATGGCATATAGTTTGACACCCTCGCCAAGGTTCTGCAGCACGAAACCGTTGTTCTTTGTCTGCGGAACGATAGCTCCGTAGATAATATCCTGCTGCGCTACCTCTTTATATTTCGTCTCGTCTACATCACCGCTGAATGTACCGCTGAAACCGTTCTCGGCATAAAGCAGCACAGGAGTGTATGCCAGGATAGAAGTCTGCGGCTTCAGATAAGCAATCCCGCTCTCGCGATCGGTAACGGTGTAAGCCTCCAGTCCGGAAGGAAGCTCCGGAATGTCGAACGGCACCACGCATGAGCCCCATTGGTTCTTTGAGCTCACGTTGATGGTAGCTGTGCTGTGCGGAAGAGCTGTTATCGTCTCCGTCCGGTCCTTGCAGTTGTACTGCTGTCCGCGCTTCTCCTTTCCGTCGATGATTACCTTCTCGTTGGTTGTAAAATGGCACTTCGTAATATGTACGTCGTCAACTCCAGGCTTGAGATAAGGAGATGCCTTACAGTAAATAGTGACCAGAGTTCCACTCGTAGCCGTAAAGTCCTTACCATTAACACTAACAGACATCCTGAGAATATTCTTGCCAATCACTCCGTAGGATGCAAACAAGATATAGGAGAAATCTCTGTCACCTGTTTCTTCATCTACAGTGTAAGGATAAATCGTACCCTGTCCTCTCCAAATCATTACCTTCGGACGCATATCCCCCTTAGAATCTTTCTCCATTACCGGCTCCAGTCCCGATGGCAATTCAATGTCCATCTCAAAAGCCGTGTAGATTTGAGTGCCGTTGAGGTTAACCTTCAGCTTGTACACCTCATCTTTGCCCGGTTCCACAGTCAGGTCGCCGAGCGTAACATAGTCATCGGTCTCCTTCTGATGGTACGTGTTGTCTGCAAATGCTCCAGACGCAATGCAGACAAAAACAAGAAACAGAAGAATCCTCCTTCCTCGTCTTAAGTCCATATTTAATTACATTTTAAAAGTTAAACATATATGTTCTTCTAAAATGCGAATGCCACGGTTTTTCTTTACCCTACGGATACAACACGTGGACGAGACCTGTCCACATTGCAGCCGTAGGAAAAGCTGAGAAACACGACAAGTAACGTCCACGATATCGTGAACGTTCGCTACAGTTCGTGTTCCAATGCTTGTTTTGAAATTTCCTACGTTCCAATGTGCATGACCGAATAGCAAACGCTAATTATTTTCCACGAAAATGGAGCCTAACATCCGCTGATGTTATACTCCGCTGCAAATTTAGTAAATAAATCCATACGGTAGTTAATTTTCATGAAGTTTTTTTTTACATGGGCTGTATTTTTCGCAGTAATAGTTTTTTGTAAATCAAGTTCATCTTCTGAGAAGATATATTATCACGAGTTGACGAGGAGACAATTTGACGGGTAGACGAGGAGATTTGCTTTTTCTACTCGTGACCTATGCTGCACTGTTGGTGCAAGGGTGCTGCACTGTTGGTACCAGATAGCTGGACTCTTGGTACCAGATAGCTGCACTTTTCTGGTACTATTATTCGAAATTCTTTACATGACGGGACAAATGGGATTTAAGACGGATTCTTCTTTTGATTCTGTCTGCATATTAAATGAGGGAGATTAGTGGTCAATATAATATAATTCATACGCGAATATATTTTTTTTCGAACACTAATCGGACGAATCTGACGAATCTTGTAGGTTGCGACATGGTATATTTTCGTGGGATTCGGGAGATTTGTGGTCATCTGAATTTAATTCATACGCTAATATGTTTTTTTCGAACACTAATCGGACGAATCTGACGAATCTTGTAGGCTGCGACATGGTATATTTTCGTGGGATTCGGGAGATTCGTGGTCAAGAACCAGCCGCAAGCGGTCACACTTGCAAATCCGTTTAGAATCCCTTTGCATCGGAAAGGAAAGGTCAAAAAAATCCGTGTTAAAGACTCCGTGTGCATCGGTGATATCCGTGAGTTTTTTTGACCTTCGTTCTGTGGCCGAAGGCTCACAGAACGATTTATTGCAAGTCGAATTTAGAATTTAGAGTTGTTCTCGCTTCGCTGCGATTAAGAGTTAATGAATTTAGAATTCGAATGTAGAAGCCGCTATTACTCATTAAAAGACAGATTAAATCCACTCTTCTAAAATTCAAAATCCAGGCAAGCCCTAATGACCGAATTGGGTTCAAGTGACAAAAATCCGTGCGACCGGCAATATCTATGGGAGAAAAACTTGTAGGTTATCATTTTTTAATGTATCTTCGCAGATATAAGGCATGAACATGGCAAATAGGAGGCAATAGATATGACAGACAACAGATTGAGGAGATTGCCGGTAGGCATTCAGTCGTTCAAGGAAATCAGAGAAGGAAACTATCTCTACGTGGACAAGAGCGACATCGTATGGAACATGGTAAACTTGGGAGAAAAGTATAATTACCTGAGCCGGCCCCGTCGGTTCGGCAAGTCCGTGCTTGTCGATACGCTGGAGTCATATCTTGAAGGAAGAAAAGACCTGTTTGAAGGACTGAAGATTATGCAACTGGAGAAAGACTGGAAACAGTATCCAGTAATACGTCTCGACATGAGCCGCGGAGGTGCCAGCGAAGAAACCTTGCGCTCTTACCTGAACCTGCGCTTCAAGGATTATGAGGAGAAATACAACATTACTCCGGATCCTACTGCTATGCTTGCCGACCGTTTCCACGCCATTATAGCCACGGCATATAAGCAGACCGGGCTGAGAGTGGCGGTTCTCATAGACGAATACGACTCTCCCCTGCAACATTCATGGAGAACACCCGAGCATGAAAAATGTACCGGAGTATACCGTGAAGTTTTTGCCATACTGAAGGCGGACGACGAGTACGAACAGTTCATTTTCATCACCGGCATCACCAAGTTCACACAGATATCCCTCTTCTCTGTACTCAACAACCTGTCAAACATCAGCTTCATGCCCGAATACGCAGCCATCTGTGGCATTACCGAGGAGGAGATAAAAGAGAACTTTATGCCATGGCTCATACAGATGGGCGAAGCAAACAATTGGTCTGTACAGGAAACCCACGACAGATTGAAGGCATATTACGACGGGTATCATTTCAGTCGTCGCAATATGGTGGATGTATACAATCCATACAGCCTCGTCAATGCGTTGAAATCAAAAGAAATAATTAACTTCTGGGCTTCTTCGGGAGCTACATCACTTATTCCAAAGTTTGTTGACAATGCAGAACTCCGCATGAAGAACTTCGAACATTGCCGCATCATGCGAAATACTTTGGAATTGTCTGATGTCGCTGGAGGCGGTGCCGAACTGTTCCTGTATCAGTCGGGCTACCTGACCATCAAGGAATGTGATGAGTTTGGCTACGTCTTGGGATTCCCGAACGAAGAAGTAAAGCAAGCCCTCTACGAAATGGTTCTCCCTGCCCTGACCCTACGGAAAAAGAGTGACATACAATCCATACAAGCCAATCTGTATGCCCAGTTGGGCACCGGGCAGGTAGACGAAGCGATGAAATCGCTGAAAGCTCTTATCGCCGACGTTCCATACAGCAACAAGAAACTCGCTTCTATGGATATGGAGGAACGTTACCGTCTCATCATCAGCACCATACTCAACGCCATCGGCTTGAGCGTAGAGGTAGAGCGCATGATATCAACCGGCAGAATCGACATGACAGTGAAGACCTCACGCTACATATATGTAATCGAACTGAAATTACATAACAACGGCGGCAAGGAAGCCGCCACAGAACAAATCCTCAACCGTCAATATATGGAACCTTTCAAGGCGGACAAGCGCAAAGTCATTGGATTGGGCATCGAACTTGATGAAGAAGGAAAGGGACTCTTGGACTGGAAGAAAGCGGAATAAACGTAAAAAAACATGGATTTTTTTACCCAAATGTCTGTTATAGAGGGAGATTAGTGTTCAACTTAACATACGCGAATGTTTTTTTCGAACACTAATCGCACGAATAACACGAATCTTGCAAGTGCGT
>USSF01000075.1 GCA_900557405.1 uncultured Prevotella sp.
GGGTTTCAAGTGTGAGGGTAAGTGTGAGGGCAGAGCTTTTACCCTCACACTTACCCTCACACTTACCCTCACACTTCAATCTTCCGAATTGAAAAAGCCGTCCTTCCTTATAGAAGTTCCGGCAGTTGGAAGAGTTTCATGCTGTTGCTTCCCTTGATGAGGATGTACTGTCCTTGTGGCTTATGGGCCAGGATTTCCTTCTTCACCTCGTCCACATCATGGAATTTGCGGAAATCGCAGCGGGTCTTGGCGAAACATTCGCCCACCAGCCACACGTTGCCGATATGGTTGTCAATGAGGAAATCCACCACTTTCCGGTGCTCCTCGTCGCTCACGTCGCCCAGTTCTCCCATGTCGCCGAGTATTGCCATCTTGGGTTCCACCGCCATGTCGCGGAAGTTCTCCAGTGCGGCGCGCATGCTTGTGGGGTTTGCGTTGTATGTATCCACGATGAGTTTGTTCGACGCCGTCACTTCGAGCTGCGAACGGTTGTTCGTCGGCACATAATCGCGCAGAGCCTCGCTCACCAGATTCTCGTCCACGCCGAAGTGGATTCCGATGCAGGCGGCGGCGAGCATATTGTATACGTTGTAGCTTCCTATCAGATGAGTCTGCACCTCGTGCCACTGGCCCTGACAGGTCTGCCAGCGGAACTTGAGGTATGGCGCACACTCCACCACCTCGCCGCATACGAGCAGTGACGGGTCCCCCGCAGTGGTGCCGTATCTGACGAGCGACAGTCCTCCGGCGATGCCTTGCAGATATTTGTTCTCATTATGTATGAACACAAATCCTCCATTGTCACGGAGATAGTCATAAAGTTCCCCTTTGGTCTTTATCACCCCCTCGAACGAGCCGAATCCCTGCAGGTGCGCACGTCCTACATTTGTAATTATTCCGCAGTCGGGCTCCACGATGTCCACGAGCGTCTTGATGTCGCCCGGATGGCTTGCACCCATCTCCACCACGGCAATTTCGTGCTCCGGTTTGAGGCGCAGCAGTGTCTTGGGCACACCGATGTCATTGTTGAAGTTGCCCTGCGTGTAGAGCACGTTGTATTTCTTCTCCAGCACTGCGGCGAGGAGTTCCTTCGTTGTCGTCTTACCGTTTGTTCCCGTTATGCCGATGATTTTCGTGCCGAGGCGGCGGCGGTGGTAATTGGCGAGCAGCTGCAGCGTGTGCAGACAGTCTTGGCAGAGGATGAAGCGGCTGTCGCCTTCCGGAGCGAATTCGGGCTCGTCCACTACGGCGTATGCGCATCCCTGTCCGATGGCCTTCATGGCGAAGGCGTTTCCATTGAACGATGCCCCCTTGAGGGCGAAGAAGATGGAACCTTCGGGGCAGTCGCGGCTGTCTGTCGTCACCACGGGGTGCTTCTCGAAGATTTTGTAGAGTTCAGATATTTCCATATTTTTATAGAATATTGTTTTGTTTCCATTTCGCGCCGGCATGCCTGTCGGTGCGCGTCGGCGTGTATTTGCCGGGCTTTTTTTCGTGTGACGGTCATCACATATCTGTTTTTTACCCGTTAGCCAATGCAAAATTAGAAAAAAACATCAGAACGGGAAAACTACAGGGAAGAAATTTACATTCAGTCATGCCCGAAATCCGCTAAACGACTGACAAACCGACAAATAGACACATGCAGAGGATAGGGTTCATGACTTCGCGGAACGTGGTTTCCGGAGGCAACAAAACGAGCTTTCAACCTTGTTTTGAGGGAAAAAGCTGCATGGATGCATGGAAAATACATGATTTTAATATATTTTAAGACTTTTCCATGCAGTAATACGGAAAAACTGTGGTTTATAAGGCGAAATAGTAAAGACGAATAATGATTAGAATGTTTAACTTTGCATCAAAGATTTTTCATAACTGTCCAGAGCAAAGTGTTGCGCTGGGATAAAAAGATTTTATACGTTCCTTTTATAAATATGTCTATTAATTGTTTGTGTCCAGTGTGGTTGTGAAACTATGCTGGATTTTTTTATGCTTGGCGGGCAGACGTGATGTCATAATGTGACAACCTCGTCTGCCCGCCATTTCCGTTTAACCAATCAGCTTCTGCCAATTAACCAATCAGCATCTGCCTATCAGCCAATCAGCTCCTTTGTCAGAATGCTTTCAAGCAGCTCTCCGGACACCCTCAGGCGGAATTCGCCCTTGATGGCCAGGGAGATGCCTCCCGTCTCCTCGGACACTACGATGGCTATTGCGTCGCTGTCCTGCGAAATGCCGAGGGCGGCGCGGTGGCGCAGTCCCAGTTCCTTTGGGATATCCGTGTTGTGGCTTACGGGCAGGATGCATCCGGCAGCTACGATGCGGCGCTTCGACACCACCATTGCCCCGTCGTGGAGGGGCGAGTTCTTGAAGAATACGTTCTCTATGAGCCGCTGGTTGATGTTGGCGTCGATGCGGTCGCCTGTCTCTATGATATCATCGAGCGAAACCATGCGTTCGATGACGATGAGTGCGCCCACCTTGCCGCGGCTCATGTTTATGCATGCCATCACGATAGGCATGATGGCGGTCTTGTCCATCGTCTTCTTGTTTCTGCCGCCCGAGTAGAAGAGTCTCATGAAGCCCCGCATCCTCTGGTGCGCTCCGAGCGAATAGAGGAACTTGCGTATTTCCTCCTGGAATATGATGATAATGGCAATCACTCCCACGCTGACGAGCTTGTCCATGATGCTGCCCAGCAGGCGCATCTCGAGCACCTGGCTGACGAAGAGCCAGATGATGACAAACACGATAATGCCGATGAACACGTTGAGCGATCGTGATTCCTTCATCAGCCGGTACAGATAATAGAGCATCAGTGCCACGCACAGGATGTCTATCATGTCTTTTATTCCAAATTCAAACATCATAGTCGTTGTCTTTTAAATTCATTTCTTCCAGCCTGGACGAATACTGGCGATTGCCGGTCTACGGCAACTTGTTCTCCCTGCATTTCAGGTATATCCTTACCGCCTCCACACATTCCCTCACGTCGTGGACGCGCAGGATGGATGCGCCCTTCATCAGCGAGATGGTGTTGATTACCGTGGTACCGTTGAGGGCTTCGGCCGGAGTCGTGCCGAAGAGCTTGAATATCATCGACTTCCTCGATGCGCCGACGAGGACAGGTAGGTCGAACTCCAGGAGCTGCTCCATGTTTTCGAGCAGGGTGTAGTTCTGGTCGAACGTCTTGCCGAAACCGAACCCCGGGTCGAGGATAATGTCCTTCGCCCCGAGGTCGCGCAGCTGCTGCACCTCCTTGGCGAAGTGCATCATTATGTCGCGCATATCCCCGTGTGTGGACATAAGGATATATGGCACTCCGAGCTTAGCCACCATACGGAAGATTGCCGGATACTGCCGGTCGTTCTCCTCGGTCTCGCCGTTGGGGTTTGTGACGTCAGCACCGCCGAAGGCCCCGTTGATGTTGCCCTCCGACACGTCGTTGATTATCGCCGCTCCGTATTCCTCCACCGCCATCCTGGCTATCTCCGGACGGAAGGTGTCGATACTCAACACGGCATCCGGCTGCACTCCCCTTACCGTCTGCAGGGCGTGGCGCATGCGCTCCATCTCCTCCCCTGCGCTAACCTGGGCGGCTCCCTGACGGGTGGAGAAGGCACCGATGTCAATCATTGTTCCGCCTTCGCTGATTATCTGGTCTGCCCTTGCGGCAATCTCCATCTCTGTCTGCTTGCGGCTGCCGGCATAGAAGGAGTCGGGGGTAACATTGAGGATTCCCATTACCTGGGGCGTGGAAAGGTCGATGAGCTTTCCGTTGGCGTTTATGGTGTTCATTTCTTCTTGGTGTTTCATTATGTAGATGGCAGTCCGCCTGTCATATCTGGAACTGTCGGCTGACGACCCCTTTGTAGGTGTTTACCTTTATTTCCATCACATCTCCGCTTCCGGCCCTGAAGGGCAGACGGTAGAGGGGAATGCTGACGTAGGTCTGCACGGAGTAATACTGCGGAGCGTTGCCCTGGTCGTGTATCATAGTGATGCTGTGCACTTTCGTGCCGTCGGCCCCTATCGTAGTGCCGTTGTAGACGAGGCCCAATGCCTGAGCCTCAACTTTTCCGTCTTTCTTTCCCGTCTTGATGCTGATGTCGAGGTTTATGTATCTGCCGCTCCGGCTTTCCCATGCCGATGAGAATGTCACTGGGTCTGTGGGATATATCTTGCCGTTTACTGCTTTCATGACATTCGGCACGAGCACCTGGCTGACGGCGATGGGTCTGACCGTGGCTGTGGCGGCATCTTCATTGATGTCGTAGTAGAGCAGCGCACGGTACAGGGAGTCCTTCACCGTCATCCAGTCCACCTTCTTGGGTGACTGGAAGCGGAGGCTTTTCCCCTCGTCCGTCGTGGCGGAAGCCGCTTCGCCGCTGCCGTTGGTGGCAACCTCGGCAAAGTCGGCACGCATATACGAAAGACTGCCGTCACCAGTATCGTACGGGGCATTGCTGCATGACTGGAAGAAGAAAAGGGCAGCAATCATTACCTGCATGACAATGGCGGCGGCAGTTATGGATGTTCTTTCTGTTCTCATTGGCTCTAAGACTTGCGGTCTTTCCTGTTTCGTTTGTCCTTCCGCGGCGGGACGGCTTTATCCCTTTGTCGCGGCGAGATAGTTTCTTGCGGGGTTGGCATACATGGTGAGCATGCGCTCCATGAGGAACTCCTCGTCCTTGTCCGGGATGTCAATCTTAGCCAACTGTCCCTGCAGATACTTGTGGAACATGGCCTTGTCTTCTGCCGAATACTTGTCGGCATGTGCCTCCGTGCCTTCGAGGGTGTCGAGGGCGATGTAGTTGTTGGGATACAGACGGTAGTTGCGGAATATCTCGTCGTCGATATGCGCGGCGATTACGTCGAACACCTTTGTCTTGGGGATGTCGGGCGAGAGGTTCCTGATGAACTCGTCTATGCATGGGGCGCAATGGTAATGCACCCTTCCCTTGTATCCCATGATACCGGTACGCATGCTGTTCACGTCGTCGGCAGCCGATTTCTTCCATCCCTGCACGTCGCGCTTGAGCTGGAACTCGGCGGCCTTGAGATAGTCGCACGGGTCGAACTCATAGGAGATGGTGAGCGGCACGATATGTAGCTGCATGAGCCGTTCGGGCGGTGTCCCCTCCCCGCCCATAGCCATCATCTTGAGGATGGAAGGCTGAGTGCGGTCGTTGGAGTCCTTCGCCCTGCCTTCGCGCTGGGCAATCCAGATATTGTCGTTTTTCTCCTTGATTACGAAGTGCATGTATTCCGCCATCTTCTTACTTGCCATCAGCATCTCCCTGGGCGAGAGGGAACGCTGCACGATGAACGACTTGTTGAGTCTCACGAGGTCCTTCACCCACGGCAGCGCCAGAAGGTTGTCTCCGATGGCAATCTCGCATGTGGTGCCGAAGCCTGCATCATAGAGCAGCACGTCGAGCAGTGCCGAGTCGAGCACGATGTCGCGGTGGTTGCTCACGAAGGTGTAGCGCTTCGTCACGTCCACGCTGCCGGAGTCCATGTCCAGTCCTTTGCTTGCCTTCGCCATGAGGTCTTTCAGAAATCCGTAGCAGAAGGCGAGCTGGAATTCCAGACATGTCTTACACTCTGCCATCTTTGCCCCGATTGCCTCTGCCGGCACGCCCGGGTACAGATAGGCCAGCACCTGGCGGAACTGTTCGTTGGCGAGCAGCCGCCTGTATACGTCCTGGAGTTCGCTTGCCTCGAAAGGACGGATGTCGTCGTAAATTGAAGGAATGGTCATAGTCATAGGGTTTGCTTATCTGAACTGGTTCTCTACGATATCCGTGAGCACGTCGGTCATGTTGAGTCCGGCGGCCTTCACCTGCTGCGGGATGAAGCTTGTGGCAGTCATGCCCGGAGTGGTGTTGATCTCGATCATGTTCACCTTGTCCACCTCTTCTCCGTTGCTTCCCTTGCCGCGGCTGATGATGTAGTCGATGCGGATGATGCCGTTGCAGTGGAGGATGTCGTATATGCGGCTCGTTATTTCCTTCACCCTTGCGGTGGTCTCCTCGCTCAGACGGGCAGGTGTTATCTCAGTCACCTTGCCGTTGTACTTGGCGTCGTAGTCGAAGAATTCGTTCTGTGTCACGACCTCTGTGGCAGGGAACACCACGCTCTTCTCGCGTGTCTTGTAGCATCCGATGGAGATTTCCGTTCCGTCGATGAACTGCTCCACCATCACGTCGTCGCTCTCCATGATTGCCTTGCGGATTGCCGGGGCGAGCTGGTCCTTGTTCTTCACCTTTGACACTCCGAAGCTGCTGCCGTCGGCTGCCGGCTTCACGAAGCATGGCATTCCTATCTTCTCCTCAATCTCGTCGTCGCTTACGAGTGCTTCGTAGCCCTTGCGGATAAGGAGACTGTCGGCAACGCTCACGCCATAGCCACGCAGATACTGGTTGAGCACGAACTTGTCGAATGTCATGGCCTCCACCAATACGCCGCTTGTGGAGTATGGCAGATGAATCAGCTCGAAATATCCCTGCAGGATTCCGTTCTCGCCCGGTGTGCCGTGGATGGTGATGTAGGCGTAGTCGAACTGCACGAGCTTGCCGTTTTCAATGAACGAGAAGTCGTTGCGGTCAATCGTCGCCATGGTGCCGTCGGCAAGCTCCACGTGCCAGTCCACGCCTTTCATCTCTACGATGTATGCGTTGTAGCGCTCCTTGTCAAAGAATGAATAGAGTCCCCGTGCCGAGCGCATTGACACGTCGTGCTCTGATGAATCGCCACCGCATACGATGGCTATTGTCCTTTTCAGATTTTTCATGTTATAGTGTTTTATTGTTGTTTTCTCTTTTGTCCCATTTCTCAAGGAGCTGCTGCATATCGTCGGGCAGCTCCGATGTGAAGTCCATCTGTTTGCCGGTCTTTGGGTGTACGAATCCGAGGGTACGTGCGTGGAGGGCCTGGCGCGGACATATCTTGAAGCAGTTGCGTATGAACTGCTGGTAGCTGCCGCAGCGCTCTCCGCGAAGAATCTCGTTGCCGCCATAGCGCTCGTCGCTGAAGAGCGGATGGCCGATGTGCTTCATGTGCGCCCTAATCTGGTGGGTGCGGCCTGTCTCGAGGATACACTCCACGAGCGTCACGTAGCCGTATCGCTTTATCACGCGATAGTGGGTGACGGCGGATTTGCCTATCTCGGAGTCAGGCGGAAACACCGCCATGCGGAGCCTGTCCTTGGGGTCTCTGCCTATGTTGCCCTCTATACGCCCCTGGTCTTCCACGAAGTTCCCCCATACCAGTGCGTTGTAGCTGCGGTGGGTGGTCTTGTTGAAGAACTGCACTCCGAGCTTTGTCTTTGCCAGCGGCGTCTTTGCCACTACGAGCAGTCCGCTGGTGTCTTTGTCGATGCGGTGCACGAGTCCCACTTCGGGGTCGTTGGGGTCGTAGTCGGGCACGTCCTTCAGATGCCATGCCACGGCGTTGACCAGCGTACCGTGGTAGTTGCCGCATCCCGGATGTACCACCATTCCTGCGGGCTTGTTGATGACCATCAGTTCCCCGTCCTCATAAACGATGTCGAGCGGTATGTCTTCCGGCTCTATGCTGCTGTCGTATTGCGGACGGTCGAGCATGAGCGTGATGACGTCGAGCGGGCGCACCTTGTAGTTGCTCTTCACGGGTTTGTCGTTTACGTGTACGAAGCCTGAGTCGGCGGCTTTCTGTATACGGTTGCGGCTTGAGTGCTGCAGTTTCTCGGTCATATACTTGTCGATGCGCAGCGGCTCCTGGCCTTTGTCTACCACGATGCGCAGGTGCTCATAGAGCTGGTCGTTCTCGTCCTCGGGGAGGAGGGGGGATATAGGGGGTGTGGTCATTTCGTTCTTTTCTTTTTTGTCCTGTTGCCTTATTCCGGGGCGGAGACTACTTCGAATTCGTCCTTGTCGCCCACTTCTTCTATTATCTGTCCCGATGCGTGGTGGAGGGAGTCGGCAGGGGAGTATTCGGGGTCGGTGTATGTTATGTCTTCGTTGATTGACATGGCTCCGTCGCCCACCTGTATCGTGAGCATATCGTCCACGGAGACTTTCTCACCGTTGTGCAGGTTCCTGCCGCGGCATGTTATGCCGTACACCCATTCTTTCTCACCCGGCACATATTGCGGCGACCCCACCTTGAATCCCATCGCCATGAGCTTTGCCCTCGCTTCGCGGTAGGAGTTGTTGTCGATGAGGTCGGGCAGCGTGAGCATCAGTGAGTGGTCGGAGTTCACTATCACGTAGATCACCCTACCCCGCTTCACCTTCATTCCCGGCGGCGTTATCTGTTCCAGGATGCAGTCGGGCGGCATGTTGCGCACGTATCCCGTGTCGGTCACCTGTATTTCCAGTCCACGGTTCGACAGCAGCTGCTCGGCATCGCTGTATAGCTTGTGCCTGATGTCCGGCACTACAATCTCCTCGCCGTGATGGGTGTATATGTCGAGACCGATTTTGGCTCCGAGCGACAGCAAAATCACCACTCCTATCATTGCGGCGATGTTGGCCCAGAACTTTCCGCTCATCAGTTTCTTGAAGAATTCGCTTGCCGTCATCAGTTGTTGTTGTTCGTTTTATTTGTTAATATTAGGCAAAGATAGTGCAAGCCGAATGCATAATGTCAAGCTTGCTTGAACGTTATGCTGAGGCGAAGCCTATCTTATGCAAAGATAATACAATTTGACTTGCGGACAAAAGGAAATCCTGAAAATGTTGGCCCAGACGGGGATATATAAAGAAAAAAGTTTCTTGCACCGCGTATGCAGCGGCAGGAGATGCTTTGCGGAGAGATGCTTAGGTGTCTATATTATACAAATAGGTGGGGAAATGAAGAATGAAGAATGAAGAATGGAGAATGAAGGAACGACATTCGACCGCCGAACGTTGTTTCTTTAATTATTGATGAAAATAAAAACAACATCTTCCGATTGTATATATTGTAGGAAGATAATATTGCTGCATTGCGCTCTGTAAGCCTGCGGCTAC
>USSF01000076.1 GCA_900557405.1 uncultured Prevotella sp.
AAGTGTGAGGGCAAGTGATTTACCCTCACACTTACCCTCACACTTACCCTCACACCCTCGTACCCTCACGCCCCTACTCTTCCGGCAAGAAAGCATCCTGCTTGCAGAGGATTCTATGGATGGGCGTCAGATTCAATAGGCAGGGCGCCAAAAAGCAGCGCTTTACCGGCAGTGCAGCTATGTTGCACCTTTGGTATTCCTATGCTCGTTCGTTCATAAAGGTATTGTACTGCCGCAGTACTCCTATAGGATTACTCCAGTACTTCTATAGGATTACTCCAGTACTTCTATCCGAATCTATAAAAGTACTGCCTCATGCTTCCCCGCCAAACCCATTTCCCCATCAACTCGTCAACCCATTTCCTCGTCAACTTCGGATAATACATATTATCAGAATATGAATATAGATAAGTCATGCCATAATTCGTCCTGTGAGCCTACGGCTACAGGACGAAGGTCAAAAAAGCGCTCACGGATTTATCGGATGCGCACGGAGTCTTTGACCACGGATTCGTTTTTTGACCTTTCCTTTTGATGCATAGGGATTCCAAACGGATTTGCAAGCGTGACCGCTTGCGGCTGCTTAGGTTCAGATTGTCCTGTGATATGCCGTTATCTTGTATACATATATTGCCCTAAGGAAAGCAAGTGCCGCCACTTGCAAAATCCGTCTAAAATCCCCTTGTCCTGCCAAGGTACAATCAAAATCAAAAGATAAATCAAAAAACGAATCCGTGAAAAGACTCCGAAAAAGATCTGTGATAATCCGTGAGCGTTTTTTGATTTCAAGCTCTGTAGCCGCAGGCTCACAGAGCGCCATGCAGCAAGTCGAATTTAGAGTTAAGAATGTTGAAACAACGTTCGGCGGCCGAAGGTAAAGCCGATATAGAGTTGTCTCGTAGTGCGAGGTTTAGAATTTTGAATTAAGAGTTTAATTAATACGGTTGCCAAACTGTCGGAAGCCATGCCCGAAGGCATAAAATCCATGCTGTTTTCATCGTATACGAAAAAAATTTTCTACCTTTGCATAAGATAGGCTGCACCTCAGCATAACAATCAAGCAAGCTTGTTGTCCTGCATTCGGTTTGCACTACCTTTGTAATTCAAAACATTACGACAATGAAAACAAAACTCATAACGGCCGCCGTCATCATGGCCTCAATCGCCGCACTCGCATCATGCAGCGACGAAAACCGACAGGCGCAGGAACTGCTGCAGCAGGCGCAGGAAAACTTCGAAAAAGGGGATTTCCAGCGCACGCTCACACTCATCGACTCGCTCCGCCACACCTTTCCCAAGGCGATAGAGGAGCGCAAGAAGGCCCTCGCCCTATTCCAGGACGCATCAGAGAAACTCGCACAGAAACAGATCGAACTGACCGACATGGCCATACAGAAGACGCAGCAGGAACTGGAGGCGCTCAGAGAGCAGGTGGCATCACACAAACAGCAGATGAACGCCAGCCGCGAGGAACTCGAAGCAGTGAAGTTCAAGGAGATACGGCTCGACTCGCTCAAGGCCAGGTTCGACGCACAGTGTGCCACGGTGAAAATCATACGAGAGAGGCGAAAAGCTAAAAATTAGGAGCAATTCGCTTGATTATCAATATTAATGCGTAACTTTGCCCTCGCATAATCAAAACAGCCAAAGGTCAACAGCCAATGGAAACTATGAACAAGGAAAAAGTAAACACAGAAGAACAGTTCAAGGGCGTGATGCAGGAATGCCGCTCTCTCTTCGAGAAGAAGCTGCACGACTACAACGCATCGTGGAGGATGCTGCGCCCCTCGTCGCTCACCGACCAGCTGCTCATCAAGGCCCGGCGCATCAGAAGCATCGAGGTGAAGGGAGTGGCTATGGTAGAGGACGACACACGGTCGGAATTCGTGGCTCTCATCAACTACGGCATCGTGGGACTGATACAGCTCGAAAAGGGATTCGCCGACTCGGTGGACATATCCAACGAAGAGGCCATGGTCCTCTACGACAAATACCAGGAGCAAGCCCTGCAGCTCATGCTCCGCAAGAACCACGACTACAACGAGGCGTGGCGCATGATGCGTGTGAGCAGCTACACCGACTTCATCCTCACCAAGATTGAGCGTGTGAAGGAAATAGAGAACCTCAACGGAGGCACTCTCGTGTCCGAAGGCATCGACGCCAACTACATGGACATCATCAACTACTCCGTGTTCGGAGTGATAAAGCTGACATACGGCGGATAGCCGCACAGACCTGCCCCTCAAGCCGGGGCTATATAATATATATAATAGGTATAAGGGAGAACTACAGGAAAGAATGACAAAGGAGACAGTTAAGAGCATCATCGTGAACGTATGCCGGTTCGTGGTAGCCACCACTTTCGTATTCTCGGGATTCGTCAAGGCTATCGACCCCATCGGCACACAATACAAGATTCACGACTATCTGGCAGCCGTGGGAATGGAGACCCTCGTGCCCGACTATGCCACGCTCTCGGCATCCGTCCTCCTCGCGGCAGTGGAATTCTGTCTCGGCATCTTCCTGCTCTTCGCCATCAGGCGCCGCATAGTCAGCCGGCTCGTACTCGCCTTCATGGCAGTGATGACGACAATAACGGTGTGGATAGCCGTGGCAGACCCAGTGAAAGACTGCGGATGCTTCGGCGATGCGCTGATTCTTTCCAACTGGCAGACGCTTGCGAAGAACCTTATCCTGCTTGCCGCCGCCATCATCGTATGGAGGGAACCGCACAAGATGGTGCGCTTCATCAGCAGGACAAACCAGTGGATTGCCATCAACTATACCATAATATACAGTCTTGCCACGAGCACATACTGTCTGTACACGCTGCCCGTATTCGACTTCCGCCCTTACCACGTGGGGGCCGACATACGCAAGGGCATGGAGATTCCCGAAGGGGCGCCGCAGCCCGAATTCGAAACCACGTTCACGCTCAAGAAGAACGGAGTGGTGAAGGAATTCACGCTTGACAACTACCCCGACTCCACATGGACCTTCGTGGACAGCAAAACCACACAGGTGAGCGAGGGATACGTGCCGCCGATACACGACTTCAGCATGGAAGACCCCACCACGGACAACGACATGACCGACGAGATTCTGAGCGACCCGGGATACACATTCCTGCTTGTCGCACCGCACCTGGAAAATGCCGACGACTCTAACTTCGGCGACATCAACCAGATATACGACTACGCCACGGCCCACCACTACCGCTTCGTAGGCCTCACGGCGAGCAACCGCAAGGCGATGACCCGCTGGAGCGACATGACGGGAGCCGAATACAGCTTCCTCTTCACCGACGAGACCACGCTGAAGACCATCATAAGGAGCAATCCGGGACTGCTTCTCATCAAACGGGGAGTGGTGATAAGGAAATGGAGCCACAACGAACTGCCACAGCTCACCGACGACTCCCCTGCCCTCGACAAGATACCCGAAGGCAGCATGCCGGAAATCACCGTGGGACAGAAGATTCTCTACACGCTGCTCTGGTTCTTCATGCCGCTCATGCTTCTCTCGCTTGCCGACCGCATATGGGCATGGACCAAATGGGTAAGGAAGAACAAGGAAAACGAAACGCCCCAATCCCCCGATCCGTCAGAACAATCCGGGCAGTCCGAGGGGTCCGGGATGTCAGGGCAGTCCCCCAACAACAAATAATCATTTTTTATTAATTAGCATAAATAACAATGAGAAAGAAAATTGTAGCAGGTAACTGGAAAATGAACATGAACCTGCAAGACGGTATCGCTCTTGCAAAGGAGCTCAACGACACACTCACAGCGCAGAAGCCAAACTGCGGCGTAATCATCTGCACACCATTCATCCATCTGGCAAGCATCGCCCAATTCCTCAATCAGGATATCATCGGACTGGGCGCCGAGAACTGTGCCGACCAGGAGAAGGGTGCATACACAGGAGAGGTTTCAGCAGAAATGGTAAAGAGCACAGGAGCACAGTATGTCATCCTGGGCCACTCTGAGCGCAGAGGCTACTACGCAGAGACACCCGAAATCCTCAAGGAGAAAGTGCTGCTCGCATTGAAGAACGGACTGAAAGTTATCTTCTGCATCGGCGAGAGCCTTGAAGAGCGCGAGGCCAACAAGCAGAACGAAGTGGTGAAGGCAGAGCTCGAAGGCAGTGTGTTCAACCTCACAGCCGAGGAGTTCAAGAACATCATCGTGGCATACGAGCCAATCTGGGCCATCGGAACAGGAAAGACCGCTACAGCCGACCAGGCTGAGGAAATCCACGCATACATCCGCAGCGTCATCGCAGAGAAGTACGGCAAGGAAGTTGCCGACGACACGACAATCCTCTACGGCGGAAGCTGCAAGGCAAGCAACGCACCGGAGCTCTTCGCAAAGCCGGACATCGACGGAGGTCTCATCGGAGGCGCTTCGCTGAAGGCTGCCGACTTCAAGGGCATCATCGATGCAAGATAATGACATAAAAGATTAGAGATACAGGTTCCCGCTGCGGCAAGGACATGCCGCAGGGGGTTCCTCTTTCATTTAACCACACCTAAAAGAAATATGAAGAAGTTCATCACTATATTAGTATTTGCCGCAGGACTGTCCCTGCACGCCGGCGCACAGACTTTCCTCACCGAACTGCAGAAGAGCAAGCAGGGAGAGGGAAAAGTTACCGTGAAGCAAAGTGCCGATATAGACAATCTGGTGAACAGTGCCCAACTAAAGGCGAGCAGCATCCAGGCACAGCAGCAGGCACAGCAGCAGACGACGGCAAACGGCAAGTCGCCGGCCACCACACACGCAAGGCAGGACGACAGAGGCAACGAAGCCATACACAAGACCGAAGCCGCACACCATGCAGAAGCTGCCCACAAAGCAGAAGCAGCCCACAAAGCAGAAGCTGCCCACAAAGCCGATGCAGCCGAAAGACATACGGCTAAGACTGCCACAGAAGCGGAGGCTACGGAGCGTCCGGTGGTAGACACCAGCAAGAAAGTGATGCGAAACAGCTACAAGGTGACAGGCTATCGCATCCAGGCCTACTCGGGAGGCAACTCCGGCGCAGACAAGGCTAAGGCAAGAAAGATAGGCAACGCCATAAAGATGAAATTCCCCGACCAGCCCGTATACGTGCATTTCTATTCACCGAGATGGATATGCAGGGTGGGCAACTTCAGGTCATACGAAGAAGCATCACAGCTCCTCAAGAGCATCAAGGCGATGGGCTATCACCAAGCCTGCATCGTAAAGGGAAAGATCAGCGTAGCATATTAAAGACACCCCCACTTATAAGTCTTATTCCTACTATTTGTCTTATTTGTCTTATTTGCCTCATTTCCCCATTAGTCCAAAAAATCAAAACAACCCAATGAACCCAGAAACCCAATTCCGTCCAGGTCTTGAAGACCTGGCATCCCACTATAAAAGCGTATTGACCCTGCTCGGCGAAGACCCCGGGCGCGAAGGACTGCAGAAGACCCCCATGCGGGTGGCAAAGGCCATGCAGGTTCTCACCAGAGGATACACACAAGACGCACACAAGGTATTGACCGACGCACTCTTCAAGGAGGAGTACAACCAGATGGTCATCGTGAAAGACATCGACTTCTTCTCGCTCTGCGAGCACCACATGCTGCCGTTCTACGGAAAGGTACACGTGGCATACATCCCCAACGGATACATCACCGGACTGAGCAAGATTGCCCGCGTGGTGGACATCTTCAGCCACCGCCTGCAGGTGCAGGAGCGCATGACGCAGCAGATAAAGGACTGCATCAACGAGACTCTCCACCCACAGGGCGTAATCGTGGTGGTGGAGGCGAAACACATGTGCATGCAGATGCGCGGCGTGGAAAAGCAGAACTCCATCACGACGACGAGCGACTTCTGCGGTGCCTTCGAGCAGGCCAAGACCCGCCAGGAATTCATGAACCTCATACACAAGGGATAGGCAGAAGCCAAAGCGTCAGGGACATTCCGGAAAAGCGAAAGCGAAAAAAAGTTCTCCTCTCCATGCAATATACTGACACATAGGATTGTTTATGGAGAAAAGAGTAAAAAGATAACTATTTAATAAAGTATTGGCAAAAATGAAAAAGATCAAGAACATCCTGTCGCTGCTATTCCTGGGACTTGCAGTATCAATGACAATGACGTCATGTCTCGATGACAACAATGACGACAACAAAGGACTCACCGACGAGCAGAAGCAGAACTACGCCCTGCTGATGAGCGGCGGCTACACCGGAAAGCTCTACTACTTCGACAAGAACATCGACAAGAACAAGGACAAGAACCAGACGGACTCCATCGTGGGATACAACGTGAGATTCAACTTCCCCGACATGTCCATCGAGATGAACGACTTCCCTGCAAGACTGCTCTTCAAGCAGCTCTCCGGCTACGAGGAGCTGAAGGAGGCTGCAAAGGACAAGACCGTAGACATCAAGCTCGGCTACGAGCCGTATGATGCACAGAACTCGGTTGTCAGCTTCTACATGAAGGAGATCAAGCCCGTAAGCGTAAGCCTTACATACGGAGGAGAGACCCACGACTTCAAGGTATACTTCCTCGTCAGCACCATCGGCGCATGGAAGGACAAGCTGACGCAGTTCACCGTCATCGAATACGGAATCTCCGAATCCACCGACGAGAAGGGCAACCCCGTATGGCTCACCGGCTCACCGGTATATCCTGAGAGCCAGAGCGTAGACAACTATACCACGAAGATCAAGGACGTGCAGTTCGTCTTCAGCAATATCATCAAATAGGCTGCATACATTCACTCCATTGATTGACCAATCAACAAGGAGCAACCGGCAGCATACAACCCAAGGCTAATATCACACATGAATATCCAAGGCGGTTTCCTCATGAAACAAGGGGGGAAGCCGC
Organism: uncultured Prevotella sp.; assembly: GCA_900557405.1. GTDB lineage: Bacteria > Bacteroidota > Bacteroidia > Bacteroidales > Bacteroidaceae > Prevotella. Next base: position 6,876 of record USSF01000076.1, read on the forward strand.
CTTTTTGCTTTTTCCACATTACACCCGACACTCCATCCCTCACCTGCCCGAGCAAGCCTCGTCATAAAGCCGGCACAGAGGTCGGGATTTAACCGACTAAATTTGTGGGGACAAGGATTATTTGCTACTTTTGCAAGTAGAATCGGACATCCGCAGACATTCCGTCGGATGCCACGCCTATAGATATAATACTACAAGCTTTAAATAAATATTATGACATATAACATAACAGCACCGGAACGACTTCTTGCCGACATAGACCTGCCTTCATCAAAAAGCATCAGCAACAGAGCATTGATAATCTACGCTCTCTCGGGCGGCGAAATACTGCCGGAGCATCTGTCAGACTGCGACGACACGGAGGTTATCGTGAACGCCCTGTGGAACATGCCCGAAACAATCGACATCAAGGCCGGCGGCACGGCGATGCGCTTCATGACCGCCTTCCTCGCCGTCACACCCGGCACGCATACCATAACCGGCACGGAGAGAATGAAACACCGTCCCATCCACATCCTCGTGGATGCGCTGCGCCGTCTCGGGGCCGAAATAGAATATGTGGAAAAGGAAGGCTTCCCGCCGCTGCGCATAACGGGAAAGGAACTCAACGGCGGCATGCTCGACATTCAGGGGAACATGAGTTCGCAATTCGTCTCCGCACTGCTCATGATCGCACCGAAGCTGAAAGAAGGACTGACACTGAAGCTATGCGGCGACATCATATCGCGCCCGTACGTAGACCTCACGCTCTGCACGATGCGCGACTTCGGAGTGGAGGCTGACTGGACCGGACCTGACACCATCGAGGTAAAGCCCATGCCCTACAAGCCTATAAGATACTATATCGAGAGCGACTGGAGCGCCGCCTCATACTGGTATGAAATAGCCGCCCTCACCGACGACAGGGAGGCGGAAGTGGAACTGAACGGACTGATGGACGGTTCGCTGCAGGGCGACTCCGTGGCGAAATACCTCTTCAACATGCTCGGTATACGCACCGTCTTCGGCAACAGGAACAGAGGGGAACAGACCACCGTGACACTCAAGAAGACGGGCATGCACTCCGCACGCCTCGACTACGACTTCATCAACCAGCCCGACCTCGCCCAGACTTTCGTCGTAACCTGCGCCATGATGGGCGTTCCGTTCCATTTCACGGGCCTCGCCTCGCTCCGCATCAAGGAGACCGACCGCATCGAGGCGCTGAAGAAGGAGATGAGGAAGCTGGGCTACGTGATAAGCGACGGCGACGGTTCTGAACTGATATGGGACGGCACGCGCTGCACCCCCGACGCCGACATCGTCATCGACACCTACGAGGACCACCGCATGGCTCTGGCCTTCGCCCCCGTCGCACTGAAGCTCGGCAGCATAAAGATAAACAACCCGCAAGTGGTCACCAAGTCCTATCCTCGTTTCTGGGACGACCTGAAGAAGGCTGGCTTCGGGATACAAGAAGACGAGTAGACAAGAAGACGAGTTGACAAGTCGGCAAATCTGCCATTATCCTGCCAAGTCAATTCCTATTTACAATAAAAAAAAAGTTTTTATTTATTTACCCTCACACCCTCACTTTACGCCTTAACAGACTGACTGTCAGTCTAAAACATGGTGAGGGTAAGTGTGAGGGTAAATCTATTTTGTTTATCCTACACCCTACCATCTCGTAATAATATATATTGTAGGAAGATAATATTGCTGCATTGCGCTCTGTAAGCCTGCG
>USSF01000077.1 GCA_900557405.1 uncultured Prevotella sp.
AACGAGAGATGATGTCCTCCGGAAGAGAAATCCTCCGGAGGACTTTTTTTGTTGTATGAAAAAAATTCTTCATTCTTCATTCTTCATTCTTCATTAAAATTCATACCTTTGCTGCAATAAAGGAAAACATCAATATTAAGATATGGATATTTTAAAAGATAGAATAATGCAGGACGGCAAGTGCTATCCTGGGGGAATATTGAAGGTGGACAGCTTCATCAACCATCAGATGGACCCGAACTTGATGATGGATTGTGCGAAGGAGTTTGTCAGGCTCTTCAGCGATTTGAATATAAACAAAATCGTCACTATAGAGGCAAGCGGCATCGCTCCCGCAATCCTTGTGGGCTATATCCTGCAGCTTCCGGTGGTGTTCATCAAGAAGAAGCAGCCGAAGACCATGGACAATATGCTTTCCACCATGGTACATTCCTTTACCAAGGACAGGGATTATACGGTATGCATCAGCAATAGCTTCCTTACGGATAAAGACCATGTCTTGTTCATTGATGATTTTCTTGCCAACGGCAATGCGGCAAATGGCGTGATAGAGCTTTGCGAGCAGGCAGGGGCAACGATTGAGGCGATGGGCTTCATCATTGAGAAGGCTTTCCAGCATGGAGGGGATTTCCTGCGTTCAAAAGGCTTCAGATATGAGGCTCTTGCAACTGTAGAGAGTCTTGATGACTGCAAGATAGTGCTGAAGTAGTATTTTTATATACCTGTTCTTTTTGATATCAGTTATATATTAGTTATATATCATTAAAACCACATTATATCAGATGGCCCAGCATAACGAACTCGGCAAATGGGGAGAGGACCTTGCAGCAAGGATGCTTGAGGACAAAGGGTACCGGATTATTGCCAGGGACTGGAGGGACGGGCACAAGGACCTTGATATTGTCGCCATAGATGACGGCTGGCTCGTTGTCGTAGAGGTGAAGACAAGGCGCAACGATGTTTTCCTCTCGCCCGAACAGGCCGTTGACCGCAGGAAGATAAAGAACATCACGCTGGCGGCAAACAGGTTCGTCAAATCAAACCTTATCGACCTGCCGATTCGTTTCGACATAATAGCCATTACCGGTACAGACGGGGAACATTGCAAGGTTGACCATATCGAGGATGCATTCATGCCGTATTATTTCCGGTAGACATTGGTTTGTATCCGGCAGCCAAGGTCTGATATCCGATAGGTGAGGCTTGATTCCCGCCAGCCAATGATAAATGTGATAATAAGAAACAAACGAGAGAACGAGAATTGGAAAAGATAAAGATAATAGAGATTGAAGAGACGGATTCCACCAACCACTTCCTGCATGACTACGACGGGGAGGAAGGCGAACTGATGACCGTAGCCGTATGCCGCAAGCAGACGGCAGGGCGCGGCAACGGGACCAACACGTGGGAGAGCGAGGAGGGCAAGAACCTCACCTTCAGCGTGAAGGTGCATCCCGTGGGCGTGCCGGCAAACCGCCAGTATGTCCTGCTTGAGGCGATGGCACTGGCAGTAAGGAATGTGCTTGCCGCAGAGGTGGAGAGCGTAAGGAGCTGGTCGATGCTCGAAGACTACGACTTCATGTTCGGACGTTCCGTTGCGAGTGGGACCGACTGTCGCGGATTCACCATCAAATGGCCCAACGACATCTATTGGGATGACCGCAAGATAAGCGGAACGCTGTCGGAATGTGAGATTAACAGCCGTGGCGTGAAGAGCTGCATCATCGGCACGGGAATCAACATCAATCAGATGCAGTTTCTCAGCGATGCGCCCAATCCGATTTCCCTCGCCCAGATAATGAGGCGCGAAATCCCCCTGAAACGCATCCTAAACGCTGTTCTGGACGCTTTCTCCCTCTATCTTGACCGAGTGAACAAAGGCGACTTTGAAAGCCTGCACAAGGAATATATGGCTGTCCTCTACCGTCGCATCGGTTCCTACGGCTATTCGGATGCCTCGGGCGAGTTCTATGCCCGCATCGAGGAAGTCCGTCCTGACGGCCGTCTGCTGCTGCGCCGCGACGACGGCACCCTTTCGGAATATGAGTTCAAGGAAGTGAAGTTTATAAGATAAAGACCAAAATACAAATACAATGGCAAAGTATAAGAGAATATTGCTGAAGCTCAGCGGCGAGAGTCTTATGGGCAAGCAGAACTACGGTATCGACGTGGAGCGTCTGAACGACTACGCACGCCAGATAAAGGAAGTACACGAGATGGGCGTACAGATAGGAATCGTAATCGGCGGCGGAAACATCTTCCGTGGCCTGAGCGGAGCGGGCAAGGGCTTCGACCGCGTCAAGGGCGACCAGATGGGTATGTGCGCCACGGTAATCAACTCCCTCGCCCTCAGTTCGGCCCTCGGCGCAGTAGGCGTCAAGACAAAGGTGCTGACGGCAATCCGCATGGAGCCAATCGGCGAGTTCTACAACAAGTGGAAGGCGATTGAGGCGATGGAGGCAGGCTACGTCTGCATCTTCTCAGCAGGAACGGGTAGTCCGTATTTCACCACCGACACCGGTTCGTCGCTCCGCGGCATCGAGATAGAGGCCGACGTGATGCTCAAGGGAACCCGTGTTGACGGCATCTACACCGCCGACCCCGAAAAGGACCCTACGGCAACGAAGTTCAGCGAAATCACCTACGATGAGATCTATACACGCGGTCTGAAGGTGATGGACCTCACCGCCACGACAATGTGCAAGGAGAACAACCTTCCGATCTATGTCTTCAATATGGATATCGTGGGAAATCTGAAGAAGGTGATGGACGGCGAGCAGATAGGCACCCTGGTGCATAACTAACCCCCAAAACAGGTGCAAAACTAATCCCCCGATATTAAATACAGCCTCTCCACAGCCGGGGAGGCTTTTTTTTATTCTTATGAAATACATACTTGCAACAGATTCATTCAAGGGCAGTCTCTCATCCACCGAAGTGGAGGAGACAATGGCCGGAGAATTCAACAGAAAAGGAATAGAAACGCAGTGTCTGCCGATGAGCGACGGCGGCGAGGGCATGCTCCAAGCCTTCACCCATGCCTTGGGCGCAACCCTCGAACCTGTTTACATCCACGACCAGATGATGCGCCGCGTGGATGCCCAATACGGGATGACCGCCGACGGCACGGCGATAATCGAGGTGGCACAGGCTTGCGGACTGACCCTCGTAAAGGAAGAAGAGCGCAACCCGATGCGCTCCACCACCTATGGAGTGGGGGAGCTGCTGTCGAGAGCCATTAAGCGCGGCTGCCGCAACTTCATCATCGGTCTTGGCGGCACAGGTACGAGCGATGCCGGAATAGGAATGATACGTGCGCTCGTTGACATCTTCGCCCGTGGCAAGAACTTCAACGAGGCGATGAATACGGAGCTTGGCGAATGCCGTTTCACTCTTGCCTCAGATGTGGACAATCCCCTGTGCGGCGAGAACGGTGCAGCCCGGGTATATGCCCCGCAGAAGGGAGCCACACCGGAGATGGTAGAACAGCTCGACAGGAGAGCAAGACTCTTTGCCGAGAAATCAGCTTTGCATTTCGGCTTCGACAAGTCAAACGAACCGGGAGCCGGAGCCGCCGGCGGTTTGGGCTATGCCTTCATGCAGTATCTCGGGGCGGAGATGAAGCCGGGAGCAGACCTTCTTCTGGATCTTACGGGCTTCGACGATAAGATAAAGGGTGCCGATATGGTGATAACGGGCGAGGGTCGTGCTGACCGCCAGACCCTGATGGGAAAGCTGCCGCAGCGCATATTGATGCGTGGCAAGCAGTTGGGTATTCCCGTGGGACTTGTTGCCGGCGGCATAGATGACAAGGAAGAGCTTCTTTCCGCAGGCTTCTCCTTCGTGGAGAGCATAACGCCGGAAGGCATGCCGTTGGAAGAGGCAATAAAAAAAGAAGTGGCATTCAGCAACCTTCGTCGCTTTGCCACTTCATTTATCTCCTGACCTCGCTCCTTGTCTGCTCGTATCTTGTCCCCCTTGTCAACAGTTTAATGCCAATCGGCCATTAGGACAAACAGTCATAAAGAGACACAATAAATGTCCTGATGGCCGGTTATGGTAAAACTCAGGCAATCCCCAGCAGCTCAATCTCGAAGATGAGCGTGGAACCGCCCGGTATTCCCGGCTGCGAGAACTTGCCGTAGCCCTTCTCCGCCGGGATATATACCTCCCATTTGTCGCCCACGCACATCTGCTGCATGGCGATGATCCATCCGTCGATAAGGTCGCAGAGACGTACGGCGAGCGGTGCGCCGCCGAGCGATGAGTCGAATTTCTTGCCGTTTATCGTCCTGCCCGTGTAGTGTGCCGTCACAATGCTGCGCCTCGACGGGTGGCGCCCGTCGTTGAGACCCTCCTTCAATACCTTATAATATATACCTCCGGGAATCTCCCTTACACCTTCCTCCTTTGCCTTTTCGGCGAGCCATTCCATGTTCGCCTTGGCATATTCCTGTTTCTTCATATAATGATATATTTTGTTATTCGTTTTCAGTGATGTGTTCCAAGAATCCCCTTGCCCCATATAGCGGCACGTTGGTGATGCTCTCCTGCTCCCTGTAGTCGCTCATCGAGAAGCGTATTCCATGCATTCCGGGGTTGTTCGCAATGGTGGTCTTCAATGATTTAGCCTGAAGGTTCTCCTCCGCTTTCACTTCTATGGGAATGGTCCGGGTTCCGGCTTGTATCACGAAGTCGAGCTCCAGCTGACTGTTTTCCTTGCTATAATAATATATAGGTATCTTGCGCAGCGATTCCATCTGGCAGCAGATGAAATTCTCCGTAAAATCCCCTTTCCCTGTATTGTCCTTGTTCGGGAGCAGCAGCATGGCAGGCGGCGTCTTGCTCATTGCCCCGAGGAGTCCGCAGTCCAGCATATACAGCTTGAATGCGCTGATATCCTCATGTATCTTCAGTGGGATATCCAGTGATTTCACGCGGCTTATCTTGTAAACCAGTCCGGCATCAATGAGCCATTGTATGGCGAGTTCATATTCCTTTGCCCTTGCTCCCTGCTTTATCACGCCATATATGAATTTCTTGTTCTCCTTTGCCAGCTGCGAAGGTATGGAGTTCCATACCTGGTTGATTCTCACGGTCTGTTCTGCAGGTGCGTGTTTGGAAATGTCCTTTTCGTAGGCCTTGATTATTTCTTCCTGCACCTCCCTCACGGCGTTTGCGTCATTCGTGTCGATGAATTTTTTCACGGCTTCAGGCATTCCGCCCGTCATGTAATATTCCCTCAGGTGCTGGATGTAAATAGTATTCAGAGATTTCACCACATCCCACATCCCGTTTGCCAACAGGTCCATCTGTTGCTTGAATCCCCTTGCCCAGAGAAACTCCTCGTATGTCATAGGGTGCATTTCCAGTGTGTTCACCTTTCCCACAGGATACGACTCCCCTTGGTGCAGCGTAAGTCCGAGCAGAGATCCCGCCACAGCCACGTGATACTCCCTTGCTTCCTCGCAGAAATATTTCAGCGAGGCGAGTCCGTGGGCCGCTTCCTGTATCTCGTCCATGATAATCAGGGTCTTCCCTGCTTGAATGTTTGTGCCGGTTATGGCACTGATGGTGAGCAGGATCCTCTCCGTATTGTAGTCTTGCTTGAACAAATCCCTGACCATGGCATTGTTGTCACAGTTGATATAGGCCACGTTTTCAAATTCCCTCCGCCCGAATTCCTTCAGGATATAGGTCTTCCCCACCTGTCTCGCTCCGAGCAGGATAAGAGGTTTCCGGTCCACCCTGTTTTTCCAATCCACAAGGTCCTTCATTATGAATCTTTCCATGCACAAAATGTATTTGCGGCAAATGTACTGAAAATTAATGAGATACCAAAGTGTTTTACACTTTTATGAGGGACTTTTTGCTGAATCTTCACACTTTTATGAGGGACTTTTTGCTGAATCTTCACATTTTTATGAGGGACTTTTTGCTGGAACACCACATTTTTATGAGGGACTTTTCCTTTAAATGCATAGATAAGTAATAATGATTCCACTTATATATCATAAATAAAGCAATTGTCGTCAACGGAAAGGCGGAGAGGCAGTTCTTTTAAACAATTTTGATGGTATCAGAAAAGTATTCATTCTTCATTCTCATTCTACCTTGACAGGACAAGAGGGATTTCAGACGGATTTTGGTGTGAGGGCAAGTGTGAGGGGAGAAAGTTTGCCCTCACACTTACCCTCACCACTGAAACCCCGATAAACAGGGCGTTTCAAGCGGAAAGTGAGGGTGTGAGGGTAAAAAAGAAAAAAACTTTTTTTATTGTACAGGGGGATGGACATGCTGTTTTATCTGCCTTTTACATGGCATCTAAAGTAATGGCCAAACATTTTTACAACTAAAGCAATCCTGACAGGTCTATTTTATAGTTGGTCGGGAGTTGCTGCTCCTTTTGGATAAACATGGTCATGTAGATAGGAAGATAAGTAACCTTGCCCACTTGCTTCACATTATCATTGCATAGCACATAACCCCTTGGAATCTTATAGGCCGTAGAATTCAACACATTGGACAGAGCCTTATGACGCTCATAATCCTTACCCGACTTCACCTCTAACGGCAACACCTCGCCATTTTGCTCTATCACAAAATCCAACTCCCCCTGTCGCTTGCTATTGTAATAATATAATGGGAAGCCATGGGCACATAATTCCTGAGCCACGGCATTTTCATATACGGAGCCAAAATTGATGGAAGACTCATTGTCGAGAATCTTCAACTGAATGCCATCAGCATAGAGACTTGCCAGAAGACCGATGTCACCCATGAACAACTTAAACAGATTGCGACTACTGGAGAGAATCAATGGCACCGTCGGTTCCTCAACATTGTAGACAGGCAGAGCCACTCCAGCATCCTTGAGCCATAAGAAACTGTTCTGATAACGCGAGAACTTTAAATTCTCATTTAAGTTCTTGAGAATGAACCGCTTGTTCTTGGCATCAAGCTCAGCAGGAATTCTTTCAAATATCTCCTCTATGTAGAGCTTATGGTCAGGATCATATTTTGCAATATCTTGTTTATACAATCGGACAATGGAGCGCTGTTCTTCCATCACTTCCCGCAGATTATTGGTATCCAAGTATTTCACAACGGCAGCAGGCATACCACCAACGATGAGATAAAGACGGAATGTCTCCATCATCTTCTCATGTATAAATTCATCCACAGCAGTACCTTTGTCGAAATGCTCCTTTAACATCTGAATGATTTTGTCATTGATGCCCAAGGCGGATGCAAACTCCTCAAAGTCCAAAGGATACATATCCTTGATTGTCATATAGCCCACTGGCGCCGAGCGTAAATTCTTTATCTCGACACCCAACAAACTTCCGCTTAATATATAGCGATAGCTACCTTCCTCTACCAAGAATTTGATGGCAGTGACAAGTTCGGGGCATTCCTGCACTTCGTCAAAGAAAACAAGAGTCTTCCCCTTAACCAGATTTTGCTTCGATATAGTAGATAGACGAAGCAAGATATCCTGACTACTTGTCGCCTTGCTAAAAACGCTAACCAAACCAGAATTCTCAATAAAGTTGATTTCCACAAAATGTTCAAAATGCTCATGCCCAAAGCGTCGGATAGAAAAGGTCTTCCCTATCTGCCTTGCTCCAGTAAGCAACAACGCCTTTTTATTTTGCTCAAAAAAGCTCTCTAAATAGCTGTCTATCTTACGTTTAATCATATTCCTGTCCGTTTTTCCAAGGTAAAAAATGGTCTGTTTTGTCCGTTTTTCCAAGGTAAAAGTACTGCATTTTGTCCGTTTTTCCAAGGTAAAATTGGTCTATTTTGTCCGTTTTTCCAAGATTTAACGTTCGATAACTATTCTACGATAACCATTCAGCGGTACAAAGTTGCGTATTACAAGGCGGAACGACAGGAAGCAGAACAAGGAAACATGGCTTGATTACGGCAGGATATATCGCAGACTGGCGTTTGATGTCACTTTTACACGTTATCAGGGCGATGCACTTTCATTTTATCACAACAACAGGAAATACGAATGACAATATGTATTATATAATAAGGTGAAGGGAATGACAGCTTGATGATTTCCAACTTTTTATGTTTAAGTAACTGTTCAAAATTAATTTTATAAATATGAATAATTCACGAATAAGTT
>USSF01000078.1 GCA_900557405.1 uncultured Prevotella sp.
GATAAACAGGGCGTTTCAGACGGAAAGTGAGGGTGTGAGGGTAAAAAAAGAAAAAAAATTTTTTTTGTTTTATACTATCGGCAGACTGATGCCATTGATTTTCTGGTAGATGTCGAGGGCGTAGATGTCGGTCATGCCGCTGATGTAGTCCACTACAGCCATCAGACGGGTTTCGAGGTCGGGCGAGGTGATGTCATACTGGCTGCTCACCCTGCTGATAAGCTGACGGGAATAGAAGCGGTCGGGATGCACGGCAGCCTCGGTCATTATCTCCATCAGCGTCTCCATGATCTTGAAACCGCTCAGTTCCACATCGAGCACCGGCTTGCTCTTGTATATCTTCTGGAAGGAAACCTCCGTGCAGCGCTTGTATGCCGTGCGCTGAGGCTCCGGAATGCTGTCTATCAGACAGCCGCGGAAAGTGCCGCTGAGAATCTCCTCCTCATGGTCTATGAAGGTCTGCGCACAGGCGTTCTCCAGTTTTCCGATGACGCAGGCGCGCATGTATATCACCTTCTCGTTGTCGTCGGTAATCCCCTCGTCGATTATGCGCTTCTCTATGGCCTTTTTCGTCTCCTCGTCGAAGAATCCCAGCAGCAGGCGTTTCGTCTCGTCAAACGTGAGGATTTTCAGCTTGTGGGAGTCTTCTATGTCCATTATCTCATAGCAGATGTCGTCTGCCGCCTCCACGAGGTATACCAGCGGATGACGGGCGTAGGTGAGGGGAGCGCCGGGACAGGATTTGCAGATGATGCCCAGTTCGTCGGCGATTTTCCTGAAAATCTCCTTTTCCGACTGGAAGAATCCGAACTTGCCGTGGTCTCCGGCGAGAGCCGACGAGAACGGGTATTTCACGATGGATGCGAGCGTGGTGTATGTCATAACGAATCCTCCGTCCCTTCTGCCCTTGAATCTGTGTGCCAGCAGACGGAATGCGTTGGCGTTTCCCTCGAAGTGTGTTATGTCGTTCCATACGCCCTCGCTTATCTTCTCCTTGAGATACGCTCCTTTGCCTTCGGTGAAGAAGGTCTGTATGGCTTTTTCGCCGGAATGTCCGAACGGCGGGTTGCCCATGTCGTGGGCGAGACAGGCAGTGCTCACGATTGTACCGATCTGCGTGAAGAGTGTGTCGGCGAGACCGGGGTGTCTTCTTACGAGGGCTGCCTCCACGTCGTTGCCGAGCGACATGCCCACGCTTGCCACCTCCAGACTGTGGGTCAGCCGGTTGTGCACGAAGATGCTGCCGGGCAGCGGGAACACCTGCGTCTTGTTCTGCATACGGCGGAAGGGGGCCGAGAAAATCAGCCGGTCGTAGTCGCGTTTGAACTCGCTGCGGTCGTCGTGGCGCTCTATGTGGCGCTCCTCCTGCCCGAGCCGTTTGTTGGATATGAGTTGTTTCCAGTCCATCATTGTCGTGCTTCTTTTGGTTTTGGATAGATATTTCGCGTGCAAATTTACGAATTGTCGATTAAAAGCATTACCTTTACGCCGTAAATCATGTGCCGGTTTGCGGGCAAGCCTGCTGCCGGCCTTCACTACATGCAAAAATTACTGTCAGCGATGAAGATATGCATATTCTGTTCGGCCAATAGCGATATTGAGCCGGTTTATTTTGAAAAGACGAGAGAGTTGGGTGAGTGGATAGCCGGCAACGGCGATGCCATCGTGTTCGGCGGCTGCGATATGGGCCTTATGGAGTGTATCGCCGAGGCTGTGTATACCAACGGCGGCATGACGATAGGCGTGGTGCCGTCGAAGATAGAGGAGAACGGACATGTCAGTCCGCACCTCTCCGTGGAGATTCCATGTGACAACCTGAGCGACCGCAAGGACCTGATGCTCCTCAAGAGCGACGTGGTCATTGCGCTGCCTGGCGGTCTGGGCACGCTCGACGAGATATTCACCGTTGCCGCCTCTGCCACCATCGGCTACCACGGCAAGAAGGTGATACTCTATAACATCAACGGCTTCTGGGATTCGCTCATCGCCCTGCTCGACGACCTGCAGCGGCGCGGCATGGTACGCGGCGACTGGCGCCGCCACATCATGGTTGCCGGCAGTCTGGAGGAGATCAGAAGCTCCTTAGCCAGGCTTTGAGCTCCAGCTGCATCTCGTTGTGGAACATGAAGTTCTCGCGGATGCCGAACCCGTGGCCGCCCGAGGGGTATACGTGGAGAGATGCCGGCACGTCGTGGCGGTACAGCTCCGTGTAGTAGTTCACTCCGTTTGCCGGCAGCACCACCTGGTCGTCGTCGGCGAGGATGATGAATGCGCGCGGCGTGGTTCTCGACACCTGCACGTCGTTGCTGTATTCCTTCTCGTCCTTCTTCTTGGCGTCCTTTCCCAGGAAGTTGTCGTGGCTGCCCTTGTGGGTGATGTCGGGCATCATGGTAATCACGGGGTAGAAGAGAATCTGGAAGTCGGGCTTGGCGTCGCCCTTTGAGTGCGTGGCGAGAGTCGAAGCCAGGTGCCCTCCTGCCGACGACCCCATAATGCCCACCTCGTCCGTCTTGATGTTCCATGCCTGTGCGTTGCGGCGCACGAGCCTTAGCGCCTCCTCAGCGTCGGCGACGGGTACTTCGTGGTTGCCGTTCGGCATACGGTATTTCAATACTATCGCCGCGATGCCCATGTTGTTGAAGAATGGCGCCCAGTCGGTGCCCTCGTGCCTCATCGCCAGATGCTGGTATCCGCCTCCCGGGCATATCACCACCGCCCTGCCCGTGGCCACTTTCTCCTTGGGCAGGAACACGCTCACTTTTGCCGTGTCTGCGGGATTGCCGTTGTCGTTGGGCGCAGCGCCCGTCCATAGGTTCATCACGAAGCTTCTCTGTGCGCAGGCCGTCAGTGTGGCAGCGGCGAAAAGCATTGTAGCAAAGGCTTTTCTTGATATTCTCATGTCTCCTTGTTTTTTGTTTCTTTTTATGGATATAGCTCCTGTTTGTTTATTCCTACTGCAATATTCGTAAAAAAAACCGAGATATGCAAATCTGCGGACAATAAAAAACAGCCGCTTTCTCACGAGAACGACTGCCTTCGATAGGGGCAAGCAATCGCTTGCCCTACATACCAACATTATCCAATCAATATATTAACCATATATCCAAAAATTCCTTTCCTTTCTTCGGTAATCCGGCGTTCCGCCGCTCCGGGGTGCTGGTTGTAGCCATAGCGCCGCAGCTGCCGGATGGGTGTCCCTTCCTTATACATATAGACCTTTTTTCCAGGAGAAAGTTTAATGGGGTGGACCTGTCTTTGTTTTCTTTATTTATTTTTCAAACTGCATGGCTTTTTTGTCGTGTTGTTATTATCCTTGATGAAATACAATCCTTTACCCTGTCTGTTTTCCCGTCAATTCCAGTCTATATGTTATGCAGTCTGCATTGTCTCTTATTGGGGTGATTAGTTTATTAACCCGTCATTAGGATGGATTTCCACTGCAAATATACAATAAAAAGTTTCGATTTGAAAAATAAATTAGACGTTTCACTGCTTTTTTAAAACAAAATCATGGTTTTAACAATAGTTTGCAAGTGTTTTGCGATTTATGATATGATTCAATAAGTAAAGACGCGGATGCAAGCTTATGTCCATGTCTTTCCCTGAATCAGATACAACAAAAAAATCCTGCCCAGCTCTGCAAAAAGAGCTGGGCAGGACCAAAACCTATCATTTGCTTATGAAAAACACTTCACGTCAGTCGTATGGAAGGATTATTTCACGTCGATTTGACGCATCGTCTTCTCTTCCTTCTTCTCTACCTTAGGCAGATCCACGGTCAACACACCGTTGTTGACGCTGGCTCCGATCTTCTCCTTGTCCACGTCGTCCGGCAGGATAAGCGTCTGCTCGAATTTAGAATAAGAGAACTCGCGGCGCAGATAGTGCTCCTTCTTGCTCTCGTCCTTCTTCTCATTCTTCTGCTCCATCTTGATGTGCAGATTGCCGTCGTCATCGATATTGATGCAGAAGTCATCCTTCTTCATTCCCGGGGCGGCAAGCTCCACGATATACTGGTGTTCGGTCTCCTTAACGTTGATGGCCGGCGCCGTAGCGTTGGTACGCGGCATAAAGTCAGTGTCGAAAAAGTCGTTGAAAACTTCAGGCATCCAAGAATTTCTCATTACTGGTAACATATCAAAAACCTCCAATTATATTTTAGTTGTTAATCATTTTTTCTGGAACCTTAGCCTCGGCCTTGCGGTGCAGCCTCCGTTCCGTGCTCCCCTCGAGCTTTCCGCTCTCGGTTCGCACAGACCTTAGTGCAACTTACATGCCAAGGCGGAAACCAGCGGTCGGAACGTTAAATAGTAAGCAAATATGGCATAACCGGTGACAGATAGTCAGAAAACCGGTGACAGATAGTCAGAGCCACGGTCCGCTCCGCCGGTAGGGGTTGGCGGAGACGATGGGAAGGCAGAGGAAAAGTAAAATGTTTGGAAAAAGCGAAATTAGCAGACGAAATGCTTTGCTTGCATTATGTTTATTCTTAAATTTGCAACATTGGAACGTATAATACTAACATTTTCAAAAAGGAGTTGGCTTATGAAAAGATTCTTTTCCTATCTTACTCTGGCGATAACCTTCGCAGTGGCCGGTGTGCTGCCTTCGGCGGCCCAGGGCTATGAGCGTGATGTCGCCAGAAAGACAGCCGTGCCGCAGAAGGGGAGCTATCTGCTGCAGGTGCCGTTTGAGTTCGCATTGCAGAGCAAGTCGGAGTTCGAGATGCTCACGCTTGAAGCGTCGGCAACCTCCGGCAAGTGGTTCTATGTGGGAAACTACAAGGCTATGGGAACACCGTCGCCCAAGAAATACGACGGGGCGTACAGGGATGTGGACAGCTGGGCTTTCATGCCGGGAGCAGTGTTCACGAAGGCAGACAACAACTATGAACTGTCTTTCGAGCAGTTCGGAAACATGTCGTTCAACTATTCGCGAGTGGAGGTGTGGATAGGCACATCGCCATCGGCCGCCGGAATGGTTACGAAAATCGGAACGGTGGACAATTTCCAGAACAATATGAACACTGACCCTGCCGTGAAGCAGAAATTCAGTTTCGGACTGCCGGGAGGCGTGGCAGGAACATACTACATCGGTTTCCACTGCACAACGACAGCCGAGCAGGACGGATGGAGCTATATCAACAATATCTCCGTGGGCGAGACGGCATCCAGCGCCGCCGCACCGGCAACGGTGACAGACGCCGTGGTGAAGGCAGGCGAAAAGGGTGCACTGAAGGCAAGCGTGAGCTTCAGAATGCCAACCGTGGATATGGGAAACAAGGCCCTGCCGGCAGACAAGAAGCTGACCGCCGTGGTGAAATCCGAGGTGGACACGAAGAGCGTGGAGGCATTGCCGGGGGCAGACGTCAGTCTGGACGTGGCAACGAAGCAGGGCGACAACAGGATTACGGTGCAGGTGAACAACGAGAAGGAAGGTTCGCCATACGAATACTCCGTATATACAGGAGAGGTATTGCCTATGCGCATACACAACCTGAAAGGAGTGCTCTCCCGCGACAACATGACCTACACGCTGACGTGGACCGCCCCCGACAAGGGCGAGAACGACGGATACGTGGACTTTGCCGATCTCGACTACGACATCTACCAGTATGACGACCAGAAGCAGGACTATACGTATCTCACCACGGTGGGCAAGGCTCTCACCTATACCTATACATTGGCTGCGGGCGAGAAGCTGCGCACGGTGCGCCTGGCCGTCTTTGCGCGCAATGCCGCCGGAACAAGTACCGACCGCATGAACTGGGTGGACCAGGACCGCGTGTATGTGGCCGATATGGTGGGCGAACCGTATACGCTGCCCGTCATAGAGGAGTTTGACAACCAGCAGATAAAATATACTCCGATAAGGATAATGTATCCCAACGAAGACTACCGCGGACGCTGGACAATCCAGGACCCGGGCGAAATCCTGCCGGATGCCAACCAGTCGGCACTCATGGGATGGGATCCGCTCACCGAAGACCCCACGATGGGGCGTGCAGCCATAGCGAAGTTCTCCACGCTGGGCAAATCGGCGCAGGCTTTCTCAGTGCGGCTGCTGAAGTATATCGGATATTCGTCGAAGATGACATTCTATGTGGCCGACTACGATACAGACCCCGACAATCCGTGCAAGATAGGCGAGGTGGACTGCAACGAAGGCAACGAGACGGCGTGGGCGGACTACACCTTCCCGATACCGGAGAAGTTCATGAACAAGGAGTGGATACAGATTATCGTGGACGCACAGTATGATGAATACAACTATATGTATGCCATCGACCGCTACAGCATTGCAGGCACACACGGCAAAGACCTCTCGGTAGTAGGCGTGACAGGACCGCAGGCGCTCGAAATCTCATCCACGGGCGAATACACAGCCGAGGTATATAACATAGGTACGAACACGGCCGCGGCGAAGGGACAGTTTGAGGTGGTCTACGACGGAACCACCGTTGCACGCACGCAGACCGTGGACAATCAGACGATAGCCTCGGGCGACAAATACACGTTCAGCTACAAGTATACTCCGCTCGCCGACGACTACGGCAAGAACGTGGCCATACGCTTCACGCTGACCGGCGGCGACGAGGATGCCACGAACGATGCGGCAGAGCAGCAGGTGGAGGTAAGGCTTGCGGAGACTCCTGTGGTAACCACTCTTGAGGCATCTCCGGCAGGCGGCGGAGTGGAGCTGTCATGGCAGCTGCCGGCGCTGAACAAGACATTGGTGGCGGCGTTTGATGATGAAGAGGCGTTCTCTTACGGAGCAACGATAGACGGATTCACCAACTACGACGGCGACGGCAAGACCGTGTGCAAGTTCAACAGTCTGACGATGCCGAACGAGGCCTTGCCTAAGGCATTCATGGTGGTGAATCCGGAGCAGATCGGTGCCACAGACCTCGATGCACACAGTGGTTCGCAGTATCTTATGGCGATTTGTCCGGATATGGAAAACGGTGCTTATCCGGCAGCTGACGACTGGCTCATCTCGCCCGAAGTGAAGGGCGGAAGCGTGTTCTCTTTCTGGATGGACATCATCAACGAGAAATATCCCGAGAGCGTAAGGGTGAAGGTTTCCACAACCGACGCGCAGCCGGAAAGCTTCGTGGCCATAGACGGCGGTTCGATACTGAAGGTGAAGAAAGGCTGGCAGAAGTATGAATACGTATTGCCTGAGGATGCAAAATACGTAGCGGTAAACTATATCAGCCAGGACAAGTTCGGAATCCTTGTTGACGACATCAAGTATGTATCCGCAACCGACCTGTATGCCGTGAAGGCCTACAACATCTACCGCAACGGTACGAAGACGGGAATGACAGGCGATGAGGCCACATCCGGCTGCAGCTACAGTGATACAGGGCTTGATGCCGGCACATACGCATACCAGATTGCCGTGGTTACGGCCGACGGCGAGGAGCACGCACTCTCGAACACCGCAACCGTGACACTCGACCCGACGGGATTGGACGGGATTGATGCCGACGGAGGCGTGGCTGTGAAAGACAGCTATCTCGTGGACGGAATGCGCACGGAAGGTCTGCAGAAGGGCTTGAACATTCTGAGAATGGCCGACGGAACTGTGAAGAAGGTGGTGCGCAAGTAGGCATTGCCGGCTTTCGTTCCCACAAGGGAAATGAAAAAATGAAGAGGGCGTATCAAGGCGGGAAGCAATTTCCTGTTTTGATACGCCCTTTGTCCAACTTGTCCTCATTTGTTTTCATTTGTTCTTAATGATAACCTCAAATCCGCAACCTATAGGGTTTAGTGGGATTTTGCTTGCAAAGCG
>USSF01000079.1 GCA_900557405.1 uncultured Prevotella sp.
GTCGCTTTGCAAGCAAAATCCCACTAAACCCTATAGGTTGCGGATTTGAGGTATAATGTATCAATCTATGAGAAAAGAAAACGAAATCTTTTATGGAGCTGGACTCAGCGCATGGAAGAAGGGCGCATTGTGTGCCGGTCTTTCTGCGGCGCTGCTGTTTGCGTCGTTGCCTGCCATGGCAGCCGCCGCTGCTCCCGCGAAAGAGAAGTTGGCAGAAATGACTGTGGAACAGCATAACTCTGTCAGCGGAGTGGTTTACGATGAGAACGGCGAAGCCCTTATCGGCGCTTCCGTCATGGTGAAGGGCACGCAGAACGGCACCGCCACCGACATGGACGGACGCTTCTCGCTCAACGTCAAGCCGGGCGCCACGCTCGTTATCTCCTATATGGGTTACACCACACAGGAGGTGAAAGCCGGCCGCGCACAGCTCAAGGTGACGATGAAGCCCGAAGACAACTCTCTCGACGAACTGGTGGTCATCGGCTATGGTGCCGTGAAGAAGCGCGATCTCACGGGTTCCGTGGCTTCTATCAAGTCGGAAGACATCACCCGCATGCCTACGGGCAACCCTCTGGAGGCAATCCAGGGCCAGGTGGCCGGTCTCGACATCACGCGCACGAGCGGTGATGCCGGCGGCGGAGTGAACATGGTGCTGCGCGGAAACCGCTCCATCAACGGCGACAACAAGCCGCTCTTCATCATCGACGGCATGGAGGGCTCATACGAGGAGCTCAACCCCAACGACATCGCCAGCATCGAGGTATTGAAGGACGCTTCGTCCACAGCCGTATATGGTGCTGCCGGAGCCAACGGTGTGGTGATCATCACCACCAAGACACCGAAGAAGAACAAGTTCTCCATCGATTTCGACGCTTATTACGGATGGAACGTCATAACGAGCTTCCCCGAGGTGAACCGCGGACAGAAGTATATCGACTTCCGCCGCCAGGCGCTCATCAACGGCGGCGAGATCTCCGCCGACGACACCACCACGCCGCTCTTCCCGTCGTATATGCAGACGTTCGTTGACAACAACCAGTGGGTGGACTGGCAGGACCTCGCCTCGCGGACGGGCAACACGCAGAGCTACAACCTCAGCACCTCATACAGCAACGACCGCATGACATCCTATTTCTCCATCGGCTATTATGACCAGGAGGGACTGCTCAAGGGCGACGAGATGCAGCGCTATTCCGCACGCGCAAAGGTTGACTTCAAGGCTAACAAAATCCTGAAATACGGACTCAACCTCTACGCCATGTATTCGAACAACGACAAGCGCTACAGCCGCATCTGGAACCGCGTGCTCTGCATGCCGCCGCTCGGACAGGTGTACGATGACAACGGAAAGCTCGTGGACTATCCGCTGGGCGACGGTAACATGAATCCGCTTGCCGACAACGTGAGCAGCAGCTACGTGAACAACATCAAGAGAATCAGCATCGCACCGCAGCTGTATTTCGAACTCACTCCTATCAAGGGCCTTTCCTTCAAGAGCATCCTCGGAGGATACTTCCGCAATTCGCGCCAGGGCATCTACACCGGACCGAAGTCTTACCAGGGACTGGAGAGCAAGACCGTGCAGGCGCAGATTCCCAACAAGTTCACATACAACTACAAATGGCAGAACATCCTCACCTACAACTTCAACATTCAGAAGAAACACGACTTCACAGTGACAGCCGTGACGGAGTGGTCGAAGGACAGGTATGAGACGGCTACGGCGATTGCCAACGGATTCGACTCCGACAGCTACGGATTCTACAACCTCGGAGCCTCTACAGGCACGCCACAGGTGAGCTCATCATACACGCAGACACAGAAGATGGGCTACATCGGCCGCATCAACTACAGCTATCTGGGCAGATACCTCCTCACGCTCAACGCCCGCGTCGACGGCGACTCCCGTCTGGCCAAGGGCCACAAGTGGGACGTGTTCCCCGGCGGAGCCGTGGCATGGCGCATCAGCGACGAGGCGTTCATGCAGAACATCAAGGAAATCTCCAACCTGAAGCTTCGCGCCAGCTATGGTGTGACGGGTAATGCCGGAGCCGCCGCATACGCCACACAGGCAGTGACACGCAACGGCATGATCGGTTTCCAGGACACGCCGCTCTCATACAGCGGATACAACCTCACGCTGGGCAACGACCAGCTGGGATGGGAGAAGACATACATGACCGACCTCGGACTCGACCTCGGACTGCTGAAGGAGCGCATCAGCCTTACCTTCGACTGGTATGACGCCATCACGAAGGACGTAATCTACAAGAAGAGTCTGCCATACGAGACGGGAGGATACGGCTCCAGCTCGTTCAACATGTGGAGCAACGTGGGCGAGACACGCAACACCGGTGTGGAAATCGGCATCACAAGCCGCAACTTCGTGGGACCTAAGTTCACATGGACCACAACGCTGCAGTTTGCCGCCAACCGTGAGCGCGTGAACAAGACCACAAGCGACGGACCGCTGAAGTTCGGCGACTACTACCTCATCAAGGGTCAGCCTATCAACACATACTACGGATACAAATATGCCGGAATATGGGGCACGGCACAGGAAGAAGAGGCTAAGCAGTATAGCCAGAAGCCGGGACAGGTGCACATCGTGGACAAGGACGACAACAAGAAGTATAACACGGAAGACTACTTCGTGCTCGGCAGCGCCACACCGAAATGGAGCGGCAGCCTCTACAACAACTTCACGTACAAGGGCTTCGACCTGAGCTTCCTGCTCATCATGCGCTGGGACTGGACCATCAACTACGGCGTGACCGGATGGTACCGCACCGACGGACTCTCGCCGGCGCCTACCGTATGCGACTACTGGACGGTGGACAACCAGAACGCACGCTTCCCTGCACCTAACTCCACGATGAACAACGGACAGGACCCTAACCTGCAGTGGTGCAACTACTTCGACGGCTCATACCTCAAGGTGAAGAACATCACACTGGGCTACACTCTGCCTAAGAACATCACCAAGAAGGTTGGCATACAGAAGGCACGCGTATACTTCACCGCCGACAACCCGTTCATCTTCGCCAAGAGCAAGTATCTCAAGGACTACGACCCTGAGAAGGGAGGCAACGACGACGACGCACCATTGTCAAAGCAGTTCGTGTTCGGCGTTAACGTATCATTCTAACAAATAACTTTCAAACCAAAGAATACAATGAAAAGATATAAAATCATGTCGCTGGCGGCAGCATCAATGCTCCTCTCGGCAACAAGCTGCAGCCTCGACGAATACAATCCTTCGGGCGACACGCCGGAAAACGAGTGGACCAGTGCGGCAGGATTCGAGAAGAAGATAAACGACTGCTACTTCGACCTCGTGAGAATCATCTACGGACAGGGAGAAGACACCTATCTGATGGTGTCGGAGGCTGGAACCGACATCTGGCAGGACGCCAACCCCACCGGAGCCAACGGCAACTGGAGCAAGATAATGAGATACGAAGACTACGGCTCGGCAAACGGAATGCTCAACGAAGGCTACAACGGCTTCTACGGCAACCTGAGCGCATGCAACGGAGCCATTGAATACGCCACGAAAGTGACGGGACTCGAAGCCGCCGAACGCGACGCCCTGCTCG
This sequence comes from uncultured Prevotella sp., assembly GCA_900557405.1. GTDB lineage: Bacteria > Bacteroidota > Bacteroidia > Bacteroidales > Bacteroidaceae > Prevotella. The sequence continues at coordinate 3,603 of USSF01000079.1, forward strand.
CCGAAGCACGCTTCCTGCGCGCCCACGCCCTCTACAACATCGTGGAGCAGTGGGGAGGCAAATACCTGCCCCTCAAACCTGTGACGGGCGAGACCAAGACGCTGACATGCAGCACGGTGAACGACTTTTACAAGGCTATCCTGGAAGACCTCGATTTCGCCAAGGCTAACCTGCCTGTAACACAGAAAGTATACGGCAAGGTGACCCGCGCCGCTGCCTACCATCTCTATGCCAAGGCTTGTCTGACATACGCCACATACACCGACGGACTGGGCAACTGCAACGCTCTGACGCAGGACGAGGCTAAGCAGTATCTCGAAAAGGGCAAGGCTGCCGCCGACTATCTGATAGAGCACGCTTCGGAACTGGGAGTGAGGCTCTACGACGACGTGGACGAGGTATTCGACGAGAACAACAACAAGAAGAACGCCGAGGCTCTCTTCGTCGTTACCCACTCATCGATAAAGGCATACAACCCGCGCGGCAACTACTACAACCGCGTATGGAAGCACACCGAGGCTTATAACAACAACACCTCAGGTATCTTCCTCTCGGGCATGACGCCTAACTACGCCACCACCGTGAACGGCATGGAGACCCACAAGCTGGCAAAGGGCAACTGCTACATGGAGCCGAGCAAGTACATGCTCGACCTCTACGGCGAGAAGGACAAGCGCTATGCAGCCTTCTTCAAGGACACCTATTATATCAATAAGGCATCGGAGAAGAACGGCACCGTATACAAATGGGATGAGGGCGACGCCAAGCGCTTCGGACTCTCCACCGCCCGTGTGGGCAATGCCGCATACGACCTCGCCATCGGCGACACCGCCGTATATCTCTCGCGCAAACCTCTGACACAGGCCGAGCGCGACGCCAAGCGATACGCCGTATACAACATCGACGACAACTACGCCAACCCTGCGCAGCCGCTCAAATTCTTCCCGAGTCTGAAGAAGGCAGACTGTCCGAGCCTCTACGCCGGGTCAAACGCCAACAAGCCGTTCAGCTCCGCCGACTGTATCGTATACCGACTGGGCGAGACATATCTCATCTCCGCCGAGATTGACTGGCGTCTGGGACAGTTGGGCGAGGCAAAGAACCGTCTGAACACCCTGCGCAACCGTTCCTGCATGAACCACGACCACAGCATGGACATACAGGAGAGCGACATCACCGAGGACTTCCTCCTCGACGAATACGCCCGTGAGATGATCGGCGAATGGAACCGCTGGATGACGCTCAAGCGCTTCCGTGCCTTCGAGTCGCGCATACAGAAGTGCAACCCGCAGATCAAGGAGGGCGCCTTCAAGCAGAACTATTATCTCCGTCCTATCCCCGATGCAGCAATCCTGCTCATCGACAACGGACAGGAATACCAGAACCCAGGTTATTGATACCACATAGTTTTATAAAATAATCTATACCACGATGAGGATGGCGGCAAAATTATTTGTCCGCCATCCTTTTTCGTTTTCCCTCCCCACTCCATTATCAGGCCGTTTGGAGACCGTTTGAAGGCTGTTTGAAGCCTTTTTATGCAAAAGAACAATAAAACATCAGATACAGTCAGACCACAGCAGATCGTAATCGCATTTCCGTCTTTCCGGTTATAGTATCTTTGCATCGTGATTCAGACACCAAGCGTCGGAAGGCATGCATCAGACGCAGGGCGGACGAAGAACAAAGAGATATTCAACTTTAATAAATAACCATTTAAAACATTACAACTATGTCTAAAGTAAAGAACGGAACACTTTTCTATCAGCTTTTTCAGAACAACGTCAAGACCTCTCAGTCTTACAAGAAATGGTATGCCAAGGCAAAGCATACGGACACCGTCAGCTTCGAGGAGCTGATAGACCACATGGCTTCACACAACATCGGTTTCCCGAGAGGCGTGGTTCAGGGCGTGATGATGTCGTTCGTGGACTGTCTGCTCGAACTCGTGGCGGAGAGCAAGAAGGTGCAGCTCGGCGACCTGGGCACTTTCTACCTGAACCTCAACTCGAAGCCGGCAGACAAATATGAGGACTTCAACGCCAACGTGAACATCCTGGGGTGCGGTCTGCGCTTCACCGCTTCGCAGACCACGTCGAAGAACAACCTGACCCGCGCCGCCTTCTCCGCAGCGATATTCTACAAGAACTTCAACTCTCTGTTCTCCACCGGAGACAAAGAGCTCGTGGACAACAAGAATACGGGACTGAACAAGGGAGAATAACCTTTCCCCCTGTTTCCCTCGCACCATGATTATCAGCCGGCTCTGAAATAAACATACTATTATACAAAAACGTAAAATCCGCAACCAGATATGTCTTCCATATTCTGATTGCGGATTTTTTTACCCGAGTAACAGTCCTTGCTCTTATCAGAGCTTTTTTATCTCCGAATAGCATTGCTATTTCTTTTCTTTTGTATTATCAAGCAACAAGTCTAATTGAGCCTGTAGCTCTTCACGATTAGGGAGGTAGAGCTGATAACGTGCAGCAAACAGTTGGTTATCTATGCCCTGAAGAGCATATTCCATCAACAGTTCATCCTTCTTTGCTCCCAGAACAATACCAATTGGTGGGTTATCGTCCGGCTGACATATTTCATTCTTGAAATAGTTCAGATAGAGATTCATCTGACCTATATCCCCATGCTTTATCTCGGCTCGCTTCAAATCAATCAAAACATAGCATTTCAGAATGGCATTATAGAACACCAAATCAACCTTAAAGCGTCTGCTTCCTATTGGTATGACATACTGACGTCCCATAAACGCGAAACCTCTGCCCAATTCCAATAAGAATTGTTCCATGTTGGTCTTCAGAGCTTTCTCCAGTTCAGATTCCTTGTACTGCTTTCGCTGTGGTAACCCAGTAAACTCTAAAACGTATGGGTCTCTGATGATATCTGCCGGCGACATGACCTGATGCCCTTCATTTGCAAGCGCAAGCACTCCTTCTTTGTCTGTGCTGAGTGCAAGTCTCTGAAAAAGGGAAGAGTTGATTTGCCGTTTCAGTTCTCGAACTTTCCATCCCTCTTTAATACATTCCTTCATATAGAACTGCATCTCCAAAGAGTCTTCGCATTTTAGCAGTTCGAAATAATGACTCCATGTCAATTGGTGAGACAGCGTCTCACTTTTTGGGAAAGTCAGATAAAACTTACGCATATATATAAGGTTGGAACGACTGAATCCTCTGCCTTTTATGCGAGTTAAATCTTTGGCAAGCTTTGTAATAAGCTGTTCACCATACTTGGCCTTTGCATTTCCTCCTTGCTCAAATTCAATGATGTATCTGCCAGTCTGCCAGTTGGCATCTAACAGCTCAGTATTTACTGCCATAGCAGCCTTACCCTTTGCATTCTCCCACGTGTCTGAAATAAGTGAGACAAGCCTCAAATATTCGGGATCATTGATCTGCAATTGTTCTGAATTATATTTTATATCGCAGTTCTTCATATTCTTAATCTTTTAGCGTTTTCTTAAAAGAGCTGGTTCCTCTTCAATTTGACCAATGGAGACTTCTAATGCCTTTGCATAACTTTTTTTGAAATTATCCAGTTCTTTTGGAGTAAAGATGTCCTCATCGTACACAAACCATGGATTATTCGAAATAACCATTTCAATACTTGCCCATATCAGAAAATTCACTTATCCCGGTGCTGCTAAAACCCAAATAAAGAATATCTGACATAAGACAAAGGTAAACATAAAATCTGAGAAAACCACTCTTTTCAGAAGAATTTATTACGCAAGCAAGGCTTTTCCTATAACAGATAATGTCAAGCGCAGAAAGCGCAAAGCACTCCATGTCAATTGGTGAGACATGTCTCACATATTGGAAATTTAACAGGCAAAAGACGACAAGCAGTCATAAAAAAATAAAGTATACGTTCTAACGAGCGATTGGGGTTCGACAGTATACCAAAACGTAAAATCCGCAATCAGATATGTATTCCATATTCTGGTTGCGGATTTTACGTTTGGTATATTGTCGAACCCCTATCGGTCGTTAGGACGTATACTTTATTTTTATGACTGCTTGCTGTCTTTTGCCTGTTAATTTTCCAATGAGGGTGTGTCAAAACACCCAAAAACTCACAAAGCCCTGACTTTCCCAAGCCAGG
>USSF01000080.1 GCA_900557405.1 uncultured Prevotella sp.
CTGTCGTACAACAGTGAGGTAACTACTCATGCCCTAGGGGTCTGAGTAGTTACTTATTTTCTTGATGATGTAAAAGTTGCAACAGCAAAATATATGGTTATAATTGTCATTCCGGCTGATACTTCAGCACGTCGTCAGGATAAAGGATGCAGCAATCTGCCTCAGAAAGAGGGTGCTCTTTAAGGAAGAGCACATACACGATATTCTTGCCATGCGAGAACGGAGCCTTTTCTGTCTTTGCCTTTAGTTTGGCAAGCAGACGGTCTGCATAGTCTGCTGATTTCCATTTGCATTCTCCTACAAGGATTGTGTTCCTGTCGCCGATGGCTTCTGCCACGACATCAAACTCCAGGTCTTCATAGCCCACAGGTGTCTTGCGTCCGTCTTCATAAACAGGAGCCTTTCCCCACCAGCGGCGAGCCACCCCCCATGTATGTCCGAAAAGCTCGTTCCCCGAAACAGCCGTCTGACACAGCCGCTCCCATACATTCCCTACAATTCCATAGAATATGATTTTTCTGAAAATGATTTTTCAAAATATGTTTTTGCAAAAAAAATGTTTTTATGAATGCGCTGCAAGTGGAAACATATATTTTATGCATACATAATATTGATTTTTTCTTTCCCCGAAGGGTTATACCGACTGCTCGTCCAATAGGAAATCAAGTACATTCATTATTACGATACCGTCGTCGTTCTGGTATTTCTTTATGCGGTCGCCGGTTATGACGTATTTCATGAAACTGTCGTCGATGCGGAGCAAGGAGGCTGACTCCTGCTGCATCTTCTCTCTGTCTGGCAGACTGAGTGCCGACTGTATGTAGCAACGCTTGTAACCACGGTTGCACACGAAATCCACCTCAAGCATTCGCCTTACCTTGGTTCCTTTCTCGTCTACGGTATTCACTTCCACATTGCCGACATCAACACTATAGCCCCTGGCACAAAGTTCATTGTATACGGCATTCTCCATAAGATGGGTCTTCTCCTGCTGACGGAAACCGAGCAGGGCATTGCGGATACCCAAATCGGAGAAATAATATTTCAACGGAGTACCGATGTATTTCCTTCCCTTCACATCATAGCGGTTGCAAGACTCCAGAAGGAATGCATCAGAAAGGCATTCGATGTATTTCTTTATCGTTGCCGGACTTATGGATACATTCTTCACAGACTGGAAGGTATTTGAAAGACGCTGCGGATTTGTCAATCCGCCTATCCCCGAGGCAAGAATCTTGAAGAGGTCATTCAGCTCTGAATCGTTCTTTATCTTGTTTCTGTTCACTACATCTATTATATATGTCTCAGCCAGCAGACTGTCAAGGATCTTCACTTTCTCCTCTTCCGTTTTCAGAAGCACTACAGGTGGCAGTCCGCCATAAAGCAGATATTCGTTCCAGCCATCCTCGCGGTCGCCTTCATAAATGCTCATGAACTCTGCAAAGCTCAATGGCGACACATGTATCTGATAGCCCCTGCCGCGAAATTCGGTTATAATGTCCTTCGAAAGGAACTTGGCATTGCTGCCCGTCACATACACGTCGGCATTGGGGATATGCAACAGTCCATTGAGCACATCCTCAAACTCATCGAGCATCTGCACCTCATCAAGCAATATATAATAAGGTTGGTCGTCGATAATCCTGCCCTTCACGTAGGCATAGAACTTGTCGGGATTGCGGAATTCCTTGAAAGCGTAATCATCGAAAGCCATTTCCACGATATGGTCGTTTGCCACTCCATTATCCTCAAGAAACCTTCGGAACAGTCTGAACAGCAGGAACGACTTGCCGCAACGCCTCATTCCTGTAATAATCTTCACCAGTCCGTTATGCCGACAACTGACCAGCTCCTGCAGATATTTATTTCTCTCTATAACCATAGTTTACAAAAGATTTTTGCGGATATCCGCATTTTTCTTCTGCAAATATAGTCATTTTATCAATTCTGCGAAAGATTTTTGCGGATATCCGCACTTTTCTTAGATAGAAAAGGTTTTGTAATATATATGTAAGTGTATGATAAAGCCATTGAAATAACGCTGTAACACAAGCCCCGTACCTTTGCACCGGATTCAGAATTAATGATGAATAAATGATTCTAAAGAGAAAGTACATGATTGTAAAGAAGGTAAACAAGATTGTGGCAACTGCCATGTTGCTTGCAGTTCCGGCGGCAAACGGTTTCGCCGCCGACATCATCGGCAAGGTGACCGACGGGAAGTCGAAAGACGCTCTCATCGGCGCCACCGTGCAGGTGGAAGGAACGAACATCATCGCCGCCACCGACATTGACGGCAACTTCCGACTCTCCGGACTGAAGGAAGGCGAGAAGTACAGACTGACCATTACTTACGTAGCATACAAGAATAAAGAAATTGACGGGGTTCAAGCGAGCGATCAGCCTCAGATGATTAGCGTAGCGCTGACACCCGACGAACAGACACTGGGCGAAGTCACCGTAACCGGCATAGCAAGAAAGAATACGGAAGCGGCTATGGTGCAGATTGCCAAAAACAGTCCCGTCATAGTGAACAACGTTTCGGCACAGGAAATAGGAAAGACACAGGACTCCAACGCAGGAGAGGTGATCCGACGTGTGCCGGGCGTAAGCCTCATCGACGACAAGTTTGTGATGGTGCGCGGCTTGTCGCAACGATATAATAATGTATGGATCAACGGCGGAGCGGCTCCAAGCTCCGAAGCCGACTCAAGGGCTTTCTCCTTTGACCTCATACCAAGCGCACAAATCGACAATATGCAGATCGTGAAGACCCCGTCGCCGGAATATCCTGCCGACTACACGGGCGGCTTCGTGCTCGTCAACACAAAGGATATCCCTGTGGGGAACATGTTCCATGTGTCGGTGGGAGGAAACTGGAACACGGCTTCTGTGTTCAAGGACTTCCAGTATGCCAAAGGCTCCTCTACCGACTTTCTCGGCTTTGACGGCGGTCTGCGCAACCTCGACGGCGGCTTCCGCACCTCGCTCCGGTCTATAGGCAACGGCGGTACCGACCTGCAGGGCAACGGTCTGAACAACGACTGGCTCATCAAAAGCATGAAACCATGGGGCGACCTGAAGATATCCGCCAACTTAGGCAGAAGATGGAAGCTTGGCGAAAACCAGATGGGAATGATTGCCGCACTGAACTACACCAACGAATACCGCACGTTCAGCGATATGCAGAACAACCAGTTCGGAGTGTACGACGAGCGCAACGACCGTTCCATCTATCTGAGCAACTCGCTCGACAACCAGTATAACCACAACGCCCGCCTCGGCGCCATGCTCAACCTGACGCTGCTGACCGCCGACGGCAACAGCAAGTTCCAGTCCAAGAACATCTTCAACCAGATAGGCAACGACCGCTATACCAGCAGACAGGGCGTGGACGAACAGAACAACCAGACGCGCTCGGCTGAATACTACTACCGCAGCCGCACAACATACAACGGACAATTCACAGGCAAACACACGCTGAAGAGCGACGAACTGGACTGGAGTCTGAGCTACTCTTATGCAAACCGCAAAGTGCCAGACCGCCGACGCTACCTGCAGAACGATGCCCTGGAGACAGGAACGATACAGCTCACCACGGGCAACGACATATCAAGGGAGTGGACCCGTCTCGACGAACATATCCTCTCGGCTGCCGTGAATGACAAGCACGACTTTGACTTCAATGGATGGAAACCGACAATGAAGCTCGGAGCCTACGGCGAATACCGCACCCGTGAATACAAGACCCGTGAGTTCATCTACAACTGGGAGCCGGAGAACAACTCCCTGCCTGCCGACTTCCGCAAGAGCGACCTCCCCACCCTGCTCAGCAACAGCGGGAACTTCGGCAGCGACAAGCTATATCTGCTTGAGGAACCGAACCGCCGCGACGACTATAAGGGCCACAACACCCTCGGTGCAGGATACCTGGCTGCCACTCTGCCGTTCGGCAGTCTGAGCGTCTTTGCCGGCTTGCGTTATGAATACAGCAAGATGGAGCTTATCACGAATACCCGAGACGACCGTCCGAGTCCGCTGAGCCATTTCTACAAATACAACGACCTCTTCCCCTCGCTCAACGCCACGTATAAGTTCTCCGACAAACACCAGCTGCGCCTATCATACGGCAAGACCGTGAACCGTCCGGAGTTCCGAGAGGTGTCGCCGTCGGTGTTCTACGACTTCGACCTTGCTGCCGACGTGAAGGGAAACACGGAGCTTACCTCCTGCTATGTGCAGAACCTCGACCTGCGCTATGAGTTCTACCCATCCCGAGGCGAGATGGTTTCCGTGGCACTCTTCTATAAATATTTCGATGCGCCCATCGAGTGGACCTACACTCTCTCCGGCGGCAACCGCATGATTTATTCATATATGAATGCCGACCATGCCAACAACTACGGAGTGGAGCTGGACATAAAGAAAGACCTCTCGTTCATCGGACTGCCCGATTTCAGCTGGTCGTTCAACGGTGCCATAATCAAGAGCCGCGTGAACTTCAACGGCTGTGCCAACATGGAGAACCGCCCCATGCAGGGACAGTCGCCATACCTCGTAAACACCGGCATCTTCTATAAGAACGACAAGCAGCAGCTCGACATCGCCCTGCTATACAACCGCATCGGCAAGCGCATCATCGGCGTGGGCCGCAGCGAGGGAACAACGAGCGGCAACGAAACGCTCCGTGTGCCTGACAGCTACGAGATGCCACGCGACGTGCTCGACCTGTCAATATCGAAGAAGTTCGGCACCCATTGGGAGATTAAGGCAAACATCCGCGACCTGCTTGCACAGAAGGTGTACTACAAGGAGTTCGTGACCGCCAACCTCAACAGCGGCGGCACTAAAGAAGTGGAGCAGATAACCCGCTGCTTCAAGCCGGGAAGGAACATCGGACTGACCGTGACCTATAATCTATAGCTCTCCCTACAGTCCCCCCCTATTACCCCTAAAACAACAAGAAACCCTATTATTACAAAATAATACATTATGAACAAAACAAAATTCTATGGATGCCTCAGCGTCCTCGCACTTGCAGGAACGATGTTTACTGCGTGCAGTGATGATGACAACAATGGTGGAAACGAAAACTCAAGCGCTGCCGTATGGACAGTGAACGGCGGCATCAACGCCTGCGACCACGTACTCTTCACGGAGAGCGACAAGGCAGGCAGCAAAGACGTTAACGACAAAGGAACTCAGATCGGAAACGGCGACCAGGAGTTCGTCTTTACAGGAAAGCAGACTCTGAAGAAAGGTACATATATTCTAAAAGGTTGGGTATACATCGCCGACGGCGCTGAACTGACCATCGAACCGGGAACCGTAATCAAGGGCGACAAGGACACCAAGGCTGCCCTCATAGCTGAGCGTGGCGGAAAGCTCATTGCCCAGGGTTCTGAGACACAGCCTATCGTATTCACATCCGAGCAGGCTGCCGGCAGCCGCAGGCCTGGCGACTGGGGCGGCATCATCCTCTGCGGCAAGGCTCGCACCAACGCTACGGAGCAGCAGATTGAAGGTGGTCCGCGTACAAGACACGGCGGCAACGACGACAACGACAACTCCGGAGTATTGAGCTACGTACGTATCGAGTTCGCAGGCTATCCTTTCGCAACAGACCAGGAAATCAACGGTCTGACGCTCGGTTCTGTGGGCAAGCAGACGAAGATTGACCACGTGCAGGTGTCTTACTCAAACGATGACTCCTTTGAGTGGTTCGGCGGCACGGTAGACTGCAAATATCTTATCGCATACAAGGGATGGGACGACGACTTCGACACCGACAACGGATTCAGCGGCCACGTGCAGTATGGTCTCTCCATCCGCGACCCGAAGATTGCCGACAAGTCTATGAGCAACGGCTTCGAGAGCGACAACAACGCCAAGGGAACAAACGCTGACCCTCATACCTCTGCCGTATTCTCAAACATCACCTTCGTTGGTCCTAAGATGGGCGACAAGAACTTCGTGAACGATGCCTCATACATCACCGCCGGAGCATACAACCCGAACAACGGTTCCGGTCTCGGTCGTTTCCAGAGCGGTATGCAGATACGTCGCGACTCGCACTTGAGCTGCTTCAACTCCGTAGTCGTAGGCTGGCCTGTTGGTCTGATTATTGACAAGCAGCTCGGCGACTGCCAGGGTGCTGCCACAAACGGACTGCTGAAGCTCCAGAACCTCTGGTTCGCCAACCTCGACGCCATCGGCACAGACGAAAACAAGGTGCTGACCGACCCGAACAACGAGTCGTTCTCCGCCAAATTCTTCCTCGCACAGCCGGGCAACAAATACTCTGCCTCAGCTGACGGATGGTTCGACGTTACCGGCTACCGTCCTACAGCCACCAGCCCTCTGCTCTCTGCAGCATCCTTCACCGATGCCCTGCTCGCAGGCTTCGAGAAAGTGGCATACGTAGGAGCCTTCGGCAACGGCGCCGACTGGACTGCCAACTGGACCAACTTTGACCCACAGAACACCCAGTACTAAAGTACAAGTTTCTATTTCATTCATTTCTGAAGAATCCTGCTGCCGCGCGGTAGCAGGATTCTTTTTAATTTCTTAAAATGATGTCAAGGAGTGCGACGAAGTCATCGATTATATAGTCGGCAGTTGACAGTTCGTCGTAAGTGCCGTTGCCGTAGGTCACTGCGCAAGTCCTGGTCCCTGCATTCCTGCCCATCTCAATGTCGTATATCATGTCGCCAACGACGAGCGTGTCTTCAGGCTTCCCGCCGGTCTCTTCCATGATTTTCAGCACCATGTCCGGTGCCGGCTTCACCCTTTCCACATCATTGGCTGCAACGATGCAGGAGATGCAGTCGCCGATATGCATCTCTTCCACATATTCCAGGAGCGAGGCGCGGCTTCTGCTACTGGCGATAGCCACGATGTGCCTGTCCGCCGCCATGCGCCTTATCGTTTCGATTACGTGTGGAAACGGCTTTACCACCATTTTCTCTTTCATCTCCATAAAGATTCTGCGATAAGTCCCGACGCAGAGCATCGCTTCGTCATGCGACACACCGTAAAGCTGCCTGAAACCCTCATCCAGTCTCAGTCCGATGGTTCTTGCACATTCTTCCTTTGTCTTCACTTCCAGCTTCAGCTCCCTCATTGTCTGCTGCATGGTGCCGATAATGAGAGCCTGGCTGTCGCCGATTGTTCCATCGAAATCAAGTATTATAAGCATATCTGAATAATATTTGTCACTGCCGTCTTTTCCCCGCAGCATTTGATTCTTGTCCCTGCCTGCGGTTTGCAACCGCATCCTGTTTGATTTTCCAAAGTCACCTCATCCCCTTTGGACTGTCATTTCTGAAAATCATCAAATGGTAAAGAATTGAATTTATCAAAATCAGAGTTGAATAATTTGTCTTGTATCACACGATACTTTTCAAATTCTGATTCTGCGAAACTTTTGGCAAATTCAGCAGAAACCTTTCCTGCATCATGTAATACGGCATCACCTCCAG
>USSF01000081.1 GCA_900557405.1 uncultured Prevotella sp.
GCATCTCAGCATAACAATCAAGCAAGCTTGTTGTTCTGCCTTCGATTTGCATTATAATAGTTTTGTCTATGGAAGAGAGATACTTAAATCCGCATACAGACTTTGGTTTCAAAAGGCTTTTTGGATCGGAGTTCAATAAGGAACTGCTTATCAGTTTCCTTAATGCCATGTTTCTTGGAAAACAGAATGTGAAAGATGTCACTTATCTTAATTCAGAGCAGATAGGTGACCGTTCTGATGCCCGACGTGCAATATTCGACGTATATTGTGAAAATCAGGAAGGGGAAAAGTTCATTGTTGAAATGCAGAACGTTTATCAGGAATTCTTCAAGGACAGGACTATATATTATTCCACTTTTCCTATCCGTGAGCAGGCACAACGTGGACGGAACTGGGATTTCAAGCTCAAGGCGGTTTACACCATAGGACTATTGAACTTCAATTTTGCAGAAGGACTTGATGAGGCCAGGCATTGGCATCATGAGGTGAAACTTATGGAGGTTGACACAAAGAAGGTGTTCTATGACAAACTGACTTATTTCTATGTGGAGATTCCCAAGTTCGACAAGACGGAGGATGAACTGGTTACGATGTACGACAAATGGATGTATGTGTTGAAGAACCTGTCGAATCTCATGAGTCGTCCGGCTGCTTTGCAGGAAAGGGTCTTTACCCGTCTGTTTGAACAAGCGGAAATCTCCAAATTCAATCCTCAGGAACTTATGCAATATGAAGACAGCGTGAATGCCTACCGTGATATCGTGAATGCTATAAACACAGCCAAGAAGGACAGTTTTGCGGAAGGTGTTGCAAAGGGCATCGCGGAAGGTGTTGCAAAGGGCATCGCGGAAGGTGTTGCAAAGGGCATCGAGCAACGCAACGTTGAGATAGCGAGGAAAATGCTTGGAAAAGGCATGACGCCTGAGGAAGTTGCCGACATGACGGGACTGTCAATTGCAGACGTTGACGGCTTGGAATAGAAGGGCCGACTTTTTCCTTAGCGGAACGTGATTGTTTCCAAAACAAAACAATATTATTCTCCAATCATTGCATGATTTCTTCCCGCTACAAAAGACTTATAAACCACATGATTATTCAAAATAGAAGGTCAGGGCGATGATTTTGCTGCGTGCTTCCTTCACGCTGTTGGCATACATATATCGGTCTGCCATGCTTGTGTCCTTGAAGCGGTTGGCGTGCTTCGTGTCGAGGCAGTTGGTCAGTCCGTAACAGAACTTCAATTCCGGACGGAGCTTGAAGAAAGGAAGATAGAAATCGCACCCGAGACCCACCTCAAGGAATACGTCGCCGCGGTTCAGCTTTATGTAGTCGTTGGTGTTTCCCGAGAGATTGAGCATGGGGTTGATGCCCGCCATGAGATAGGGGCGGTGGTTGTTGAAGCGCGGAGCGCTGAATATCAGGTCGGCGGCAGTGGAGATGTAGATAGTCTTCATCTGCTGTGTCTGCGTGATGTTCTCGCCGTTGCCGGTCTTGTCGGTTAGGTTCATGAAGCGGATGTTCCTCGTTCCGAAATACATAGCCGGTGCAAGGCGGAAGGCGAAGTGCGTGCCAAGGCGGAACTCGCCCAGCACACCCACTGTGAAGCCGGCGTCCCACGTGTCCTGGTCGGCGGTGATGACCTTCTCCACAGTGCCGTTGTCGGTCGTCACCATCTGCGGACCGATGTTCGTAAGTTCCATGTCCTGCAGGTGCGTGCCCACCATTACGCCGAAATGGAACGGACGCAGATCCGTGTACGGACGGTTCTGCACCTGTGTGTCCTGTGCCGAAGCGCCTGCGGCAGCCACGACGAACATCAATATGAACAGTATTCTTCTTGCCATTATATCCTTACTATGCTTCATTATCCTATATATAACGGCGTTTACCTCTTGATATTGTGTCGCCGCGGACAATCTTTTCTTCTATGATGCTATAGTCCTTGTTGTGCTATAGCCCTGATTCCAAAAACTTCTTTGCCGTAATGGGGCTTCCTCCTGTTGCCTTTATTGCCTTTCTTCCTCAACCATTGCAGCCAACTTCTCCTGCCAGCCGCCGCTGATGGTCCAGCCCAGCGACTGCAGCTTCGTGGTGTCGAACACGGCATGGCTGATGTTGGTGAACGATTTACGCTCCGCATCCGACGGGTTGCTGAATACCACCTTCCTGCCTTCTGCTCCGGCTATTGTCTCGGCAAGCTGGCGTATGGTGAATGTGGAGTTGGGGTCGGCTATGTTGTAGGCATTGCAGCTCTCGCCCTTGAGCAGGACGAAGAGTATAGCCCTGGCACAGTCCACCACATAGCACCACGACCGCATCTGCATGCCGTCGCTCTTCATCACGATGTCTTCGCCGCGCAGCACGTTGCGCACGAACTGGCAGAACACCCTGTTGTCGCTCTCCGTGAAATGCGGCCCATACGTGTGGCAGGGCCTTGCGATTACCGTGTCCGTGCTGTATTCAGCGGCATAGGAAACGCACATCGTTTCGGCGGCACGCTTCGATGATGGGTAGCATGCCCTCGGCGTGGTGCAGTCGAGATGTCCGCAGTCAGTCTCCGAAAACGTGCGGTTGCCCTCGCCGTATATCTCTCCGGTGGAGACATACAGCAGGCGGCGCATGCCGTGCGTCCTGCCGTATTCCATGAGATTGGCCACACCGTATATGTTTGCCTTCATCACTTCCACCGGACTGTTCTGGAAGAATGCCGGACTGGCGTTGCTCGCCGCATGGATGATATAATGGAATTCGGTGTCGGAATGCGGTTCCCTGCATACGTCGTATTGCAGAAAATGGAACGAGGCGTCTCCGGCATATCTGCTGAAGCGCGCCATAGCCCTTTGCTCGTTCCTTCCCGCTGCATACACATGATAGTCGTGTTTGCGGCTCATGAGTATCTCCACGATGCAGCCGCCGATGAGTCCGGTGGCTCCGGTGACGAGGATGTTGCATCCCTGCAGCTTCTCCCACGGCAGGTCCACTTCCGCCGCGGCAATAATATCGGCTTGGTATCTTGTCATATATATAACTGTTCCTGTTCTATTTCAGCCACGACTCCTTTTCCACGTGCATCAGTGCCTTCAGAATCTCCAGGTCTTCGATTGTCGTCACCTTGATGTTCTTCTCCGAACCGGGCACGATGTGCATTTCGCGTCCGCCCAGCTCAGCCATCAGCGTGCATGAAGCCACGGAGTTTGTTATTCCCTTCTCCTTCGCCTCCTCATGTGCGGCGATGAGGTTGTGCAGACGGAAGGTCTGCGGCGTCTGTGTCCTTATCAGCTTGTCTCTCGGGATACTTGTGGTGGTGGAGAATCCGTCCTCACTTTCGAGGATTGCCTCGCGGCATTTGATTCCCGTTATGGCATAGCCGTATTTCTTGCAGATGGCTATGTTGGAGGATATTATGTCCTGCGAGAGCAGCGGGCGCACGGCATCGTGCACGAGTACGAGGTCTTCATCGTCGATTCCGGCATCCTTTAGTCCGTAGATGCCGTTGTGGATGGACTCCTGTCCGTTGCCGCCTCCGTTGAATATCCATTTCAGCTTCGTCACTGAGAACTGGTTGGCATACGACTGCAATACGGTCTGCCATCCGTCGAGACACACCACGGCGATGCCGTCGATGTCGGGGTGCCGTTGGAAGGCGAGCAGCGTGTGGATGATTATGGGGCAGTTGTCCACGTGCATGAACTGTTTCGGGATATCCTGTCCCATTCTGTTGCCGGAGCCTCCGGCTATGATAAGAGCATAATTCATAGTCCTTATATTTTGGATTTTATATTCTTCGTGATTCCTGATGGAGTGGGGCAGTGTCAGATTCTGAAGTCCACCTTCCCCCTGATTTCCTCTCTCGTCTCCTTCTTGTGTATGTTGAGATATGCGCGGTTATGCTTCTCTATGCGCTGCTCCACTGGCGGGAACTGCATGTAGTCGTTGAAGAAATGGCGCAGATACTCGTCGTAGTTCTCGGGGAGCAACACCGTGGTGTCCTCGAACGGGAACTCCTTGCCGCTGCCGAGCCATGCCTTTGGGAATACCTCGCGGTGGCCGTATGATCCGGTGTATACCTGCACGTTCTTCGCCTTGTCGTAGTCGTACAGATGGCTCAGCCGGTCCATCTGCTGTATGAGTCTGCGGCGTATCGCCTTGCGGAAGAAGAAGGCCGCCGTCTTTATGGCGAAGCGCCCCCATTCCTTCCTCTTGCCCAGCAGCGAGATGTATTCAGAGAACGAGTTGTGGGTGGAGATGGCGTTGAGTCGGTTGATGATTTTTGTGTATCTGTCCTTCAGCGCCCACGCCTTCTCGGTGTCGTCGTCGGTGGCGTCGAGCGGGAAGATGTCCACATACAGTCCGATGACGCACGGAATGTGGCGGTCTTCGATCAGTGTGGTGTTCTTGTTTGAAATCTTCGAGAAATACAGCGGGTATGTGTCGTCGCCGTACGGCGTGATAAGTTCATACTTGCCCAGGTCTGCCGTTTCGGCAATCTCCAGCAGACGGTCGTAGTCGGGGCGCGGCATGATTACGTCGATGTCGTCGTCCCATGGTATGATGCCATGATGGCGCACAGCCCCTATCGCCGTGCCTGCACAGCAATAATATCTCAGCCCGTATTCGTCGCATATCCTGATAAAAGCCTTCAGGATGTCGAGAATCGTGGCGTTCCACTCTGTCTTTATGTTCTTTATGTCCATATCTGAAGGCAAAGGTAATGCAAATTCCGTGTTGTTCAAAAATAAAACAGCCTTTTATTTCGGCTCTTGCCCCGATAATTGTAAATTTGCACAAAGTTTAAGCATTAAGGCATGGAATCATTAAAGGAAAAGACAGCCAAGGGCCTCTTTTGGGGAGCGCTCAACAGCGGTACGATGCAGATACTCAACCTCATCTTCGGCATAGTGCTCGCCAAGCAGCTCTCGCCTGGCGACTACGGCATCGTGGGCGTGCTGACAATCTTCTCGCTCATAGCCGGAAACCTGCAGAGCAGCGGCTTCACCCAGGGGCTGACCAACATAAAGCAGCCCACGGCCAACGACTACAACGCCGTGTTCTGGTTCAACGTCATCGTGAGCGCCCTCATCTACGTGGTGCTCTTCTTTGCGGCGCCCCTCATCGCCTGGTATTTCCACACTCCGGAGCTGACCCGCCTCTCGCGCTTCGTCTTCCTCGGCTTCTTCATCTCCGCCTTCGGCATCGCCCACAATGCCTATATGTTCAAGAACATCATGGCCAAGGAACGCACCATCACGGGCTTCGTCTCCCTCGTCGTGTCAGGCCTCTGCGGCATCACGCTCGCCTGCAACGGCATGGCATACTGGAGTCTGGCATGGCAGTCGGTGCTGTTCGTGCTGATGCAGAACGTATGCCGCTACTATTACACCTACGACAAATGGCGCCCGTCACTGCACGTTGACTTCTCGCCGATACGCCGTATGTTCTCGTTCAGCGTCAAGATACTCGTCACTTCAATCATCAACACCATCAACAGCAACGTGCTCACGTTTATCATCGGCCACAAGTTCCCCATGGCAGCCGTGGGCAATTTCACCCAGGCAAATAAGTGGAACACGATGGCATACAGTACGATAACGGGCACGATAGAACAGGTGGCGCAGCCCGTGCTGGCACAGATTGCCGACGACAACGAACGCGAGCGCCGCGTGTTCCGCAAGCTGATGCGCTTCACGGCCTTCTTCTCCTTCCCTGCGCTCTTCGGCCTCTCGCTCGTCTCTCGCGAGTTCATCCTCATCACCATCGGCATGAAATGGATAGAGTGCGTACCGCTCCTCCAGGTCTTGTGTATCGGCGGAGCCTTCTTCGCCTTCAATACGATGTACCAGCAGCTGGCGATAAGCAGCGGGCGGTCAGACATATACATGTGGTGCAACATCTTCCAGATAGCACTCCAGATAGCCCTCATCCTGCTCACCTGCAGCCGGGGGATATATTTCATGGTCGTGGCATACACCGTGTTCTCCATCCTGTGGCTCGGCGTCTGGCAGTATCAGGCCCATCGCATCATTGGCATACGCCTGCGCGAGGTGCTTGCCGACACGATGCCCTTCATGCTCTCGGCGGCAGCCGTGATGGCGGCCACGTATTTCCTCACCAAGCCCGTAGGCAGCATCTGGATTCTCTTCCCCCTGCGCATCGCCATCGCCGCCGCGCTGTATCTCGCTATAATGAAGATTGCCAATGTGGAGATACTCAACGAATGCCTGCGCTTCGTGAGGAAGAAATAGAAGGTATGGTCCTCTGAAGGCTATTTAACCCAAGTTCTTGATTTGAAAAAAACACCCGGCTCTTTGGGATGATTCTTCATCTGCAAAGAGCCGGGGCAAACGCTGTCTGTTTTAGATTTTGTATTGCACAGAATTATTTAGCAACTGATCCATGTTTATTCTTCGCCTTCCCACCGGAGAGGCACGTTCTTAAGAATTAGCAACCCGCGAGTGCCATCCACACTGATGCCGAACTGCAGCTGCTGTATGGTGGTAATCGCCTTCGGTATATCCTTGAATACTGTCTTGTTTACGGGCACCTTCACGCTGACCCCCTCCGGAGCCGAGTACAGAAACCATCCTATCGGAGCCTCGAAACTGTTCCCTTCTTCGTCCACGAGCATCGAGGGGTAGTTCAGGTTGCAGCCCATATAAAGCTCCTTGACGCTCTTCAATAGTTTTATCTTGAGCACCACGCTCACGTCGCCCTTATCCTCCGAGGTGCTCTTGCCATATACGCCTACGAGCTCGATGTCGGCAATATCCGGGATGGGGTTCGTCAGCGAGGCGTTGTCGTCCTGCTGTGCGGCGGCTTTCCCGTTGCCTTCATCTTCCGCGGCGTCAGTGTTCTTGCTGTTGGTTTCGTTGTCCATGCCCATGACCTTGCCCACGCTCTTCAGTATCTTGTTGAACTGTGCGTCGGCCGTATTCGGCGAGAACATGAGTAATGTTCCTATTAATAATGTTGCGATATTTGTCCTTTTCATAATCCTTCAGTTTGATGATTTTCGTTTTCTCTTTCTTTACTATTCTGAATAGTGTCTTGCTATCAGGTTTCGTAGCGCAAATTTATCGCTTTTCCCCCTTTTCCCGTGTGTCAAAGCGTAAATTGTACTTTTTGACACCCATATTTTACCCATTGCTCCCCTGTTTTTACTCATTGACGCGGGTGGCGTCGTGTTTTGCCTCCGGCAGAGGCCGGAACCGTATTCCTGTTCCTTATATATATTATAGGTATAAGGAAAAGACGAATCTCCTTGTCACCCCGTTTACTTTAAAAAAAAGTTTTTTCTTTTTTTACCCTCACACCCTCACTTTTTACCGTAACAGGCTGACAGACAGCGATAAAGAGTGTGAGGGTAAGTGTGAGGGTAAGTTTTTTACCC
>USSF01000082.1 GCA_900557405.1 uncultured Prevotella sp.
ACAGTCGAGCCAAAAGGTATATAAAACAGTGTGTAGAAAAATACGGAGAATTGCCGGAAACACCCCTGCTGGGGTATGGGCAAAAAAAAGGGGCTCCGCTGAGTCCCAATCTTTGTTAACCTTAAATCTAATACTATGAAAAACACGATGCAAAGGTATGAACTTTTTGCAAAGTCGCAATAGCAAACAGCTTGTTTTTTTGTTTTTCTTTACGATTATTGATTTAAGTCAAGGGAAATGTGTGCGAAAACAAAAGAAAAAGCATTATCTTTGCAAAAGGTATAAAAGTAATTAGCAATCAGAACAATGAATATATTCGAAGAGAAGAATCCAAGAAAGAAATACCTGCTGTTCGTATGTCTCGGAAACATCTGCCGCTCACCGGCAGCCGAAGGCATAATGAAGCAGATGGCATACGACAACCCACAGCTCAGAGGCGAAATCATCGTGGATTCCGCCGGAATAGGCGCATGGCACACCGGACAACTGCCCGACAACCGCATGAGGGAACACGCCGCAAGGAGGGGATACGACCTGAACAGCAGGGCGAGGCAGGTAAAGCCGGAGGATTTCGACCGCTTCGACATCGTGTTCGGCATGGACGAGGAGAACATCGCCGACCTGAAGCGCGTGGCGCGCAACAATGACGACAAGGCGAAGATACGCTGTCTGGCCGACTATATGACACAACATCCGGAATACTCCACCGTGCCCGACCCTTACTACGGCACGGGGCGCGACTTCGAGCTGGCGCTCGACCTCATAGAGGATGCCTGCCGGGAAGTGGCGGAGAGACTGACAAAAGAAACAATCTGATGCACACAATATAAGAAGGAAGATAAAAATGAACGGATTATACACAATTCTGCTGCTCATCGCGAGCAACATTTTCATGACGCTGGCATGGTACGGACACCTGAAGCTGCAGCAGACCGGCACAAGCAGCAACTGGCCCCTGATAGGCGTGATCGCATTCTCGTGGCTGATAGCATTCTTCGAATACTGCTGTCAGGTGCCGGCAAACAGAATAGGATTCAACGGCAACGGAGGTCCCTTCACGCTCGTGCAGCTCAAGGTAATACAGGAGTGCGTCAGCCTCGTAGTCTTCACCGTCATCATAAACATGATGTTCACCGGACAGGGGCTCCACTGGAACCACTACCTCGCATTCCTCATGCTCATAGCGGCAGTATACCTCGTATTCATCTAAACCCACCCAGAACCATACATCCACCCAAACCCACAATATATGCCCAAACCCACAGAAGAACAAAAACTGGAAGCCCGGCTCATGAGGCGCTTCCGCAAGGCGACAAGAGAATTCGGACTGCTGCACGACGGCGACAGCATCCTAATCGGTCTGTCGGGAGGAAAAGACTCCATCTTCCTCGTGGAAGCCATGGGCAGGCAGATGCGCATAAGCAAGCCCAAGATAAAGGTGCACGCCCTGCACATACGCATGAGCAACATAAAATACGAGAGCGACACAAAGTATCTGGAGGAATTCTGCCGCTCATGGGGAGTGGACCTACACGTGGTGGAAACGGGATTCGACATGACTACAGACAACCGCAAGTCGCCATGCTTCCTCTGCTCATGGAACCGCCGCAAGCAGATGTTCCTCACGGCGCAGCAGCTGGGATGCAACAAGATAGCGCTGGGCCACCACCAGGACGACATCCTGCACACGGCCCTAATGAACCAGATATTCCAGGGACACTTCTCCACCATGCCCGCAAGGCTCAGGATGAAGAAAATGCCCATAACGATAATACGCCCCCTCTGCATGGAAGAAGAGGCAGACATAAGGCAGTATGCCGCACTGCGCGGATACGAAAAGCAGAAAAAGCTATGTCCGTATGAGACCGACTCCCACCGCACCAGCGTGGCAAACCTGTTCAAGGAAATAGAAAAGATGGCACCCGAGGCACGTTTCTCCATGTGGAACGCACTGCTCGCCGAAGGGAAACTCGTGGAGGAATAAATATGAAAAGAATGAAAAACATTATGGCGGCAGCCCTCATGGCTGTCCTCTTCGCCGGATGCGAAGAGAAGGAAATGCCCGTGCCGGACAGGTTCACCGACGAAGTGAGGCTCGCCACCACACCCGTGAAAGACCAGGGGCGCAGCAGCCTCTGCTGGGCATACGCCATGCTCGCCACAATAGAGACGGAGCATATAATGAGGGGAGACTCCGTGAACCTCTCCACGGCATACGTGGCGAGAAGCTTCATCAATGAACAAGTGGACAAATGTTACCTGGCCAAAGGCAAGGGCAACATCACCACGCGCGGCATGATGCCCCAGCTCATAAGACTGATACAGACCTACGGACTCATGCCCCACGACTCATACAACACCGACACCAACTTCAACGCCGCGACACGCAAGGTGCACGCTGCCGTAAGGTCGGATGCCATGACCATGCAGGGACTGAAGAAGGCAAGGGCCGAAGCCGGCCGCATTCTCGACAACAACATCGGTCCGCTGCCATACCACGTATACATGTACAGCATGGAATACACGCCACTGGAATTCGCCCACAGCGTGTGCATGCCCGACGAATACCAGGCATTCACCAGCTTCACGCATCTGCCCATGAACAAAGAGTCAGTGCTCTGCATGCCCGACAATTACAACGGATACCGCTTCATGAACATCGGCATAGACCAGATGATGGGCATGATAGAGAAATCAGTAAGGCACGGACACCCCGTATGCTGGGAGGGGGACACGAGCGAGGAGGGATTCTCCTTCACATACGGCATAGCCGACGTGGACGAAGACATGAGAAACGCCACGCAGCAGCAGCGCCAGCAGGAATTCGAGAAATTCCGCACCACCGACGACCACTGCATGGCAATCGTAGGAATAGCCCACGACGAGAAAGGAAGAAAGTTCTTCATCTGCAAGAACTCATGGGGAACGGCAAATCCCTACGGCGGATTCATGTACGTCTCCGCAGACTATATCCGGCTGAAAACCATAGCGATAATGGCAAACGTATATGCCATATCGCCACAGGCATGAGCCGAACAGGGCGGCATGGACAATGGAAAAGGCAAAAAGTAAAGCATTTAAACGCAAATTACTTTGAAGTATTGTCGTTTTTACGTACATTTGCATACCCTTCGCAAAAGCATGCAAAGGGGAAAGGAATTCTGACCTTAAAACATAAATAACAAAAAACATATCATTATGGCTTACACACGTATGACTGCGGCAGACGCCGCCGCACTGATAAAGAATGGCGATACCATCGGACTGAGCGGATTCACACCAGCCGGATCTGCAAAGGCCGTGACACGCGAACTCGCAAAGATAGCACAGGCAGAGCATGAGGCAGGAAGAGAATTCAAGGTGAGTATCTTCACGGGAGCTTCGACAGGACAGAGCACCGACGGAGTGCTCACCGAGGCACACGCCATCAAATACCGTGCACCATATACCACAAACCCGTCGTTCCGCAAGAGCGTGAACATGGGAGAGATAGCATACAACGACATTCATCTGAGCCACATGGCACAAGAGCTGCGCTACGGATTCTACGGCGACATCGACTGGGCTATCATTGAGGTCTGCGACATCGAGGAAGACGGCGACATCGTGAAGGCTTACCTCACGGCAGCCGGTGGCATCAGCCCTACAGTGGCACGCCTGGCAAAGCACGTGGTGCTGGAGCTGAACGCATTCCACAGCAAGGACGCAAAGTTCCTGCACGACGTATACGAGCCGCTCGACCCGCCAATGCGCCAGCCTATTCCAATCGTTAACGTAGGCGACCGCATCGGAAAACCATACGTGGAGATTGACAAGAAGAAAATCGTGGGAGTGGTGGAGTGCGACCTGCCCGACGAGGCACGCGCATTCAAGGACAGCGACCCGATAACAGACCAGATCGGACACAACGTGGCAGCATTCCTCGTGAACGACATGAAGCGCGGCATCATCCCGTCTACATTCCTTCCTTTGCAGAGTGGTGTGGGAAGTACGGCAAACGCAATCCTCGGTGCATTGGGCAAGGACAAGGCTGTGCCAGACTTCAATGTATATACAGAGGTAATGCAGGACAGCGTGGTGGAAATGATGCTCGAGGGCAGAGTGAAGGACGCTTCGGCATGCTCACTCACCGTATCAAACGAGTGTCTGAAGCAGGTTTATGACAACATGAACTACTTCAAGGACCACATCACACTGCGCCAGAGCGAGATTTCAAACAGTCCTGAGGTAATCCGCCGACTCGGTGTCATCGCCATCAACACGGCAATCGAAGTGGACATCTACGGAAACGCTAACTCCACACACATCAGCGGAACAAAGATGATGAACGGTATCGGCGGCAGCGGCGACTTCGAGCGCAATGCATACATCAGCATCTTCACCTGCGCATCAACAGCTAAGGGCGGACTGATAAGCAGCATCGTACCTATGGTGAGCCACCAGGACCACTCGGAACACGACGTGAATGTGATCGTGACAGAGCAGGGCGTGGCAGACCTGCGCGGAAAGAGCCCTATCGAGCGCGCACACCTCATCATCGAGAACTGTGCACATCCTGACTATAAGCCTATCCTCCGCGCTTATCTCGAGCAGGCACAGATGGGACAGACACGCCACAACCTGGGCAAGACATTCGCTATGCACATCGCACTGGCAGAAAAGGGCGACATGAGACTGACGGAAATGTAATCCACAAAGATGAAAAAAACTATATCCATTATGGCGGCATTCCTTTTAGGACTGCCGCCTTATTTAAATGCAGAAACGCCGATGCAGACGCAGACGGCGACAGTGACCAAGCCCGAAGGCAAGGACTTCACGCCCCTGGCCCAAATCCATCCGTGGCACGGCAAGCGCGTGGCCTATTTCGGCGACTCCATAACCGACCCCAAGAACAAGGCGGCAGACAGGAAATACTGGAACCTCCTGCAGCAGTGGCTCGGCATCACACCATACGTATACGCCGTGAGCGGCAGGCAATGGAACGACATCCCACGCCAGGCACAGCAACTGAAAGCTGAACACGGCGACGACTTCGACGCCATACTGATATTCATCGGCACGAACGATTTCAATGCCGGAGTGCCGATAGGGGAGTGGTATACGGAGAAGGAAGAGGACGTGATGGCAGGCATACACGAGCAGAAGCGCATTGTGAAGCGTATGCGCCAACATCTCTGCATGACCGACTCTACATACCGCGGACGCATAAACATCGCCTTAGACAAAGCGAAGCGCATGTTCCCGACGAAGCAGATAGTGCTCATCACTCCAATCCACCGCGCCCAGTTCAACCGCAGCGAGACCAACTGGCAGCCCACGGAGCAATACCGCAACAAGTGTGGCGAATACGTAAGCCGCTACGTGGAGTCGGTGAAGGAAGCGGGAAACATCTGGAGTGTGCCCGTAATCGACATGAATGCCCTCTCCGGCCTCTATCCGCTGATGGACGAACATGCGCAGTTCTTCAACAATGCCGACGCTGACCGTCTGCATCCCAACAACGAGGGTCACCGTCGCATGGCACTCACTTTAGTATATCAGCTGATGTGCTTGCCTGTATTTTAGCCTGTATTCCAGGCATTTCCAGATATAAATAAAAATCTTAATTCCACACGTGCTGTTTGTGGAATTAAGATATTTTTTGTGACTATAAAAGTACTAACGAATCTTTATATATTCACACGGAGTTATTAACTGTTAAGCAGACGTTCTATCTCGTCTGTTGAAAGTTTTGTTATATCAGCTATCTGCTCTTTAGGCATACCACTATTGAACATACCTTTTACCATCGAAAGTATTTGTTCTTTCTGTGCTGCTATCGTTTCGTCTTGCTTGGAGATAGTTTCACCTTGCTTGGAGATAGTTTCACCTTGCTTGGAGATTGTTTCACCTTGCTTGAAGATAGTTTCACCTTGCTTGGAGATAGTTTCACCTTGCTTGGAGATAGTTTCGTCTTGCATCGCTATCTTCTTGTCTCTCTGTAATATTGCCGTGTCGCGATTCTCTATTGCAGAGAAGAATTCATCCTCAACGTTCATGTCTTGACGCAGCTTTGAATCTGAGGCTGCCGTGATGAGACGGTGCAGGATGTGCATCATCTCCATGTCACCGTTGAACTTGTCTTCATCTACGCTCAACACCTGGTGGTTACCGACTTCTCTCTGACTTTGGTCAAATACGCTTAACACCTCATCAAGACGGTTGTTTACATGTCCTCTCAAGCGCGGTATCTGAACGATAATGCTGTCATGGGTAAGACTGTCAACAAACGGGTCCGGGATACCCTTTGTCACATGATTGCCGTCATAGTCAAGAGCCTTGTGCTTTACGTACAGAACCGGTTCTTCTATGTCGCCCACCTTGTGGCCGAGCAGATACACGGCAATCATCGGTATACCGTAACCGTCGTTCTCGCAGTCTTTCAGAATGTTTTCCGGATTGGCATACTGTGCACCGAGGTATTGGCGGAAGCGCAGAGTTTCCGTCTCCAGCCATGTCTTCTGCAACTCTATAAGCACAAGTTTTGTAGAGCCGTCGTCCTCCTTAATCCGTGCTCCGAAGTCTATGCGGAACATGGAAATTTTGTTCCTGTTTCCGTTAGTATATTCGTTACGGCGCATATCTACTTCAACCACTTCCTTTTTCAAGAGAGCAGAAATCAGCGTTTTCGCTATGCGTTCGTCCTCCATGAGATATTTGAACACGGAGTCGTATATCGGGTTTGCAATGTTTACCATCATAAGGCATCACGTTTTTATTGTTGTTCCTGCAAATATATGAAAAAAGAGCGAATATTCCTAATGTTAGCTATTGCTTTTACAAAAAGTTCATCTTTCTTATTTGGGAGGGGAAGATTATAAATATTTTTAATACCAAGAATGTGCATGTGACTTGTAAACATACCACTGTATCTTGTTGACAAGCTGGAAATGCTTCTTGATACTAACTGATGTTTTATCTTTTTTACCCTCATCCCTCACTAAATGCTCTGGAAACTCTCTTTTTATGGGTGTTTCGGAGCTGTGAGGGATAAATAAGAATCCGGTCACTTGTGATGCATAACTCAGTCATTTACTACTTGCTAGTGACTGGTTTACGACCCATAGACCAGTGGTTTTGACAAGCGTGAGAAAACAATGAAGGATGAAATGATCCCTTACTCCATCCCTCACATCCCGAAAAGTTCATAGATACAGGACATCCGACGGTTTTAGTGAGGGATGAGGGTAAAAAAGAAACTTTAAAGAGGGTGTGTCAAAACACCCAATATAAAAATATTAAACTCGTTGTGTGTCCATTT
>USSF01000083.1 GCA_900557405.1 uncultured Prevotella sp.
GTTTATCCAAATTAGCTGTTCGCTATCCTAATAGGTTTTCGGACAGCCTCCCCCACAAGAAGGAGCACCGTTAGCATCACGAGTCTGCATGCGAACCCAAGAGAAAGCTTACGGAAAATTTTCATAGTTTTCATAATAGTATTGCAGTTTATGTTTATGATTATTATTTATTACAGTTATTCTTTGCTATAGAGAATCAGATGACTCTTGCAACTGTTGCAAATTTATGCCAACAGGCAAACCACCAGTCCTGTTACCACCACGAAGACGAAGCCAAGGAAGAGCCATATATAAAACCGCTCCCTACGGGCGAAATCAGACATTGAGAACCGCTCACTGGGATGGTCATCGAGATATGTACAGTAGTTGTGCACCATGACATACCCCGTAACGGCAGCGGCAATGATGATGAACAGGATAACGGAAAATGCCGTCAGTTCATCACTCGAGAAAGTTGACGTGAATTTTTCCATGCCACAAATTTATGAACATTCCAAGAAAAAAGATGTAGCTTTTACCCGCAAAAGTATAGCTTTCGTGTTGTTTAGGTGTAGCTTTCGTGGGGAAAGTTACATGTAATGAGGGAAAGCTACACCTTTTTTTTGCCCTATCCTTTTAATTCACCAGATATTTTAAGAGAAATACGACTTTTAGAACACTTTTCTCAGAACCCCTTATTTTACAAGCTTTTCAGCCGAGCTATGCTTTTCGGGGAGCAAAGCATAGCTTCTCTCCCGAAAAAGCATAGCTTCTTGCCAAAAGAAGCATTGCTTGACTCTCGTGGTATATGTTTTCTTTACAAAATAAAGAGAAAAAATGTTCTAAACTCCTTATTGGTTAAAACCATTCAAAAAAATTACTACTTCTGTTCTTCACGCCATGCAGTAGGTGTGCATCCCAACTTTGCCTTGAAGATGCGGTAAAGCTGTGTGCGGGCAGAGAAGCCACACTCGGCAGAGATAACATCATTGCTGTAGTCCGGAAAATTCTTCATCATCTCCTTGGCGGCATTAAAGCGGATATCGCTGAGCCATACCCGGAAGGTGGAACCTAAGCACTGGTCGAAATAACGGGTCAGCTCATTCTACGATATATGCAGGGAGCAGGAGAGCGAGAGCATATTTACGCCACTGTCTTTATAACCTTGCTCCTTGCACCACTTGTCGAGCAACTTGCCTATCTGTTCGCAGCGTTCGGCAGAAAGAGAGGTTGGCTGACCCTCGGTAGAGACGCCATTGCTTGCTGAAGACGACTCCGAGTCTGTCTGTTCCTCTGATTTATTGGCTAAATCCATTTCCGGTGTTTCAGCCATACTTTCTGTATCCATATCCAAGAGTTCTTCTGTAGGAACATAGCTGCTGCCGAGCGAGATGAACGTAACATTGAAGAACAACAACGCCAAGAGCACCACAGGACCTATAATATATAATAAGGTGGTGGAGAGGATTGCTGCCGGCATGAAGAGCACCGTGGAACCGAGGATAAAGAGACTCGCACGTGAATAGCGCACGTAGGGCAGCATGTCGGAAGCCGTTAGCGTTTCGAGCATCTTGCGGCGCTTCGTCATCTCCCGGATGTTTGCTGCTACAAAATATACCATGCTTATGCTATAGAAGAAAAGCATGACATACAGCCATATACCGATGTGCAGGTTGCCGGAACGCCAATATCCAAAGGCAAACGCCATAAGGATTGCTGCATACAACAGGCTGCTGACCGTATTTATACCACGGCGGCGGTTGTGTGTTGCCTCTACATTATATATAGCCTTGGATATTAGAGTGAAGCAAGGGGTATACACAAGCATGTTTACCACTGCTCCCGTATCGTCGCCCGATGCCCGCAGTCCTAAACGCATCTGCAACAGATACTGCACGGCAAAACCAATGAAGGCAAAGAACAGCATCCAGCGCGAACGCTCGTAGCGCTTGTTCTTCCATTTTGCATGAATACTGCTCAGCCCGATAAAGGCGGCATTGACAAGCATGAAAATGAAACAGGCAAACTGAAGTAGGAACAAGGAATTCATTGCTATTTTTTTAGAAAAAAAACTTTGGTTCTTTACTTTTCTTTTATGCTCTTCCCCTTCTCGTATGCCTTGTTGGCAATCCGGTTGATGATGGCTTCGGCATTGTCCTGCGCCATCTCTCCTATCGAACTGCAACGGCTGTACTGCGAAGCCTGTTCAGGAGTGGCTGAGAATATTCCGCAAAGCAACAGCTCCATGTTGCGCTTATACTCGCTCACCATAGTAGAATAGAATTCATCGCCACGACATGCAAAGCGCATCAGTTCCATAGCAGAAACATTGCCGCCGGACATGAATTTCTTCAGCTCTTCTTCCACCTCTTCCTCAAGATAGTTCATACGGGAGAAGGCATAAAATGCCTCTTCGTTGAAAGTCTGAGAGTATTTCTCGAAATGTTTGACAACAAACTGCTTCACGCTCTTCGGCTCATACACGCTCATATCATTGGGGTCATCGGCGTATGCCTCTATGATGCCCAAAGTGAAATACTTAAAAAAAGTGCGCACCACGGCGGCGAGCACTTTGTCTTTTTCTATCTTTTCCATAATCATTCGAATGTCTTGAATTCATACCCCTCAGCCTTCAGCCACCTCAACGCTTCGGGCAGGGCGTAATGAAGCTTGTCGATGCTCTTCAACGAATCGTGGAACGTGATTATCGACCCGTTGCGCGCGTATCGCTTCACGTTGTTCACTACGTCGTCAGCCGTCATCCACTTACTGTAGTCGCGCGTCACAAGGTCCCACATCACGATGCGGTATTTCCTGCCTATCCAGAAATACTGTTCCCATCTCATCCAGCCGTGGGGCGGACGGAACAGATGGCTCTTTATCAATTCGTTCGCCTTCTCCACATTCGCACTGTATGCCTTGGTCGAATGTTTGAATCCTCCCCAGTGGTTGAACGTGTGGTTGCCCACCTGATGCCCTGCTTCAACAATCTGCTTATAGAGTTCGGGATGCTTCCTCACATTGTCGCCCACCATGAAGAATGTGGCGTGTATGTTGAATTCCGCTAAAGTCTTGAGGATAAAGGGAGTTGCCTCTGGGATAGGACCGTCGTCGAAGGTGAGGTAAACCGCCTTCTCCTTCTTGTCCATTCTCCATGTGGCCCTGGGATAAAGCCAGCGCAGCCACATTGCGGGTTGCTCTATTATCATATATTATTCGTTCGTATGAAAGAGGTTTATCCGAACGAAGTCCGGCAGCACCATGACTCTGCATGATGCGCCAGACTTCATTCCGTTATTGCCTTTTTACTGTAAGGGTTGTCCGCCCTTCGCTTCATAAATTCTCATATAGTTGGAAAGGCTGCGCTGCAAGGCCTTTGCCATGCCTGGGTCAAAGAGTGCAGCAGACTCCGATGCCTTGTTGAGCACGTAGAACTGGAGCATTATCTCCTGCTGCGACATGAGGAAGCGGTTGGTATCGAGCTTCAGATACCAGTCGATATACTGCTTTGCCTTCTTCGTCACGGCGTTGAGCATATACTTTGCCTTCGCCTTGTTGCCTACAAGGGCGTATGCCTCAGCATAGTCGAGACCACCGCTCATGAAGTTCACCGGCACATTGTATTCCGGTATCATCTTGTCGGCATAGGCAAGCACCTGCTTGGCCTTGGCCGTCTTTCCTTCGAGCACGAGATGCATGGCAAGTGTGGCCATCAGCTTGCGGTGGGTATAACACATCCTCATCACCGTCTCGTCGAGATAGAGGCCCGGTTTGCTGAGTCCGCCGAACTTGAAGCGTTTCATCACGTTGTTGTAGACCTTCTCCGTATCGAAATTCTTCGCTCCGCTCTTGTTCGTGGTGAACGGCGAGATACGGTTGGCGAGTCCCTCCTGTATGAAGTTGTCTCCCAGATTCATGTAATTCTCCGCACCCACGGTGGTTGCCACGTATATCGGGCGCACCCAGTTGCTCTGTGCGATGAGCTCGAGCATCATCAGGTCGCTCTTGTAGAGAGCTCTCTTGCCCTTCAGCGAGATTACCATCTTATCCGGAATAGTGTCCGAAGCCATCATCATGCCGCTCTTCTTCACAGCCTCCTTGTCGATTGTCATATAGAGGGTGTCCGTAGGGATGATATGGGTCTCGGCATCCTTGCTGCGCACCCAATACTTCAGTATGTTCTTCAGTTCAAACGGATTCTCGCCCCACTGGGCCTTTGCCTGTTCCGGATGCTCGGCATAGAGCTTCTGCACCTCAGCCTTCAGCTCCGGATGCACCTCCACGTATTCGTTGGTACCCGAACAGTAGTCGAGTCGCGGCCAAGTGATAGGCAGCGAAGGCGAATCGTATGCCGGACGCACCATCTGGTCGATATACCAGTCGGTCTGCAGATAAGACAGGTTGCAGACGCGGGCGTCGGTTCTGATGCCCTCCGTATCCTGGTCATACCAGAGCGGGAAGGTGTCATTGTCTCCGTTGGTGAAGATTATTGGGTTGCCCTTGTCCTGCAAGGACATCAGATAGTTCTGTCCGAAATCGCGGCAGGTGTAGCGTCCGCTGCGGTCGTGGTCGTCCCAGGTCTGGCTTGCCATCTGTATCGGCACGAGCAGACAGACAACCGAAACGATTGCCGTAACGGCAGTGCTCTCCACCTTGAACTTCCTCTTAAGCAAGTCGAGGATGGCAGCTACTCCCATACCACACCATATAGCAAAGGCATAGAACGAACCGGCATAAGCATAATCACGCTCACGCGGCTGCATCGGCGTCTGGTTGAGGTAAATCACGATGGCAAGACCTGTCATGAAGAAGAGGAAGAACACCACCCAGAACTGCTGGGTTCCCTTCTCTCCCCTGGCCAGTCCCTGCCAGAACAGACCGAGCAGTCCGAGCAGAAGCGGCAGACAGTAGAACACGTTGTGCCCCTTGTTCGTCTTCAGGTCATCAGGCAGCTGGCTCTGGTCGCCGAGGCGCAGGTTGTCAAGGAACGGAATACCCGAAATCCAGTTGCCATGCTCCAGCTCACCGTTGCCCTGCAGATCGTTCTGCCTTCCGGCAAAGTTCCACATGAAATAGCGCCAATACATGAAGTTGCACTGATAAGACAGGAAGAACCTGATATTGTCAATCTGCGAAGGCATCTTCACCTGGACCATCTCGCCACAGCGGTCGTAGTCCACCATATGACCGTCCACTCCGCCCATCCAACTCTCGTAGGCATCAGCATGTGAAGAGTCATACATACGCGGGAACAGCATATTCTGCGCATACTTGTATTTATCCTTTGTGCTCACGATGAAGTATGAATCCTTCTCATCCTTCGAAGCCTTCTCCTTACGCTGGTATACGGGAGCTCCCGTAGACTTGGCCGGCACGCAGTAGTCGCCGTCGCGGTCGAAAGCCACCTGCGATGTATATGCCTGCCCGTAGAACAGAGGACGGTCGCCATACTGGTCGCGGCTCAGATAGCTGCCCAGCGTAAAGATATCCTCTGGGGAGTTCTGGTCCATCGGCGGATTCGCCGTGGAACGGATCACGATAACCGTATATGTGGAATATCCTATCATCAGCATCAGCATCGAGAGCAGCATAGTGTTCTTGATACGCGCGCTGACGATAGGCTTGCCTGCCTTCTTCAGCTTGAGCAGATAGAAGAGCACCGCCATAACGACTACGCCGATAAAGAACGCCGACCATCCGAAGCCGTAGAACGGAATACCCAACATGCCCACAGAAAGCACGAACGAAAGGTTTCCGCGCATAGGGCTCTTGTCGGTATAGCTCTCGTATATGGCCCATATCACGGTGGCTATCAGCAGGATGATATAAATAATGACACCGGTATTGAACTGGAATCCGAGCGTATTCACAAAGAACAGCTCAAACCATCCGCCCACCTTGATGATGCCCGGCACCACACCATAAAGGATGGCAGCCACAAGGGCAAACGACACCATAAGTGCCACGAGAGCACCCTTGGCATTGGCATTGGGGAACTTGCGGAAATAGAACACAAGCACGATTGCCGGAACGCAGAGCAGGTTCAGCAGATGGACACCGATACTCAAGCCCGTCATATACGTGATGAGCACGAGCCAGCGGTCACTGTGGGGCTCGTCGGCATGGTCTTCCCATTTCAGGATGAGCCAGAAGACAATAGCCGTGAAAGCTGACGAATAGGCATAAACCTCACCCTCGACGGCACTGAACCAGAATGTATCGCTGAACGTATATATCAAAGCGCCCACCATTCCGCTCGCCTCAATGGCGATAAGCTTGGAGAGACTCATGTCGCTCCAGTCCTTGAGCAGGAGCTTCCTCGTAAGATGGGTGATGCTCCAGAAGAGGAACAGGATACACGTGGCACTTAGCAGTGCGCTCATCGTGTTCACCATCCTCGCCACCTGCGACGGGTCGCTGGCAAACTGAGAAAAGAGGTTTGCCGTGAGCATGAAGAAAGGTGCGCCAGGCGGGTGGCCTACCTCCAATTTATAACCTGTAGTAATAAACTCAGGACAGTCCCAAAAGCTGGCTGTCGGTTCGATAGTGCTGCAATACACGAAGGCGGCGATAAAGAAAGCCAGCCATCCGAAGATATTGTCAACTAATCTAAACTGCTTCATCAAGTTGTATTGTTGTTAATGTTTATAATTCCCTACAATTCATTATATCTTGCAAAATTAAGCATTTCCCACTGATAATGATTACATTTTTTAAATTTTAACCTTAAAAAATTCCTCACCACACATATCCCGACATCCTACAAGTCCACAGTCATAAATGCGCTCCGCCAAATTCCATGCGCCAATACATACATATTTATATTGTTCGGTTTGACGTTTACCGGATTCACTTTACAGTTCCGTCAGATTACTTCCTTTGCCCAATGCTTCCTCACCGCCTGGCCATGGCCACGTAGACAAGTACCCTACCCAACCTCACATCATATCAATAAAGAAAACGCAGAACTCTAAAAGGCCTACAGGTTGATTTAAATCAATATCCAAAGATTAATTTCATTTTTTACACTATTTATTTTGCCATATCAATAAAACTCTCTACCTTTGCACTCGCAATTCAGCAATGAGTTGTTTTTCATTATGGTTAATATCGCGGAGTGGAGCAGTTGGTAGCTCGCCAGGCTCATAACCTGGAGGTCGC
>USSF01000084.1 GCA_900557405.1 uncultured Prevotella sp.
TTACTCGTCTACTTCAAAAATAAAGATAAAAAAGTTCAACCGTACAGGTCGAAATTTTTTTAAAATTATAAACCGCTGCTAAGCGATTACAATTCTTAATTCGATAATTTTAAATCACAGCAAAGCGAGATTACTCTACATTGGCTTTCTTTTCGGCTGCCGAACTTCGTTTCTAAACTCTTAATTCTAATACGTTATGACAGAAAGTCAGCGAATTTGTCAATATATCTGCTGTTTTGTCATAATATTGTCATGTTTTTGACATGATTTATATCAATCGGCTTACTTTTTTCTTTCTTCTTCGATACCGGCTTTTGACGAAAATCAATAAAAGGGAGGATTTCTCCACTCAATGGAGAAGATTCTTGTGTGCGAACACAAAAGACATTACCTTTGCCGCAGAAATAAAGGATAAGGTATTAGAAAGCTGCAAAGAGAGCAGCGGTAAAAAGATTGTTTAACGATAACTAAAAAGAAAGGAAATTAATTATGTTGACATTTATGTTAGTAACAGCAGGTGTAGTAGCATTCGCAATTATGGCTACAGTCGGTTTGAACATCGGTATGAAGCTCTACAAGTAATCTCCGGATTACATCCAGCGATTCATACATACAATACATAAAGCGGTTGGGTAATGACTCTTGTGGTCATCATCCAACCGCTTTTCTCGTTCGGTTCCAATGTAGCTTCAGTCTTATTCCTCTTTGTCCTGTTTGCCGAACTCCTCAGGTATTCTGAGGAATGAGGCTACGACGAAGGGGAGAAGGCAGCTTATCATCACGATGACGAAGAACCACTGGTAGCCGACGGTCTGGGCGAGGGCACCGGCAAACAGACCGGGGAGCATCATGGAGAGCGCCATGAAACCGGTGCAGAGGGCGTAGTGGGATGTCTTGTGCTCTCCCTGGCTGAAGAATATCATGAAGAGCATGTAGGCGCTGAAGCCGAAGCCGTAGCCCAGGTTCTCGATGAATACACAGAGGTTGATGATGAAGAGACTGTCGGGCATGTCGAAGGCGAGGAACACGTAGGTGATGTTTGGGATGGTGATGGCGAAGGTCATCGGCCACAGCCAGCGCTTCAGTCCGTCGCGGCTCGCCATGATTCCGCCGAGGATTCCGCCGAGGAGGAGTCCGATGACGCCCACCGTGCCGTTTACCAGTCCGAATTCCATCGGCGAAAGCCCCAGTCCGCCCCTGCTCGGCTGTGCCTGCAGGAAGAGCTGCGATACGGGTGTGAGCAGTGCTTCGGGCAGACGGAACAGCAGCATGAAAGCTATGGCGAGCAGTATCTGCTTCTTCTGGAAGAATGTGGCGAAGGTGGTGCAGAACTCAGTCATCAGTTCGCCGGCCGTGCGCTTCTCGTCGTGGTTGATGTCTTCCTTGGGATGCGGCAGGATGTAGTTGTGATAAAGGAACAGGGCGATGAACAGGCCGGTGAGGGCGAAGAATATCAGGCACCACGAATACTTTATCTGATAGCGGAACACAACCTGCAGGCTGCCGGCGAGGGCTATGAGCGCCCCCTTGCCGAAGATCATCGACAGGCGGTAGAATGTGCTGCGTATGCCCACGAATGATGCCTGGTCGCGCTCGTTGAGGCCCATCATATAGAATCCGTCGGCTGCCACGTCATGTGTGGCGCTTGCGAATGCCATCATCCAGAAGAAGCATATCGTGCCCTGCAGCCACCATGATGCCTGGATGGTGAACGCCACTCCGGCATAGGCGGCTCCCACGAGCAGCTGCATGGTAGTTATCCACCAGCGCTTGGACTTGTAGAGGTCAAGGAACGGGCTCCACAGCGGCTTTATCATCCACGGCAGGTAGAGCCACGAGGTATAGAATGTCACTTCGGCGTCGCTCAGTCCGAGCTGCATATAGATTTCTATGGCGAGCACGGTGACTGCGATGTAGGGCAGTCCTTCGGCGAAATACAGTGTGGGCACCCATGCCCACGGGGATATCTTGTTTCTCATTTTCAGTATATTTTCTTTATTTCGGCGTTACGGTAGTAGTGGAGCAGAATCTGGCTGTAGTCGAAGCCCTGTTCGCCCATCATGGCGGCGCCGATCTGACAGAGGCCCACTCCGTGTCCCCATCCGGCTCCGGTTAGGCGGAAGCTTTGCGGCACTCCGTCAGCGTCCACGTCTTCCTTGTCCACTACGAATGCGCTGCTGTAGAGATGCGTGTCGCTCAGTGCGCGCCTTATCTCCAGCTCCTTGCCGATGGTGAAGGTGCGGCCGGTGCCGATGATCTGCAGTTTGCTTATCCTGCCGCTTCTGCCGCGCTCAATGGCCTTCAGGTCGAGGATGTCGCCGAAGTCCATCTTTAGCTTTTCGGCTATCAGCGCCTTGAGTTTCTTCTGGGTGATGGTCACGTGCCAGCGATAGAAGTCGGCGGTCTCCTGGTCGTAGTCGTTGAGTACCTGCGAGAGGATTTTCTTGTCCTGCGTGTTGCAGAAGCTCTCCGGACTGGTGCGTATCCAGGTTTCGGCTGTCGCCTCGTCGCTCAGGTCGGGCAGGGCGTCGGCGCCCTGCTGCGTCATTCCCTCCCGTGTGTCGCGCACGGCGATGAGATATGGTTTGGGCGAATCCTCCCAACAATACTGGAACTCCTCGCTCACGCCGCCGCAGCATTTGGAGAAGCGGGCGTCGCAGATGTCGTCGTCATACATCAGGATCTGTCCCTTGGTCATCTTTATCGCCTCCGCCACATGACTGGAGGTTTCCTTCGTTATTCCCTGATAGCGCTGGCAGTGGTCGTCGGCGCAAACGTCGAATATGGTGTGGTCCTCGCGGTCGTACCAACGGATGAACATGTCGTCCTGCTTGATGAACGAGAAGAAATTGTTGCCAGATTCCGCCACTTCCTTTCTCTTCTTCATCTGTGCCAGCAGCCATGAACGGGAGATTACGGCGTGGGTCTTGAGCAGTTCGAGACTCGACGTGGCGCTCATCTCGCTTGAGATGACGCTCTCCAGGTATTTCTCCACGGGCAGCGTGTTTATGGCGCATATCTTGTCGGCTTCCACCACAAGGTGCAGTTCGCCGAGGAATGTCTGCGTCTCCTTGCGTTCCCAATGGAAATTCACTCCGATGGTTACGTCGAAGAGCGAGAATGATGCCTTTTCGCCCTTCGGCGAGAAGCACAGTTCGCGGTATTGGTTTCCGTTCCATAATATTCCGCCCTCGGAGAATTCCACTGTCTGCCTGCCGGTTATCGTCTCGCCCTTGGCGGAGTATTCGCCGTTGAGCGAGAATTCTATCTTCTCTCCGCTCACGATGCCCACATGCACGTTTGGCTCATGGTGCTTGGGGCAGATGGCGGATATTGCCGACTGCTTCTTTGCGGCGCTCTGTATCCTTGCGGCGGTTTCCTGGAACTGTGTGTCGCCCAGGCTCACCTCCTTCAGTATTGCTATGGCCTTTTCGGCTGTCAGTCTGTCGAAGTCCTCCTTCCTCGGCGTGATGATGAGGCCGGCCATGTCGAGGGCTCCCGGACTGATCATGAATGACGCGTCTTCAGCGGCGCCCTCCGGCTGCGGATAACAGTCGGGACGGTGTTTCCCTCTGGCGAATACCACGGTGAAGAAGGTGTCTTCCGTCCGCCAGCATACGAGGTTCATCATCGGTTCGGAGTCTCCGGGGTTGTGTGGCAGAGCCTTGTATACCACCTTGAAGAGTTCCGCATCGGTCTTCTGGCTGTGGCTGCGTATGAGCAGGGCAGGGGTGGGGTATTCGTTGATGATGGAAATGCTGTCGCCTTCTGCCGTGCTGTATAGTTCGGTCATGTTTCTCGAATAGCGCTGCCATCCGGTCTGTATGGGCAGGAAGCCGCTGCATCCGGCCTGGAAATGGCAGTGGTCGGGGGCGGAGGCTCCGCATTTCGGTCCGTTATAGAATACCACGAGCTCCGGCCAGCTGGTCAGTATGCGGTGTATCTCGCTGTAGCAGCCGAGGATTGCCTGCGGCTGGTGGGAGCGCATGGGGATGGTGAAATGTACGGGCAGGATGGGGTAGGGGTTCACGAGAATCTCGAAATCCTTGTCTATTATCTTCGTCATCTGCTCCTCCGGCCTGTTCTTGCGGCAGAGGAAGCATGGACGCTTGGCGATGGACTTCCTGTCTATCCTGGCTCCTGTGGACACGATGCGGGCGGGATTGAACTGCACGCGCAGCGTGTTGCCGTCGATGCTGAGCGAGCGCTGCTCCACGTTATAGAGGTTGCGGAAGTTGTTTCGCGCCAGCTCCCATTGTTCCATCTGCCGGTTGAAGAAGCGGTGGAGCGAGTTGTCGTCCATGAAGTCTGTCTTGCCCTTCATCACCATCTGCCTTGCCGACAGCTCCATCGTGCGCAGACGGTCCTTGTACAGGTTGTTTGCGTTCACCTTTTCTATGCTCAGGGCGGCATCGCTGTTGCCTCCCCAGCGGCGGCAGAGATACAGTTCGGAGAATATCCTGCCTATCTTGTAGCGGCGGCAGAAGGCGAGTGCCATGGCATAGTCCTCGCCGTAGCTTGTGTTAGGGAACAGGATCTGTCTGACGAGAGGCGTGAAGAAAGCCCTCGGCGCACCGAGTCCGTTTATCCTCAATGCGTTGTTGCATCCGTTGTCGTCGGTCCATTCGGCATGGTCGATGAGACCTGGCGGCAGGGTGTTGAGGTCGAAATCGCACATACGGTAGCTGCCGATGATCATCGCCGCATGCTGCTTGTGGAATTCGTCCACGATGGCCTGCAGCGTATTGGGCGAGGAATAGAGGTCGTCGCTGTCGAGCTGCACGGCGAAGCGGCCGCAATGGCGGTCGTTCACTGCGACGTTCCAGCATCCGCCGATGCCGAGGTCGTTCCTTTCGGGAATGATGTGTATGAGCCGTGGCTTGCCGTCGCCTTGTTCCTCCTTCTTGGCGTAGCCGGCGAGCAGTTCTGTGGTCTTGTCGGTGGAGTGGTTGTCCACCACGATTACGTTGAACTTGAACTTGGTCTTCTGTGAGAGCGCACTGTCCACGGCGTCGCATATCGTCTTCTCCCTGTTCCTTACGGGGATGATGACCGAAGCCTCGCAGTCGAATGTCTGTTCGTTGAAGTCGGGCGTCTCGTAATACGCCGTGTCGATGAATGCCCCGACAGCCTTCAGGTGTTCCGTCACGGCCTTCTCCATTTCCATCTGCACCTCGCGGTTGCGCGGGTTCACGTAGTCAAACTGCTTTTCGCCGCTTGTTCTCGTGTCGCTCTCCTCTTCGGTGTAGAGGAATTCGTTGATATGGAAGATGCTGCCCTTGCGGCTGAGGAATAGGCGCAGGTCGTAGAGTCCGGCGAATCTGTATTCCTTTCCGGCGTTGGCGGCGGCATATTCCTTTAGGGTCTTGGCTTTTATTACTATCACGCTGCCGAAATCAAAGTCGTCGCGCAGACTTCCGGCCTGATAGTCGATTACGGGATGGGCCACGGTCACTCCGTTCTCCACAGAGTAGTGGTCGCTGTAAATCATTTCGGCGTCGGTCTCCACTGCCACACGCAGCATTCTCCTTATGGCGTAAAGCCCGATGGTGAGCGGTGTGGCCTTGGTGTATAGCAGTGCGTATTCGCAGTCCACGTTGTCGGCGATGCTGCAGATGGCAGCAGACGACTGTATGTTGTCCACCACTATCATTGTGCATCCCTTAGGTGCCACATTGTTCTTGGCAAACTCCTCGGAAACGAGCAGATTGATATGTTTCACGGCCCTGCATTCCCTCAATTGGGTCAGTGTAGACTCAATTTCGGCGAAATCCGTGCATGGCAGGAAGCAATCCGATTTTATTATCATAGTTCAGATGTTTTTATTGTCTTGTCCCCCATCCGGCGGACATGGTTCTTGTTTACGTCAATATATTGTGCAAACTTAATGAAAATAAACGTAAAACACGAATAAAGTCCTGCCAAAAGCATCGGGTGGAGAAAAAAACAAGCGCCGTTTGGCGTTTGCCAAGCGGCGCTGTAGTCCTTGTCTTCCAATCCATGCTTCGGACTGGTGGTATCTGTAATCTGTTTTTCTTCGTCAATGAATATCCTCTGATTCCTGATAGAGGCAGAATCTTGTTTCTGAATCCTTATGCAGCAACCATTGCCTCTTCTGGTTTTATCATCCTAAAAACCAATTCAAGAAATAGTATGAAAAATACATGAAACAAATAAAATTTATAAAAAAATATGCACAAATGTGACATTATGTGCATTTGATAATGGTTAAATGTTAAAAATATAATATTTGTTGAAATTTTATGGGCAAATTATTGTAATCTAAAGGATAAATTGCGATTTTTGTAAAGTAAAGAGTCGAAATGCATACAAATAAGTGTTTTCTTGTTTCATATATAACATCCAATATGTTGGATTGAGTTAGAGAATGTAATGACACTTAAAGTATAAAAATCAATGATTTGAATTATGCTTTTTGATTCTAGTAGTATTAGTTCTATAGTGTAAGTCAATATAGATATTTTATCAACAATATTATATCCAGACCAAACTGGTAAGCAGGAGCGGTAACCGAAAAGCTAATAGTAACGAGTAGGCACATTTTACACATTATGGAAGATCTAATTAAAAAGAGTTTTTTAGAAGAATCTGAAATTCTCCTAAATTCAGAAATGGAAACATTGGCAGGTGGTGATAATTTATCAGGAGTACCTCCTCTTTTTCCGTCATGCCAAACTACATGTTCACAAGGCTGCAGCATAAGCTGTAGTTCTGGATGTTCAAAACAAAGGGCAAGTTAATGAAAGTACTTTTTAATCCGATTTATCGGCTAAAAGTGGATAAAGGTAAAATCTTTATCTTTCATAGGGGAGGGATTGTTTGTGCAGAAGACCAACATGACGAAGGGTTCTGTGGGGCAATCCACCCTCTTTATGCTATTATTTTATCTTTTTTAAATGGAAGGGAAATTAATGTAACTACTCAGACCCCTAGGGCATGAGTAGTTACCTCACTGTTGTACGACAGCA
>USSF01000085.1 GCA_900557405.1 uncultured Prevotella sp.
GCCTCCTCTCTTGATCAGTTTTTTGTGGCAATACGTGAATACCGATACGCTTACGTTGCACATTGCCTCGCAGTCTGCCCAGCGCGGTGTGCCGGTATATACCTCGGCGTTAAGATAGAGCGAAGCAAGCAGCGTGTATGCAGCCTCCTTGGTGAGGCGTGGGTAATAGCTTGCGTCAACATCCTTTGCAGAAGGCAGGTCTTCGGCGGCAGCCAGGAGTTCTGTCTCTATAAACTTGAACACCTCAGCCCTTGGAGTAGTCTTCGGCATGTTGTTTGCATCCGGACGCGGGTCTGTGAAGAGAGGCACGTTTCCGAAATAATCCATCGCATAGAAGTACTCATAGGCACGCAGGGCCCTCACCTCAGCGATAGGTCCGGTGAGTCTGTCCTTCACTGCTGAACCTTCCATCGCTGCAAGCACGGCATTGTCTGCACCGATGCCCGGGAAGATGTATGTGTTCCAGCAAACGTTCAAGCGGTCGTTGTCCGGCGTGCATTTGTGTTCCATGATCTGATTCACGTATTCG
Organism: uncultured Prevotella sp.; assembly: GCA_900557405.1. Classification (GTDB taxonomy): domain Bacteria; phylum Bacteroidota; class Bacteroidia; order Bacteroidales; family Bacteroidaceae; genus Prevotella. Next base: position 530 of record USSF01000085.1, read on the forward strand.
TCATACCATCCGCCGTTGGAACGTCCGGGGCAGAAGAGCTCGTCCGTGCCGTATTCGCCGATACGCCAGCTGTCGCCGCCCGCACGGCTCATGTAAGCCATATATTCATAGCATCCGGCAAGCGAGGAGAGCGCCTGTGCCTCATTCTGGTAGTAGTTGTCCGGCGTCAGTCTGCCATAGAGCTCCTCGTCGAGGTCGGTGCAGCTTGTTGCCATTATGCCGCCAAGCAGCAGAATGGCAGCCTTTGTCATTATCTTAGTTGCTTTCATAGATTTTCATTTTTGTTGTTAAACATGAATGTTCCCATCAATTTAGAATGTCACATTGACTCCGAAGATGAACGTACGCGAACGTGGGTAGCTCAGATAGTCCACGCCGAGGATTGAACCGCCCTTGCCCTGTGTGTCGGTGTTTACCTCTGGGTCAAGACCGTCGTAGCCTGTGATGCAGAAGAGGTTCTGGGCTGTGAAGTAAGCGCGGGCGTTTGTAATCTTCAGTGCCGGGAGCTTGAAGTCATAACCCAACGTGAGGTTGTCGAGACGGAAGAACGAACCGTCCTCGATGAACTGCGATGAGTATGTCTTTGCCTGGTTCACGGAGATTCCGCTGTTCACGGCAGCGGTGAGCACGTTGCGTCCTGGCAGACTGTTCAGATACATGAAGTTGTTTGCCGTATTGTTGTATACGTCGTTGCCCTGGCTTCCGCGGAAGTTAAGCGAGAGGCTCCAGTTCTTGTAGTGCAGGTTTGTGGTGATGCCGTATGTGAAGTCAGGCTGTGCGCAACCGATGATCTGCGACTTGCCGTCGTCGGCATACATCTCCATTCCGTTCTCGTCGAGACCGACGAACTTCTTGCCGTAGAATGTGCCGAGAGGTTCGCCCACCATGATGAGCTGCGAATACTGGCCGGCAAGACCGGCGCCGTTGCAAGGTGCCCAGAGCACGTCGTCGCCCGACCATTTGCTGTTGGACAGGCTTGTCAGCTTGTTCTTGTTTGATGCGAAGTTGAGCGTAGCGTCCCATGAGAAGTCCTTTGTATGCATGATGTCGAAGCCGAGTTCAAATTCCACGCCCGTGTTTCTCACTGCTCCCACGTTGGCGAGCTGTGTGGTGATGAGCGACGGTGAAGGCACGGCCACTGTGAGAAGCAGGTCTTTTGTCTTCTTGTAATACCAGTCGATGCTACCGCGGATGCGGTTGTTGAGGAATCCGAAGTCAAGACCGATGTCGGTCTGCGATGTCGACTCCCACTTCAGGTCAGGGTTGGCATACTGCTGAGGCAATACCACCGTGTTCTTTTCTCCGCCGAAGATATATCCCCACGACTGTGCGCCGAGTGTAGAAATGGCGTTGTAGTTACCGATTTCCTGGTTACCTGTCATACCCCAGCTTGCACGGAGCTTCAGGTTTGAAACGGCCTCCGACTTGAAGAACGGCTCTTCCGTGATGCGCCATGAAGCGGCGAACGACGGGAAGGTTCCCCACTTGTTGTCCTTTCCGAAGCGACTCGAACCGTCGCGGCGCACTGTGGCTGTGAAGAGGTAACGGTTGGCATAGCTGTAGTTTGCCCTTCCGTAGAATGAGATGAGCTTGTTGCTCTCCGCATAGCTTGTTAGACTCTCGATGGTCTTTGCGGCTGCAAGGTTATACCATTTGAATTCGTCTGATTGGAATCCGTAGGCTGCCGTGTTGATTCCCTCGTTCCAGAAATACTGGTATGAGTAACCGGCCATGGCATCGATGCGGTGATCGCCGAACTGCTGGTTGTATTTCAGGATGAGTTCCATCAGCTTGGAGTAGTCCTTCAAGCGCTGCACTGTAACGCGTCCGCCGGTGCCGTCGCCCAACAGGTTGCTCTTTGATATGTATGAGTTTCTGTCCTGACTGTTGTTTGTGTAGCCGATGTTCATCTCGAAGGTGAAAGGCTTGTAGAAGTTCCAGTCTGCCTTCAGGTTACCGATGAAGCGTTTGTTGTTGCGCTTGTCGATGAGTTCATCGATATAAGAGAGAGGCTGCACGCGGTATGGGCGCACATCGTTGTAGTCGCCGTCGCTTGTGTATACAGGCAGAGTCGGGTTGAAGACGTATGCTTCGTAGAGCATGCTCGTACCCATCTCGCTTCCCACGGTGCTCGAAGTAGGTGCCTGGTTGGAATGTGTCTCGCCATAGTTCATGTTGAGGACGAACTTGAGCTTGCCGTCAAGTGCGGAGTGGTTGATGTTAACGCGTCCGCTGTAGCTCTCGTTGCGCGCTCCGCGCATGATTCCGCCATTGTTGTTGTAGCTCAATGACGCACGGTAGTTGGTGTATTCTCCACCGCTCATGAACGAGAGGTAATGGCTCTGCTGCAGTGCGGTGTGCATGATTTCGTCCTGCCAGTTGTGGTTCTCGCCGCCGTCGTTGAGCGGAAGTCCGAGGTCGGTACACACCTTGCGGTATTCGTCGCCAGAGAGCATGTCGAGCTTCTTGGCAGCAGTGCTGAATCCGATGCTGTATCCGTAGTTGAGCTGCTGCACTCCGGCCTTGCCTTTCTTCGTGGTGATCATGATTACTCCGTTGGCTCCGCGGCTACCATAGATTGCCGTTGCCGAAGCGTCCTTCAATACATCGATGCTCTCGATGTCGTTTGGATTGAGCATGGAGAGGGGGTTGGCCGACTCCTGGTCGAAGAAGTCGTTGTTGTAAGTGCTGATGTTGCTCTGTCCGGAACCTGCGGATGCGTCGATAGGCACTCCGTCGATTACATAGAGAGGGTCGTTGCTTGCGTTGACAGAGGTACCTCCACGTACTCGGATTGTGGTGGAACCGCCCGGCTTACCGGAGTTCTGTGCGATGTTCACACCGGCAAACGCTCCCTGCATAAGCTGCTGCGCCGAGAGGTTGCTGCCGCTCTTGAAGTCTTCTGCCTTCAGCTGCGAAACGCTTCCCGTGAGGTCGCTCTTCTTCATCGTGCCGTAACCCACTACGACAACCTCGTCGAGGCTCTTGTCGTCGGCCTTCATCACCACGTCGAGCTTGGCATTCTGTCCTGCCATTTTCTCCGTTGTCTGATAGCCCACATAGGAATATACGAGGATTGTTCCCGGCGAACTGACCTCGATGGTGTATTTTCCGTCCATGTCGGTTATGGTGCCCACCTTGGCATTTCCCTTCACCTGTACGGTTACTCCGATAAGAGGATCCTTGCCGTCACTCACCGTACCGGTGACGGTCCTTACTTGTGCCCAAACGCCCTGAACTATCAGGGTCATCATAAGCAGGCACAACATTCTCAGATTTTGTTTTAGCTTGTTGTCCATAAGCTCTGATTTTAGGTTTTGTTATTAATTAGTTGTTTGAATGATTCCTGTCAGCCATTTGAAAGATTTCTTCCATCCCTTCCTTATATATATAGGCCGTACCTTCGGTCATATCCTTGCAGCATTCCGCAAATGCCGTGCACCCACGGGAATGCCCCGGCAAACCTTATTGGCTTTTACATTTGCAAAGATACCTTATAAAGTGTTAAGGCATGGGTAAAAAACGATTTTTGAAGTCGAAAATATGGTCAATCTGCTTGTTTTTACCCCTTACTCAAGTGAAAAAACCGATTTTTCTCCTTAAAATAACTGATTTTCCCACCTCCGTGCCGCATACTTTCCATAAATTTGTATCGCAAAACAGAAATCAGGCAACCGTCCACCCCAACCCATGCAACGGTATGACCTGAACGGCAAAGGCATTATATATAAATAATGTGGTCTTCAAACTCTGACAATGTAATTTCAAGACAAGAATAATATAATCTCTAAACAAAAGCAAAAGAAATATGAAACACCTCATGATAAAACGGTTTTTCCTTGCCGGACTCACGATGCTGGCCACCCAGCTTCATGCAGACGACAAAGTGTTCCACTGTATTGTGGCGCAAGACGGAACCGGCTCGTTCGCCACGATACAAGACGCCATTGACGCGGCGCCCGACTCTTCCGCCACACCTTATATTATATATATCAAGGCGGGACACTACCACGAGCATCTTTACATCCCGGCTTCCAAGCCGAACCTGCATCTCGTGGGACAGTCGCGACGGCTGGTCCGCGTGAGCGATGACCGTGTGAGCGGCGGACCCAACGCTTCGCCCGTGGACGTGGCTGCCACGATGGTGGTGCATGCCACGGACACCTATCTGGAGGGCATCACCTTCGAGAACTCCTGGGGGACACGCCATCTGGACGGACCGCAGGCTCTCGCCCTCTACACCAAGATGGACCGCAACATCGTGAACCGATGCTCCATGCTTTCCTATCAGGACACATACCGCACGGCGAACGCCCTGAACTGGCGCAACTACGTGAAGGACTGCTTCATCGAGGGCGCCATCGACTTCCTCTACGGACAGGGCAACGTATTCTTCGACCGCTGCACGCTGAACATCACGCGCAGGCAGGGCGGATGGATTGTGGCGCCGAAGCACGACGAGGGAACCACATGGGGCTACGTATTGAAGAACACCACCATCACGGCACCCGGCAATCCGCAGGAGACGGAGATATGGCTGGGCAGACCCTGGCTCCACAGTCCGAAAGCGGTATTCATCGACACGCGGGCAGAAGTGACAATCCCCCAAGAGGGCTGGTATGACCACATGAGCACACTGCCCGCCGTATTCGCCGACTACAACACCACGGACGCCGCCGGAAACAAGCTCGACCTGAGCCGGCGTATAGACCGCTACTACAAGCTGACGGAGCAGAAGGACACCATCTGGGGCACGGCGAAAAACCGTCTCACCGATGCCGAAGCCTCACGATACACCATAGACAACGTGTTGCGAGGCGACGACAACTGGAATCCGCAGCAGATATGCCGCGCACCCGAAGCGCCAGAAGTGACCGCCAAGGGCCGCAAGCTCACGTGGACCCCCGTAGACGGAGCCAGAGGATACATCATCAGCCGCGGCGGAAAAGTGGTGGCGATAACCCAGAAGACGCAGTACATTGCCGACACCAAGGCCGAGGGATACACCGTGCAGACCGTGGGAGCGACGGGAAACATCAGCCGGCATATTGACGAATAGGAAAACATACAAGAGATATGAGAACAACAGCAGCAGCCATACTGGCAACCATAGCGCTATCTGCAGGCGCACAAAACGAAGTGCAGAAATACATGTTCGACGGCGAACTGCCCGTCTGTCTCGACCAGATGCAGCAGGAACTCACCTACCCCATGGCGTGGGGAAACAGCGACATACACCAGTTTGACCTCTGGCGCAGCGCCGCCCGCGACGTGTTGCGCCGCGAGATGCTCCTGCCGCCGAAGCCCGCCAAGGCATACGACATGACCGTAGTGGCCGAAGAGAAGCGCAAGGGATACAAGGCACGCAAGATTGCCTTCAACCTCGACGCATACTCCCGCGTGGAGGCATACGAACTGGTGCCCGAGGGCAAAGGGCCGTTCCCCGCAGTACTCCTGCTCCACGACCACGGCGGACATTTCTCCATCGGCAAGGAGAAGATGATACGCCCGTTTGCCGTGGCCGACTCCGTATTGGACGATGCCGACAAATGGTGTGAGCGCTGCTACGGCAAACAGTATGTGGGCGACTATCTTGCCTCCCGCGGATACGTGGTCCTCGCCGTGGACGCTCCGTTCTGGGGCGACCGCGGAGTGAAGGGCGGTACCACATGGGACACATACAAATACATCGCCGGAAACTTCATGATGATGGGGCGCAACGTTAGCTCGTGGATGAACTTTGATGATGTCTACTCCGCCGATTTCTTCGCCTCGCTGCCCGAAGTGGATGCCAGCCGCCTCTCGTGCATGGGATTCTCCATGGGGGCATACCGCTCGTGGATGCTCTCAGCGCTCAGCGACAAGGTGAAGCTCGGCGTGGCGATATGCTGGATGCACACCACGGAATACCAGATAAACCGCGACTACGGACTGAAGCGCCATGAGGAATGGGCTAACCTCATTCCCGGCATCCGCCGCTACATGGACTATCCCCACATCGCCTCGATAGCCTGTCCCAAGCCGATGCTCTTCATCAACGGCTCCAAGGACAAGCTCTTCCCTCCCGTCTCCGTGAAGAAGGCATTCGCCGAGATGCACTCCGTATGGAAGAGTCAGGGCGCCGACGACAAGCTGGAGACGGAAATCTGGGACATGCCCCACTATTGCGGCCCCGAAGTGCAGAGCCGCATCCTGGAATTTCTGAAGAAGAACCTATAGGAAACATAAAGATTCTATAAAATATTTTTTGATTGTTAGTTAGTAGGAAACCGGTATCTGTCGTGAGGACAAATACCGGTTTTATATTTGTCTTTTCTCTTGATAATTATCGCTTGCAAGGCTTAAACCAATATGGCTAATCTCCTTGTCAACTTGTCAACTCGTCAACTCGTGATAATATATATTATTAGAATATGAATATAGATAAGCCTTGCCATAATTCGTCCTGTGA
>USSF01000086.1 GCA_900557405.1 uncultured Prevotella sp.
TTGTCGCTTTGCAAGCAAAATCCCACTAAACCCTATAGGTTGCGGATTTGAGGGTAACCTCTACCGTGAATTTATAGTCGCCAGGCACGCTGATATTGGATACCTTGCCAGTTGTTGCATCCAGAGTGATGTTTGAACCTTCAGGCTGCTCTTCCACTTTCCATACGACAGGAATATTAGGGTTGCTCTGCAGAGTGAACTCCTTTTCGTATGCTGCAACATTGCGTGTCAGCGGTGCGTTGATTTTACAGTGGTGAGAGGCAAGAGACGGTGCCATACGAACGAAAGCGTAGTTGACTTTATCTTTGCCAAGATTAAGGTCAAGAACACCAGGGAACTGAAGCTTTGCAGACGAGAAATCCTTAGGTGCCTTCAAAATCATCTCACCGTCTTTACTAACCTTTATTACGCCAAGTCCCAATACGGTTCCCGATATAATATATGTATCAATTTCCTTGTTGTCTTTATCATAAAGCGTAATTGATGCCCCATTTCCAACTCCAAGGTCAAGGACTGTAGAACTGTTATACTTGAATCCCACTTCCGTTCCGGCAGGGAATGCTTCTTTGCCATCCGTGGTTCTTGCAACAACAGTAACAGGCAACGAAGATCCAACTTTCAATACGGCACTTACAGTAAAGCCATTGTCAAGTTTATCATCAATAAGAGAATTATAATTATTAAGGTCACCGAATGTGTGTGTTGGTTTTAAACCATGCGCTTCCAACTTGATTTCTCCTCTTCCAAAGTCCTTCGCATACTTCGATATACCATTCTCTTTATTATTAGTAATAGTATATTCGCGAGCCGAGCCTACGAAAGCATACTTGACATTGAATGTGGCGAGGGCATCAGCAACCACGCCCAAACGAACAAGCTTGATTTCGTCGAAGTCGCCGGGAGCCTTTGCTATGAACGACTTCGTTATGAGATCAGAACCAGGAATCGTAATCAAAGACAAACCGAGACCTGTGACATTCTTTGCATTTTCGATGTCGCAAAGTCCGCCAACTTTCTCTCCGTCCTTGAGGAACTGGATTTTAAAGAAGCTTGCCAGATCGAGCGAAAGCAAACCACTCTTTGAGTTTGCACAGATAGTGAATCCGGCTTCCATGCCGCCGGCATAGTAGTGTTGGTTATCTTTCACGCTGAACACCGGTGCTCCTACCACAGTAGCATCAGCAAGGCCTATGAACTCTGCATAGTCGTCCAAATCGTCATTGCAGATGTTTTGCAGGTTTTTCACCCCACTAAGCACTTTCACGCCGTCGCCGACGCTGTTCACTGTACATCCTGGACCGACAAGCGCACGTCGGTTGTTAAGGTAATTAACGGAAGAAGAGTTAGTATCCTGATAAAGCGGTTTTACCCCCCCCACATAGTATTGGCAGCTGCAGGCATCACCAATAGTAAGGCCATAAGAATGGCTTTCATTAGATTTGATTTAACCATGAATAAAAATGTTGATACTATAATTTTTAATAAAATGCTATCGCCGAGTATAACAATCTCAAATTGACATTCAAACTATTTACATTCAAATATTGTTAATCGGGTGCAAAGGTATAACTTTTTAAAAAAATGACATTATTATAATCCCCCAAATGTGTAAAAGAACACTAACTTATAACAGACATTATTTCTCCTTAATATTATTTTACAATCTTACAGTCCCCGTTCAGCATCCCAGAAAAAGCGCCGAACAACGAATTTGTACATATTTCCTCAAGATTATTCTTTAGTTCGCAAGGAAAAAGGTATGCTTACTGAAACGAAAAGCATAGTGACATTCTTATGAAAAAGCCTTGACTTTATCAGAATCCTGACCGGAAAGAAAGGAATGGTACACCTTATTATATTTGTGGCGGCAGCGGTTTCCCTTACTTCACCAGACTTTCATACCATTCGCGCGGCGACATGCCGAGGCGGTCGCTGAAGATCCTGTATAGCTGACTGCGCGATGAGAAGCCGCAGTTGGACGAAATCGTGTCGTTGTTGTATTCGGGATGCGCCTTTATCATGCGCTGCGCCTCGCCGAAGCGTATGTCGGAAAGCCATATACGGAACGTGGTGTCAAGATGACGGTAGAAGAAGAGGCTCAGTTCTTCCCGCTCCACGTGCGTCAGCTTGGCAAGCTTGGCGATGTTTGCCGTGGTATCGCGGAATCCGCCGTCGGCAATCCATCTGTCCAGTGCGTCGCTTATCTCCTGCATCCGTGCGCTGTCAACCGGAAGCTCTGCGTTTTCTTCTGCCGGCGTCTCTGCCAGCATCTCATTCAGCTTTTCCTCTGGAGCCGCATCGATGGTTTCCTCCGGTTCCTTTATATTCCCTTCTGCCATCATCTTCTCCAGTTCCTCGCGCTGTATTGCCTTCTGTTTCTCCCGATGCTTCTCGTGGGCGGCAATCAATATGCCCATGCTGTCGGCATCATAGTCGATGACGTCCTCAATCGGCGTGATGTTGAAGCCGAGGGCTATGAAGCTCATTATGAATATCATAAGCGAGAGCAGGAGCATCGGCCCGAGTATGAAGAGCGGCTTGCGCCAGAGGATGGCGAAGACGAGGAGCGACGCCGTGAGACTGAGCAGCAGATAGCTCGACCATACGAAGCGCTCGTATTGCGTGATGTCGTTTCCCGTACCGTCCACCACGCGCTTCTGGTTGCGGCGTATCTCATGGACCGGGCCGATGACGTAATATGCCATGGAGAGGAAGAAGGCGCTGTGCATCACGTAGCGTATGATGTCGTTCTCGAAGTCGCCGTGTATGACGAAACCTATGCAGAACGTCAGCGTGGTGACCACGCAGCCCACCATTCCACGCCTTACGTAGCGGCCGAAGTGGCTGCGCCCGCATACCAGCCGCATTATCGCACAGGAGATGAGGAATGAGGCGGGGGTGTAGAAGAGGATGTTGAAAACGGTGCCTATCTCGTCGCTTTGGGCGCGCAGCCCGCATGTCATCTGCAGGACGTAGTGGGCGGCATAGATGAGCACGCCGAACAATAGCAGCCATCGCGCCTGACGGTAGAAGTCCGTAACGTCGCTCTGCTGGAAGAATGACACTATGAGGGCTATTCCTGCCATCGATGTGACCAGAAAACAGGTATATTGTAGAATAAACAAACTGTCCATTATATGTTAAGTTTTATCAGTAGTATCTGTACTTATGATGCTTTGCAGACCGTACAAAGTTAGAAAAAATATCGTTATGGCGGATGTATTTTCGAGGAAAACAGACAAAACGAGACGAAAATCGGGACTATACGGATAAAGCAATCCCCTGTTCCTTGACATTCTGCCGGAACAGGGGATTGTCTTCTTTGCAGCATCCCGCTGCCGGACGGGCGTGGGGATGCGTGGCGTTATGGAATTACTTTACTTGCATCTTGCTTGTATGTATGCCGTCGGCAGTAACCTGCTTCACGATATACATACCTCCGGCGAGTCCGCGGAGCGCCTCTGCCACAGTAGCTTCGTTCTTCTCTGCCACCTTGTTTCCGGCGAGGTCGAACACCGTAACGTCTGCCTTTCCAACCACAGCTGCATTGCGTATGCCATCCGTGTCGCCGCCGCCAAGTCCGTAGGTCACATCATCGATGTAGTATGTGGCGGCATTGTCCACGCCGCGCGTGCTGGTGAAGCGGAATGCCATGAAGAACACGTCGGCAATCTGCTGTCCGGTGAGGTCCACTTCATACGGGAACCACTTGCCGCTCTCCTCCTCGGTCTTCGGCATCACACATTCTGTCAGCGGCAGGATGTATGGCTTGCCTTCAGCAAGGTCGATGTAGCACAGTTCGAATCTGTCGGTCTGGTTTTTATTCAGATAGTCGCCGCGCACCTTGAAGGTGAACATCTTGGTGGCTGAGTTCTTGAAGTCGAGCGGCGGTGTCACGAGGATCATCTCCACCGGAGTGCCCGCTCCGCTCTCCATCTTCGAGTCGAATGGCGTTACCTTGGCAACTTTCTCGCCCGGTGTCTCCTTGTCGTAGTCGAGGAATGAGAATCCCCACCATGCGCGTGTGCCCTTAATGGCGGAGTTTGTCCAGCGGTCGATGGCGAGCGGCTTGTTGCGCTCTATGTTGTCAAACTTCTCGTTGAGCTGCTTCAGCGGGTTCTCTGCGTTCAGCACGAAGTCCACGCCTTCCTTCTGCTCCTCCGGTGTGTCGCCTGTGGCAACTCCCTCGATAGGAATCTCCACATCTTCCATGCCGAGGGCGGAGAAGATGAGCGATGTGTTGTATGTTCCGGCAGCCTTGGGCTGGAATGTTATCTTCAGCTTGTTCGTGGTGTTGCGCAGGAACATTGTGGTGCCGAGGATGAACTGTCCGGCATCCTTCACCTTCACGTATACATAGTCTGGCATGTTTGCGCTCGTCACGTCGATGGTCTGCTCGCTCTTCTCGTTCACCTTGGCAGTGAACTTCTGCAGCGTCTGCGGCTCCACTGTGATTGTCGGCGGATTCTGCTCGTCGATGGCGTATGCGCTGAAGTTTATCATCTTGTAGTAGTTGTCGATGCTCGGGCAGATCACTTCGAGGAATGCCCTGTGTACGGCAACTTCTGTAGGAGTGTACGTTATGGTGATGTCGGTCTCCGTGGAACCTTTCTCTATCTTGGTCTTCGAGAGGTTGAACTGGTCGGCGTTCTTTCCGCCTATTCCCATGAATGTGGCGGAGGTCATGTTCTTTGCCGATACGTGGATAGTTGCCACAGTTACGGTCTTGCCCAGCACGCCAGCCGTGCGCTCTATCGTCTCCGGCGAGAAGGTGATTGACGGTTCGCCCTGTGGGGCCTGCTCCGTGATGTCCTCGATGCCGCGCGGACCGATGATGAGGGATGTGGCGTTGACGGATGTCAGCAGACCTGTGAGCGTGATGTCGGCAGAAGGTATGTCCTTGCCGATGAGCGACGTGCCCTTGAAGATGCGCACCTTTGCGTCATTAGTGCCGTCGGTAACGGTTGGCTGCGCCATGCCCTCGGCGAATTTGGCGCCTTCGGCAACGTCCTTGAACTTGAGGTTCTTCACCATTACCACCTTCTGGATGTAGTCTGAAGGATTTGCCTTGAACTCGGCGAGTGTGGCCTCTACCGGAGTCACGGTGTTGCCCGTGGATACGACAGTTCCGAGGTTCGTGTTGCAGACCACGGCAATTGTCGTTCCGAATGATGATTGCGGAATGAGGAATGTGCCGGTGATTTTGTCGCCCACGTTATAGTCTGTCTTCGTCAGCAAGTCCCAATCGTCGGTTACCAGGATAGCCGCTGTTGCGTCCTGGATATAGAACTTTGGTTTATCGGCTTCGCCCTTGTCGATGAATGTGATTACGGCCTCGCCGGTGTATTTGTAGTTCTGTCCCAGTTCAGGGTTTTTCTCATAGAGTTCCTTGATAGTAGCCACCTCAGGGATAGTGTTTCCCGTCCACGAGAGCTTCAGCGTGATGTCTTCCGCTCCCTCGCTCTTCAGCGTGACGGTCTGGTTCTGATTGCCTTCGGTGTATTTCACCTTTATCTTCAGCGAGGCTCCGTCTGCGTCCATCACGTCGTCTGCCGCAAGGGTGGCAGGGGTTACGGTCACTGCCGGATTGGATGTCTCCACCGTCACGTTGCCCTTCAGGTTCTCGCCCTTCACGGTTATCGTCTCTTCATACTCGTCGCCGGCATACACTTCGCCCAGCACGAATGACTTCTTTGACACGCTGAGCTTCGGTGTCTTGTCCTCGCCCGCTTCGCCGAAGAGTCCGGCGAATGTGTTTGAAACGCGCAGAGAAGCGACGTACATAACGGGGGCGGTGACTGTTTTGTTTGTACCTTGACGAAGCTCAATTCCCTGCAGACCATAATTGACCAAGTTACTGCCCGTATGGTTCACTCCGTCAATAACGGCATTTGCTGCCGTGAGATCAGGCACTTTCTTGAAATCTGTCGGGTTGACATACAGATATACGTTGTCTCCACCAGCATTGACCTCATATCTGAGCACTACGAGGTAGGTCTGGTTGAGCTTCAATGGCGTGGCTGAATATACAGGATTTTTTCCGCCACGCTCTATACCTATCTTCACATCGTCAGCGTTTTCCCCCTTGGTGAAAAAGAGCCTGCCGAGTTCTACAGGACTGATTCCTTCAGCAATGACCGACTTCTTTTGTCTTGGCACGAAAGCCATTGAATAAACTTCGCCTTTGGCTGGTGCTGCCTCAACGTTGATGAGTGCGGAGAAATACAGATTGCCGGTCTTGATGCCGTCGTCGTTGTCTGTAAATCTTTTCATGAGGTCTTCTCCCGAAGCCGTTGCGCCGAGCTTGACGCACTTTGCAGGAGCGCCGTCGTTATAGCCGGCATAGGTCAGCGCTTTGTCAAGCACCTGGATAGGGTCGGCATTATTGGTGCCGTATCTCACCCAGTTGCCCTGCCCATGGAGAGCTCCCGCAGGATAGTCGAAGTCCTCCTGGAATGTGAAGTTCTGTGCCGTTGCCCCAAGCGGAACGGCAAACATCGCTACAATAAGCATGGCTATCCATGCCGTCATTGCCCATAATGAGTTGTGATGTTTCATACTTAAGGTTTTAAATGTTAGTTATTATCAATTGTTTTGTCTATTAATATTCTGTATTTCAAACAGTCTTTAGCCTTAGTTTTGCAAATATACGCATTTTAAATATCATTCCAAGCTTTTTGAATATAAATTTACATTATCCTTAATTCCGCAACACTATAGTTTAACATTATTTATAAGTGCCTGA
>USSF01000087.1 GCA_900557405.1 uncultured Prevotella sp.
GCAAAGGTACAGACTTTTAAGCGAGGCTGAAATACGGTAATGCCGAGACGCTTACTGTGCAACAAGGTTATCGGCAGTGGTGCATTCGACCTGGAGGACAAGGTGGGCGACTGCTTCATGTCTTCAAACGAGGGCAAGACCAAGGAGGTCATCATAGCCTTCTCCGTTGATCCTGCGAAGAATGTGGACGCTAATCAGTTCATCCTCTACGCCCAGCATGCCGTAGACCAGCAGAAATACGGTCTGCCGTTTGCTCCAGCCTGTGGCTATTGCTTCTCTGACGAGGCCCTCTCATGGTATGACGACCCTAATGATGAGCGTCTGAACTATCTGGAGTACGGACCGCAGTTCTATCTCGACGGAACTCCGATAGAGAATCCCGACAAGAAGGGCGAGCAGCTCGTGCTCACAGCCTTGAAGTCGAAGACAGCCGCCGAGAACTGGGAAGGCTACCGCGTACTGAAATACCGTCCGGAGAATGCTGTGTTCTCTGGTTCAAATGCCGACAACGACTATATCGCAGAGCGTTACTCCAACATCCTGCTCATGAAGGCAGAGGCCCTCTTCCGCCAGAACAAGGACTTGACCGAGGCTGGACAGCTGATGAACCGCGTGCGTTCACGCAGCAACTGCAGTCCTATCGAACTGAATCTGCAGAACCTTGAGCTGGAGCGTGCCCGCGAGTTCATCTGGGAGAACCAGCGCCGCAAGGACATGATCCGTTTCGGTTCGTTCTTCACCAAGAAGACATTCTATGCCGACGGCAACTCCGAGCAGTGGCGTGCCATCTATCCTATCCCGCAGAAGCAGCGCAATGCCAACCCGAACCTGAAGCAGAACTTCGGTTATGAGGGATATGAGGAGTAATGAAGAATCCCGAACCATTCGGATTCCTCCCATATAGAAAGAAAACAGGAAACTGAGATAAACAATAAAACCGGTCATCAGCACTTTAGCTTGATGACCGGTTTTATTGTTGTATTATATCTTTATTATATCTTTATTTCAGATAGTCTTCGAAATACTGGGTGATGCGCTCATGCAGATGAACGCTCTTGTGACCCATCATGTTGTGGCCCTCGCCGGGATAAGCGAAGAAGTCAGGCTGTGTGCCTGCCTCAGAACAAGCGTTGAGGAACATCAGTGCTTGCTGCGGAACCACCGTCGGGTCATTCATTCCGATGATGATCTGGAGCTTGCCCTTCAGGTCTTTTGCTTTGTTAAGCAGAGAAGTCTTTGCGTAGCCCTCCGGATTAGCCTCAGGAGTGTCCATATAGCGCTCGCCATACATCACCTCATACCATTTCCAGTCGATTACCGGACCTCCGGCTACTCCCACCTTGAACACGTCGGGATAGTTTGTCATCAGCGAGATGGTCATGAATCCACCGAAGCTCCATCCGTGTACGCCGATGCGGTCGGCATCAACATAAGGCAGTGACTTGAGATATTCCACTCCCGTCATCTGGTCCTGCATCTCCACTTGTCCGAGCTGGCGGAAAGTAGCCTGCTCGAAGTCCTTGCCGCGATGCTCGCTGCCGCGGTTGTCGAGGATGAAGAGCAGATAACCCTTCTGTGCCATGTATGTCTCCCATGAGCGGCTGCTCCAGTGCCAGCGTGCGTCAACGTTGTGTGCGTGAGGACCGCCGTATACATAAACCACCGTAGGATATTTCTTGTTCGGGTCGAAGTCCACCGGCTTCACCATTCTCCAATACAGGTCTGTCGTGCCGTCGTTGGCCTTCAGCGAACCGCAAGAGTATTCCGGCACCTTGTATCCCTTCTCTGTCCAGGGGTCCTTGGCGTCGAGGAGCAGACAGCGTTTGCCGTTCTCCGTGTCGATGGCAGCGATGCGGCGTGGAATCTTCGGACCCTGGTAGTTGTCGCAGAGGTATTTTCCGCTTGCGCTCAGTATGGCAGCTTCGTGCCATCCCTTGCCGTCGCTGTCGATGAGCTTGCGCTTGCCGGTGGCAACGTCAACAGAATAGATGTTATACTGCAGCGGGTTCGCCTCGTTTGAAGCGTAGATGATGCTCTTGCGCTTCTGGTTGAAGCCCATCATCTCCAGCACTTCCCATTTGCCGCTTGTGAGCTGCTCCACTTCGAGCGACTCCGTGTTTCCGGCCATGCGGCTGCCGTGTTTGCCCAGTGTGCAGATATACATGTGGTTGTATCCGTCGTAGCGGGTCTGCATGATGAACTTGCTGCTGTCCCAAGGCAGGAACACGATCGGATGCGAAGGCTCCACGTATTTCTCGTCCGCCTCGCGGTATAGGTCGCCGGTTCTCTCTCCCGTCTGTGCGTCGTATGCCCTCAGTCGGCAGTCGTTCTGGTCGCGGTTGAGTTCAAACATATACACCTTCTTGCCGTCGGGTGCCCATGCGATGTTCGTGAAGTAGCGGTCTGTAGGGTCGCCGGCCTTCAGATACACGGTCTTTCCGGTATTCAGGTCATACACTCCCACGGTCACCTTGTGGCTTGTCATGCCCGCCATCGGGTATTTGTCCGGCTCGTATGTAGCCTCGCGCTCAAAGGTGTTCACCTGTGGGTAGTCGGCAACCATCGTCTGGTCCATGCGGTAGAAGGCCACCTTCATGCCGTCGGCCGACCAGAAGAGTCCCTCGTTGCAGTTGAACTCGTTGCGGTGCACGGCCTGTCCGTATACTATTTCGCGGCTGCCGTCGGTGGTGAGCTGCTTTGTCTTGCCCTCGGCGTCGGTTACGTAGAGGTTGTCGCCCTTTACGTATGCCACGGCCTTCGACTTGGCGTTCCATTCGGCAGCCTGCTCCTTCTCGCGCTTCTGGCGCCAGATGGTCTTCTTCTTCTTGAAGTCTATGAGCATGCGCTCGTTCTTTGCCGTAATCAGCACGAGGCTCTTGTCGGCATACGGGAACTGTACGTAGCCCAGGTTGCGCACCTTGTTGTCGTCGTTGGTGCCTGCCCATTTGTTGAGTTCGTCGGCAGTGAAGAGCATTGTCTCCTTGCCGTTAGACTTGTCCACGAGCTTGCAGTCCTCGGGGTTGCGGCGCACGAGCTGGTCGCCCCACCACGTCAGATTCCTGTATTCGGGAATCATGTTGTGGAAGTTATTGCCGCCGAAGTTGAGGTCTTCAAGCGTGAACTGTTTGTTCTGTGCCATTCCGTTCATGGTAGATAGAATGAAAACGGCAGCCACGGCAATTTGTCGTGCCGCCGAATTGAATAGATGTTTAATCATCATTGCGGTTAAAGTTATTAGATTTTCTGTCGTATCCCTTGCCGTAAGACTTTCCGCCCCTGCGCTCGCTTCCCTTGCCGTAGGATGAGCGTCCGCCCTTGTCAAAGGGCTTGCGTCCGCCGCGGAAATCGTCGTCGTCGCGTCTTTCCTTGGTGCGTGGTCTGCGTTCGCGCCTGTTCTGGAATCCGTCGATGTCCTTGCTGTACGGACTCTTGTGGAACTTGAACGAGCGTATGTCGTCCTCGTCCTCCTCCGGTGCGTCGAGTCTCTTCTTGAATTCGCGGTGCTCCTTGAAGCGGTGCTTCTCTGCCATCTGCTTCTTCTCCTCCTCGGTCTTGAGGATGTTGCCCTCGCCGCGGAATTCCTTCAGTCCGCCCTCGAACATGAGGTACTTGCGGAACTCACATTCCAGCGAACCGTTGTAGAGAGGAATCTTCTGTGAAGGTTTCAGTCCTATCTCGTCGAAACACTCCTTGCGGTAGCTCAACACCCATGCCTCGCCGTTCTTGAACTTGTGCTTCAGCGTCTCGCCGATCATCTTGTATGTTCCCAGCAGGTTAGGCGTGGAGATGCGCTCGCCGTATGGCGGGTTGGTAATCATAAACGATTTCTCCTCCGGCTGCTTGAAGTCCTTGAAGTCAGCACACGTCACGGTGATGTCCTTCGAGAGTCCGGCTGCCTTGAAGTTGAGAATCGCCGTGTTCACGGCCTTCATGTCAACGTCCGAACCATAGATATGGTGTGTGAATTCGCGCTCCTGCGAGTCGTCGTTGTATATGCTGTCGAAGAGGTCTGCGTCGAAATCCTTCCATTTCTCGAATGCGAACGCCTTGCGGAAGAGTCCCGGAGCCATGTTGTGGGCGATGAGCGCAGCCTCGATGAGGATTGTTCCCGAACCGCACATAGGGTCGTAGAAGTCGGTGTCGCCCTTCCATCCCGACATGAGGATCATTCCGGCAGCGAGCACCTCGTTGAGCGGAGCCTCAACAGACTCCTGGCGGTAGCCGCGGCGGTGCAGGCTCTCGCCGCTCGAATCGAGCGACAGCGTACACTTGTCCTCTGCGATATGGATATTCAGACGTATGTCGGGGTTGGCCACGGAGATGTTGGGACGATTGCCTGTCTTCTCGCGGAACTGGTCCACGATGGCGTCCTTCACCTTGTATGCCACGAACTTGGAGTGGCGGAACTCATCCGAGAATACTACGGAGTCAACGGCGAAGCAGTCTTTCAGGTCGAGATACTTGCTCCAGTCAATCTTCTTCACCTCATTATATACGTCGTCGGCGCTCTGTGCCTTGAAATGCTTTATGGGTTTAAGGATTCTGATTGCCGTGTGAAGCTGGAAGTTCGCACGATACATCATTTCCTTGTTACCAGTGAACGACACCATGCGTCGTCCGATTTCCACGTTGTTAGCCCCAAGCTGTGTCAGCTCCTGTGCCAGTACAGGCTCCAGTCCCATAAAGGTTTTGGCGATGAGCTCAAATTCCTGTTCCATTATCGATTCCTAAATCTGTTTTTTTTTACTTGTTTTTTCTTGTTCGTATTATTATCAGACGGCCTCCATCATCAGTTCCCCATGCTCCTTGCCGGCCTGCATGAAGCTGCGGACAGGAGAATGTGCCCCTGTATGGAGGATGGCAGATGAAATGTCTCTGTGTATGTTCCGTCGGAATGTTGCTGGATTATCCGTATTGACGTCTGTCTTTCCGCAATTTGCCGGAAAGTTGATGGTCTGGGCGGGAATCCCGTTCTTCCCGGCCTTTGTCAGTATCTTTTTCTTAAAATCAATGCCCATCGTTGATGAAATGTGTCAATACAGGGTGCAAAATTACTTGATTTATCGTGAATTGCCAAATAAATCGGCGGAATGTTTCTTTATGGATATAAAATGTTACTCCTATTTAATATAAATTGAACATGCGGTCCATCATCTGCCATTTCTGGTCCGATGTGGCGTCGGCGGCACATTGCTGGAACATCGCCACGTGTTTTTCCCATTCCTCCTGCCGCGGCAGCGTGGCGAGCCGTTCCATGGCCGAGTCCCAGTCGAAGTCAAGCGGTGCGTCCACGATCATCACCAGCCGGTTGCCCAGGATGTATATTTCCATCTCCAGGATTCCCACCTGTCTGATACCTTCTCCGATTTCGCGCCAGAAGTGCTCCTTGTCGTGCGCCTTGCGGTATTCCTTTATCAGTTCTGAATCATCTTTCAGTTCCATGGTCTGCACGAATCGTTTCGTGGGCTGTCCGTATTCTTTGGTTTTAAATCCTTCGGTGTGCATGATGTTCTGTAAAAATAGTGTGTCAAAAATGTTTTTGGCCGTTCCCTTTCGGGGCGGCATGAATCTTTCCGCTGCAAACTTACGAATAAATCGCAAACCAACAAAGAAAATCCTCTGATTTTCCCTCTTCGTCCAGTTTTCCGCCGCCCCGGGGCGGCATCCTGTCTTTTCTCTTTATGCTTATAGCATATACTATGTGATGATGGATGTTCTTCTTTCGAAATAAAAAAAGTTTTTTTGTTTTTTACCCTCACACCCTCACGCATGTGGCTCAAGCGCCCTGTTTATCGGGGTTTCAGGTATGGGTATAGACTTTGCAATGGTAACACTTTTACTTTGGAAACTACTTTGTTTGACTGGCAAAGTATGATTTCGAGGCTTGATTTAACATTCTCAGATATAAGCTGGACAGCTCTCCATTCTATCTGACACTTGAAGAGTGTGACAAAGTCTACTATGCCGACCTCAGTAACGAAACGCCATCCACACAAGTATA
>USSF01000088.1 GCA_900557405.1 uncultured Prevotella sp.
TTATGAGATAAAAACTTATCTCATTCTCAATCACTTATAAAAAATACGTACTTTCATCACATAAAACTCGTTTTCATGCGAAGTATCTACCTTTTTTGTTACCGGATGGAACATTATTTCAGTCCGATTTTGCTGCCGAAATTGCAGAACCAGAACACGTATACGTAGTATATGAACATCATCGCCACGGCATAGCCCACGCCGAGCGCCGGATTGTCAACGATAAAGCCCATCAGCAGCGGAAGAGTGGCTCCACCAACAACACCAAGGTTGATAATGCCGGAAGCTGCCTTTGTATGAGGACCAAGTTCCTGAAGACCGAGGTTGAATACCAAAGGCCACATTACAGAATGGAACAGACCTGCAGCAAGCATCGCATAAACGGATGCTATTCCAGAAAGGGCGAATGAAGATGCTACACACAGAGCCCCACAAACAAGACAAACTGAAAGTATCTTTCTTGGTTTGAACTTGTTAAGAATGATAGCACCGGCAAAACGTCCTACCATCATGCTGCCCCAGTAATATGGAAGGAAATCCGTAGGACTGCCATATTGAGCCAATTCCGGATTGCTCTTGAAATAAGCAGGAAGCATGGAAGGAACACCAAGCTCTATACCCATATAGAAGAAGATACCCAACATTCCGAGCCATACATGAGGATACTGGAACACCGTGTCCTTGTATTCTTTCTTCTCGCCAGTCAGTTCCTCAGCCTGTTCACCTTCGTTGATATTTGGCAATTTCAGGAAGAAGAGTACAGCACACAGGATAAGGGTGAAGATACCAAGACCGAGATATGGTCCAGGCACAGCATCCGGTGTAGGAACCTTACCTGCAATAATCACATATGTGATGAAAACCGGAGCCACAGTAGTAGCGGCTGAGTTAAGTGCATTGGCAAGTGTCATGCGGAAAGCACCCTTCTCCGGCGAACCGAGCACCATGACGTATGGATTGGCCACGAGCTGTAGCATCACGATGCCGAGTGCCACGATGAACATGCTGCCGAGGAATATGGAGTATATCACGGACGTCTCCATGCCGAGCATCGAGGAGATGCCCAGATAGTTGATGATGAATCCGATACCCACTACGGCAAGACCCAGAAGCAACGTCTTCTTGTAGCCAATCTTGTTCATCAACAGACCGAACGGTATAGACAAGGCATAAGCACCATAGAACGCTGTGTTCACAAGCTGTCCCTGGGCGTCCTTAAGATCGAAAGCCTTCTTGCAGAAGTCAATCATGGAGTTGTTCATTGTTGTGATGAAGCCGATGAGAAAGAGTACGGCGAACATTACGATTAGCGCAAACGTGTAGTTTGTGCTTTGTTTCTTTGTATTATCCATAAGTTAGGTTAGAATAAATTATTGTATTTTGTTATCATAAGTGTTTGTAGTAGTCAATATTACCTATTGATGATAGTATGGAAAAGCCGGCGGTACACGGGAGAAACGCTCCTTCCTGTGTATCTCCGGCTTCTGTGTATTCTTGTCCGATGCCTTGTTATGACAGTCTGTCCTCAGGCACGCCCTTCAGTTCTCCGGTCTTCGTGGTGCGTGTCTTGCGGATGGCGCGCTTGCGCTTCGGCTTCTCCTCTGTGGCTACAGCCGTCTTCACTCCTGCAAGCTCCGGATCAATCATGATTCGTCCGCAGTATTCGCATACGATAATCTTCTTGTGCATCTTGATGTCGAGCTGGCGCTGTGGCGGAATCTTGTTGAAGCATCCTCCGCAGGCGTCGCGCTGCACGTATACGATGCCCAGTCCGTTGCGAGCGTTCTTGCGGATGCGCTTGAAGCTCGTGAGCAGACGTGGCTCTATCTTGACTTCCAGCTCCTTTGCCTTCTCCTTGAGGATTTCCTCTTCGGCACGTGTCTCGTCGATGATCTCGTCGAGCTCGTTCTTCTTCTCCTCGAGTGCCTGCTTGCGGTCGTCGATGAGTTCCTCGGCGTGCTTCAGGTCGTGCTTGCGCTCCTCGATTTTCGTGCCGGCCTCGCGTATCTTCTTGTTGCAGAGCTCTATTTCGAGCGACTGGAATTCTATCTCCTTGGTCAGCGTGTCATACTCACGGTTGTTCTTCACGTCGTTGAGCTGCTCCTTGTAGCGCTCCACGCTTGCCTGTGCCTCGCTGATTTCGGCCTTCTTCTGGGCCACGGCCTGCTGGAAGTCCTCAATCTCGTTCTGGATCTTCTCTATACGGGTGTTCAGTCCTGCCACCTCGTCTTCCAGGTCCTGCACTTCGAGCGGAAGCTCTCCGCGGAGGGCTCTCTTCTCGTCGATTGCCGACAATGTGGTCTGCAGCTGGTAGAGAGTCTTCAGCTTCTCTTCAACTGACAAATCTGTTGGATCTTTTTTAGCCATTTCTTTTTATAAGTAGATTATGGGATTCGTGTTCTGGTCCGTGAGAACGCATCTCACTCCCTTACACTCCTCCTCGATTATTGATTTGAATATTTCCTTAGTATACTGTTCGCTCTGATAATGTCCTATCACAGCAATCTGTATCTCCTGCTCATGGGCGAAGTATTCATGATAGTGCATCTCGCCCGTGACGAAAGCGTCGGCTCCAAGCGCGATGGCCTCAGGCAGCAGGAACGCCCCCGCTCCGCCGCATACCGCCACGCTTCTGATGGGGCGGCGCAGCAGCTGGTTGCACTGCACGCATTCCACGTCGAACTCCCGCTTGAGCATCATGATGAAGTCGTCGGCGGCCATCGGCTCCCCGAACTCGCCTATCACTCCGCTGCCACATTCGATGCCGTCCACCTGCTTTCCGGCAAAGAACCTCGCTCCCTGGAGCTGCATCTTGTCGGCAATCTTGAAGTTCACGCCTCCCCGGGCATTGTCCAGGTTGGTGTGCATGGAGAGGATGGTGATGTCGTGCTTTATCGCCTTCATCACGCATCGCTGCACATCGTTGCTCCCCGTGATGTTCTTCAGGGGGCGGAACACGAGAGGGTGGTGCGAGATGATGAGATTGCATCCCTTCTCCACTGCCTCGTCTACTATTCTTTCGGTCACGTCAAGACACAACAATGCCCCTGATACTTCCGCCTCTGTCAATCCTACCTGCAGGCCGGCATTGTCGAATCCTTCTTGCAGGGGCAGGGGCGCGAAACGTTCAAGGGCACTAACCACTTCTTTTATTTTCACGCTTTTCAGCCTTTCTTTTTCTGTTGCTATAATCCCCCTTTCTGTAAGGGGCTATATATAATATGGTGCAAAATTAGCGATAATCCTTCAATTAACCATCTTTTTCCTGCGTTTATTAGTTTCTTTTAACAGGTTTCCTCTCTCCGTTTCCCTCCTTCTCCCGCGTCAGGACCAATTGCCCGAACCGCGGTTCTGTTTTCGGGCATCGAAGGCTCCTGTGCCGGACATCGATTGCCCACATGCAGGGCAACGAAGGTTCCCGCCGTGGACAATGGCTCTGATGTCAATCGTTCATCTCGCGGTCGAGCCTGTCGCGCCATAGATATTTGCGGGTTTCATGCACGATGACGCCGTTGGGGCAGATCAGCGACAGGAGATTTGGTATTGCCATCAGGGCATTCATGCAGTCGGCAATGTTCCACACAATAGTGAGGTTTGCAACGCTGCCGGCAAATACGGCAATGATGTATAGCAGGCGGTAGGCGTGGGTCCAGCGTTTGCCCTTGAGGTATTCCATGGCCCGCTCGCCGTAGTAGCCCCATCCGAGAATTGTGCTGAAGGCGAATGTGAGCAGGCCGAAGCTTAGTATGAACGGTCCGATGACAGGAATCTTCGAGAACGCCATCTTCGTCAGTTCCGCACCATCGGAATAGTCGATGTCAGGATAGGCGATGATGCTGCTTACGATGACAAGTCCGGTGAGAGCACATATCACTACCGTATCCCAGAACGTGCCGGTTGAAGATACCAAGGCCTGTCGCACCGGATTCTTGGTGCGTGCTGCTGCAGCAACGATAGGTGCGGAGCCGAGTCCCGACTCATTGCTGAAAAGGCCGCGTGCAATGCCGTAGCGGGCTGCCATGATGACGGAGCCGCCTGCAAAGCCGCCGCCTGCCGCTTCAGGAGAAAATGCCGAACTTATTATCAGCTTTAGTGCCGGGGCAACATGACTGCCATTCACATATAATATATATATGCACCCCAGTACATAGAGCAGTGCCATAAACGGAACCAGCATGCTGCACACTTTGGAGATGCTCCTTACGCCGCCTATGATAACTGCCGCTGCAAGGAGCATCAGTACGCCGCCACACACTTCGGTGCTTATTCCATAAGAGGCGTGCATTATTGTGGAAATGGCATTTGCCTGTACCGTGCAGCCTATGCCGAAAGCGGCAATGGCGGTGAACACGGCAAACAGGATTCCCATCTTGCGCCATCCCAATCCGCGCTCCAGGGTATACATCGGACCACCCAGCATGCGCCCTCCTTCGGATTTCACCCTGTATTTTATGGCAAGCAACGCCTCGGAGTATTTAGTGGAGATGCCGAACACACCTGTCAGCCAGCACCAGAACACCGCTCCCGGACCGCCTAACGCCACTGCCGTTGCGACACCAATGATGTTGCCTGTGCCGATGGTGGCAGCAAGGGAAGTGGCAAGTGCGCCGAACTGCGACACGTCACCTTTCTGCGACTTGTCTCGCTGGACGGAAAGCCGTATGGCTGTGAGCAGCTTGCGTTGGGGAAAACGCAGGCGGATGGTTAGAAAAACGTGAGTGCCAAGTAGCAACACTATCATTGGCCAGCCCCAAAGGCACGAGCTGAGCGTGGCGAAAAAGTCGTTGACGTTATCCATATTTTATGTGCTTGTATATCTTTATTTTATGCGTTTGTCTTATTTATGTGCCTTATAAAATGGTTTTATTTGTTGCAAAACCATTGCAAAATGTTTAATAAAACGATGCAAAGGTAATGAAATAAAATTAAAACATTACTATTGATGCGATATTTCTCACTCAACGCGGTGGCTGTAGGGTCGATATTTAATCATTTTTTTTGTAACACTTCGGCTCAGGGTCGCAGGATTGTCGTTTCTCTCGATCCGATGAACCGCAGAATGGAAGATATAGAATGTATATATGTTATTGATTTCCTGAAAATGCTGTGGGGAGGTGAAATATAATATAGTGTGTATCGCTTGTATGAAAATAAAAAAGAAACCGCTGGATATCAGCGGTTTCTTGATTAATGGAGTGGAGCTGGAGGGATTCGAACCCTCGTCCAAACAGGGAAACCATACGCTTTCTACATGCTTATTCCGGACTTCGGTTTTCGAGTTGCGGCAAGACCCGGACCACCAACCGCAACCTTATCCCCTAAAATTTCATCACGGCGGCGGGGCACACCATGACTATTCCCGATTTAGCCGCACCGCTTTACCAAAGAGCTTCGGAAAAAGAGCCTTTGAGCGATGTCTCGTTCCATCACCTGGTGACGGAATAAAGCCAGTAATCTACTGTACTTCGATTAGGCAGCGAGAGCGTAATTTGTTTCGCCAGATAAATTGTTGACCGTCGGGATTAAGGAGCCGGCAGACTGCGCTCCGCATGCTTACGTACCATCTCTACCCGCTGTCAAATCCAGTCAACCCCGAGATGTTGCACTACATTGAAATTCAGTGCTTTACGTACTAAGAAACCCCATCGTGTGGACAACGCGCGGACACAAATCCTTGATTGCTATCCCCATTTCAGGCAATTTCCTTCTGCAAAGATAGCGCAAATGCTTGAAACTGCAAAATTAAATGGCAATATTTTGCATGTGGACAGTCTCTGTTTGACCTTATATTGTTTCCGAATAACATATTATTTTGAAAATAGTTTCTGTAGTATCGGTAGTTGTTTCGTAAGCGTATCGGTATTCACGTATTGCCACAAAAAACTGATCAAGAGAG
>USSF01000089.1 GCA_900557405.1 uncultured Prevotella sp.
TCGCTTTGCAAGCAAAATCCCACTAAACCCTATAGGTTGCGGATTTGAGGATAAAAGTAAAAACATCGCACTAAAACTGAAATAAATCATCGATAAAAGTTGCAACATGTCGGAATATTGACTAATTTCGCAACGTCATTCACAAGGAACGAGTATTTCAACTATCAAAAACATTATCTTTATGAGAAAAACTCACACATCATTATTAACCGCAATGCTCGTATTGCTTTCTGTCATCACGGCATCGGCGAAGCCAAGGACTGCCGACCAGATGAAACGAATCGCACAGAACACAATACAGCGCAAGTCATTAGCGAAAAATTCGGCAAAGAAAGGTGCTGCACAGCTCAAGACGCTGCTGCGCACGGAGGATTTGCAAGTGATGGGATACGAAGGCGGAGGCTACGTGATTGTGGCTGCCGACGACCTCCTGCCGGAGGTGTTGGGCTACAGCGACTCGAAGTTCAGCGAGACGGGCAACCCGGCCTTCGGATGGTGGTTGCAGTCGGTAAGGAAGGCAGCACGCATGGTGGTGAAAACGGGAGTGCCGAACAAGACCATAAAGCCCGACCCCACGCTCTACGCCGAGTCCGTGGCACCGCTCATCACCAGCAAGTGGGACCAGCAGACGCCATACAACGACCTGTGTCCCGGCGGCGCATCGGGAAAGACCATGACGGGATGCGTGGCCACGGCAATGGCACAGGTGATGTATTTCTGGAGATACCCCCTGCACGGCACGGGGTCGAAGACCATATACTATCCCTTTGAGGACACACACGGACAGCAGCTCACGGTGGACTTCTCGCAGGCAACATACGACTGGGACAACATGATAGACGACTACTCCGGTTCATACACCCCGCAGGAGGCGGCAGCCGTGGCCACACTGATGTACCACTGCGGCGTGGCGAGCAGCATGCAATACGGCGTGGACGGCAGCGGCACATACAACTCGGAGGCGGCGGCAGCGCTGAAGAACAACTTCGGATTCCCAGCCTCGGTGCGCTATGTGGAGCGTTCGCAATATGAGGAGGCAGACTGGATGCAGATGGTATATACCGACATCAGCAACCGCCAGCCCATCATCTATACCGGAAGCGACTACTCCTACGGCGGACACTGCTTCGTGCTCGACGGATACAACGCCGACGGACTGGTACATATCAACTGGGGATGGAGCGGCACGAGCGACGGTTTCTACAACATCGACCTGCTCAACCCCACGGGATTCCAGTTTGAGACCTACCAGACGATGGTGACGGGAATCAAGAGCGGAAACTCGAACGAGCTGATAGAACTCAACGTGACCACAAACGGGGCGGGCACCCTGCAGCAGCAGATACCGGTAGAAAAGCAGTATCTCGTGAGCAGGCTGACCGTAAGCGGAAACATAAACAGCACCGACCTGAAATACCTGCGCCGACTGGCCGGACGCGACGAGAAGGGACGCAGCACGCGCGGACAGCTGGCATACGTGGACCTCACGGGCGCCACGATACAGGCAGGCGGCGAACCGTTTATCATCGACGGCACGACGCAGCTCACCACGCGCGACAACGAACTGCCCGAGCGGGCATTCTACGACTGCGAGGGACTGAAGACAATCAAGCTTCCGGGCAGCATCAAGGCTGTGGGCAACGGAGCCTTCGCCATGTGTCTCGCCCTGGAGGAACTCACGATGCCGGAAAGCGGCGACAACTTCGTGCGCGACGGCGACTTCATCCTGTCGAAAGACCGCAAGGCCGTGGTGCAGGTGCTGCCGTCGGCAACGGGCAGACTCGACATCCCGAAGGGAGTGACGCGCATCAACGACTACGCACTGGCCGGATGCTCCAAGCTGACCCGACTGTCTGTCCCGTCGACACTGGAGTCAATGGGAACAAGGGCGCTCTACTTCGACTTCGGACTCGTGGAACTGAGGTCGTTCACGAAGAACGTGCCGACGCTCGGGGCAAACGTATTCGACGAAATCAACCTGAGCCGCTGCAAGCTCTACGTGCCGGGCGGTTCGAAGGCAAAATACAAGGTGGCTCCGCAATGGAAAGACTTCATCGGCAGCTACAAGCTCGGATGGAGCACCACCATCACATACGACAACATCATTGAATTCGGCACCACGCTCACCGCACGCAACGCCATCCGCGAATACGGCGACGAGAACCCCACCTTCGGCTACAAGATCGAGGGCGACGCTCCGGCTGGTGTGCCAGAGCTGACATGCGCAGCCACGCAGCAGTCGCCGGTGGGCACATATGACATCGTGATAAGCCGCGGAACGGTGGGCGACGAACTCGTGGAATTCGTGAACGGCAAGCTTACCATCCTCCCCGCACCGCTCACGGTGAAGGCCGAGGACTGCACCCGACCATACGGAGAGGACAATCCGGAGTTCAAGCTGGCATACGAGGGATTCAAGAACAATGAAGACGAAACCGTATTCATAGTGAAACCAGCAGCCACGACAACGGCTACGAAATGGAGCGCCCCCGGCACATACGATATAACCCCGGGCGGAGGCGAGGCAACAAACTACGAAATGGAATATGTGGACGGAAAGCTCACCGTGACCGCCACCGACGCCATCATATCGGCGATAGTGGCAGGAGGCGAGGCGTTCGACGTATATTCCGCAGACGGACAGCTCGTGGCACGCTCAGTGAAGTCGTTCGCCAATCTGAAGCCAGGCACCTATGTGGTGAAGGGAATGAAAGTGACAATAAGGAAATAACAAAAATACATTACGGCTATGATGAATATAATAAAGAAACAGGCATTGGTGCTGATGGCATTTGCCGCCGTACAGGGAATACAGGCACAGACGGGAATCGAAGTGCCATATATACAGAATCTGAAAAGCTACCAGGATTTCTTCACCATGAAGATAGTGGATGCCAACAACGACGGCAACACCTTCGAGTATTGGTCATACAAGAATGTGGCGCAGTATATGCCGAACAACAATAATGCCGACGACTGGCTCATCACTCCGGCCCTGCATCTGAAACCAGGCTACCGCTACGTGGTGAAGGCCACGGCAAGCAACAACTACCAGGGCTCGACGGACGTGATTGAAGTGGGCTACTGTGCCGACGGAACGGAAGTGTCGGGCATGACGATATTCAGGTCTGCCACCAACATAACGAACAGGGACGAGCAGGATATCTCGGATATCATCACAGTGAAGACAGACGGCGACTACCGCATAGGATGGCACGTGATAACGCCGAAGAAGGGCGGTTCGCTGCTCATAGGCAAGATAAGCGTCACGGCGATTGCCGGTGTGGATGCACCGGGCGAAGTGACCGAACTGACGGCCACACCAGGCGCCGAGGGAGCACACTATGCCGACATATCCTTCAAGACACCGGCAAAGAGCGCCACAGACAAGGACATCACCGACCTGACAAAGGTGGAG
Source organism: uncultured Prevotella sp. (assembly GCA_900557405.1). Classification (GTDB taxonomy): domain Bacteria; phylum Bacteroidota; class Bacteroidia; order Bacteroidales; family Bacteroidaceae; genus Prevotella. The sequence continues at coordinate 3,419 of USSF01000089.1, forward strand.
GTGTATCGCGGCGAGACGCTCGTGACGGAGTTCGGACAGCAGAAGGCCGCCACGCTCCTCACCTGTCGCGACAATGAAGCTCCGCGCGGATTCAACACCTACACCGTGAAGGCTTACAATGAGGCCGGCGAGGGAATGCCGGCAATGGTGGAGACATACGTGGGAGAGGACACCGCAAAGCAGGTGAAGGACATCTATCTGACGGACAACGACAACTCGCTCACTCTGTCGTGGAAAGCTCCTGACGAGACGGGACTCAACGGATATTACGTGAACACCAAGGGACTGAAATACAGCGTGTATGACGCCGACGGAACCCGAGTGGCACACGACCTCACCACGACTTCGTGGACAAGAGATGGAGTGGACCAGAACGTGGAACCATACGTGCAGCAGTACTCCGTGACGGCAACCAACGAGGCCGGCGAAAACGAGCGCACATACTGCAACGGAGTGGTAATCGGCCGTCCGTATACCGTGCCGTTCAAGGAGTCGTTCCCCAACATGAACACCGAAAACGCATTCTGGTGGACAGACCGAAGCGGAAAGAGCAACTGGTGGCCGGACAGGCTGTTCGCACAGGACGGCGACCACGGTTCCACTTCATTCCAGGCTGAGGCTGAGGGCGACAACGCATCGGTGAACACAGGCAAGATTACCCTCATCGGAACGAACAACCCGAGACTCTCGTTCTACTACTATTGCACGCCCGGGGAAAACATAATCCTCAAGGCATGGGTGGAGAACATGACGGAAACGACGGACACGGTGCTCAACGTCGACGTGCGCAAGCTCACGGGCGAAGCCGGATGGCATAGGGTGACCGCTCCGCTGACACAATACAAGGATGGCAGATACATCACCGTGCACTTCAATGCCACAGGTCTCGACAAGGAGGCAAAGGTGGCTGTAGACAACATCATGGTGTCTGAGGTTTACGACTACGACCTGCAGACGGAGATATCAGCTCCGCGCAAGGCTGTGGTCAGCGGGAAATGTCCTGTCAAGGCCATCGTGACGAACGTGGGTAACAAGGCGGCAAAGAAGTTCAAGGTGGTTCTCCATGCAGGCGAGTTCACAGCAGAGCAAGAGGGCAAGGACCTCGCTGCCGACGAGAGCCGCACATTCACGTTCGATTACGTCCCGGCACCGTCGGAGGCTTCTCTCGTGAACGCATACGCCGAGACAGTGTTTGCATACGACCTCGACAACGACAATGACAAGTCGGCTTCTGTGGAAATCAACGTTTCGCAGAGCGGACTGGCAAAACCGGAGAACGTGACGGCGGTTGCATCAGGCGCAGGCGCAGTAATCGGATGGACAGCACCGGCAAACACCGCGCGCAAGATAGAGGAAGACTTCGAAGGCTACGAGCCATGGATAAAGGAGGGCATCGGCGAATGGATAACGACAGACTGCGACAAGGCTCCTACATACCAGGATATGCACGGCGACTTCCCGGGCGAGCGCGAACCGATGGCGTTCATCGTGTTCAATCCTACGGACAAGTCGGACTTCGTCAAATACGATGATATCTACAAGCCTCATTCAGGCGAACAGTATCTCGCCTGCTTCTCGGCATACAGTGCTCCGAAGAAATGCAACGACGACTGGCTCATCTCTCCAGAACTCTCCGGCGACGCACAGACAGCACAGTTCTATGCACACAGCATGAACTATTATCTGAAGGAGTCGTTCGAGATTGCATACTCCGAGGGTGGAACAGAACCGGAGGACTTCACCGTGTTGCAGACCGTAACGGGAGCCGATTCCGACTGGTCGCTCTACTTCGCCGAACTGCCGGCTGGCGCAAAGAGACTTGCCGTGCATTGCATCACGCGTGAATCGTCATGCGCACTGGCAGTGGATGACTTCTCGTTCATGGGCAGGAAGTGTACCGTCACTGGCTATAACATCTATCGCGACGGCAAACTTGCCGGAACGGCGGATGCCACAGCGACAGCCTTCACCGACAACTCCGTCGAGGCAGGAGCCCACAGCTATAAGGTGACGGCCCTGTATGCAGAAGGCGAAAGCGAATTCAGCGACGTCGCCGACGTGACCACCGCCATATCATCAGCAACGGCAGAAGCGGCAGAAGGCAAGGCACAGTTCTTCGACCTCGCCGGACAGCGCCGCCAGCAGATGCAGAACGGCGTGAACATCATCCGCATGCAGAACGGAAAGGTGATAAAGGTAATAAAGAAATAAAACGGAAAGTATTGTCGCGAAGACAAGACAGGGTAAATAATTGATATAATGTAAATCTCCAATCTGCGGGGCAAAAGCCTTTGCGGATTGGAGATTTTAATATTTTGATGGATTAAACATTAATTTTACTCATTAATCCATTATCTTTGCAGAAAATTTCTGAACACCCTCAAATCCGCAACCTATAGGGTTTAGTGGGATTTTGCTTGCAAAGCGACA
>USSF01000090.1 GCA_900557405.1 uncultured Prevotella sp.
CCGCCAAAATCCTGATTTACCACTTCATGCTGTTCTCTGACGAGAAGATTACTCTTGAGAACACGGATGTGGAGACAAACCAGGAGTTCGACGAGGAAGTGCTCCACATGCGCCAGTTGCTCAAGACCCGTCTGGTTGACATGAACCTCAGTGTTCGTGCGCTGAACTGTCTGAAGGCTGCCGACGTAGAGACCCTCGGTGATTTGGTACAGTACAACAAGACCGACCTCCTCAAGTTCCGCAACTTCGGTAAGAAATCGCTTTCTGAGCTTGATGATTTGCTCGAGAGTCTGAATCTGTCGTTTGGAACCGATATTTCTAAGTATAAATTAGATAAGGAATAAAATTCCCTCTGCATGAGGAGGACTCATGTCCCCCTCGTGCTCTGGTATGAATCCTTAAAAAAACAAAGAACAAAAAATGAGACATAATAAAAAATTCAACCATCTGGGTCGTACTGCTGACCACCGCAAGGCTATGCTCGCTAACATGGCTATCTCGCTGATCATGCACAAAAGAATCACTACGACCCTCGCAAAGGCTAAGGCCTTGAAGAAGTATGTAGAGCCGCTGATTACACGCTCAAAGAACGATACGACAACTTCTCGTCGTGTAGTATTCCGTTACCTGCAGAACAAGTATGCCGTTACAGAGCTGTTCAAGGAAATCTCTGTAAAGGTTGCTGACCGTCCGGGCGGTTACACACGTATCATCAAGTTGGGTCTCCGCAAGGGTGACGCAGCAGAGATGGCATTCATCGAGCTGGTAGACTTTGATGAGAACATGGCCAAGACTCCTAAGGCAGCTGCCAAGAAGACTCGCCGTAGCCGCAAGGCTGCTCCTAAGGCAGAGGCTCCTGTAGAGGCTCCTGCAGCAGAGGAGGCAAAGGCTGAGGAGGCTCCAAAGGCTGAATAATTCTCTGAATATATCTCATAGGATAAGCCCGACCGCAAGGTCGGGCTTTTTTTGGTATCAGTTGAAACGTATTGTCAGGCGATTTATCTTTTATATCGGATAAAATCATTAAAACTCTCTGTTTTATCTTTTATATCGAATAAAAGTCTTATTTTTGCAGAAACCAATTAAGCATCTTCTGATATGGCGGCATTGAAACTCTATCCCGTAGGAATCCAGACATTCTCGGAGCTTATCACCAAGAACCTCCTGTATGTCGACAAGACGGAATATGTCTACCGCATGACACATTCCGGCGGTAAATATTTCTTTTTGAATCGTCCGCGCCGCTTCGGCAAGTCGTTGCTCACTTCCACGTTTCGCAGCTATTTCGAAGGCAAGAAAGACCTGTTTAAAGGTCTTGCAATAGAAAAATTGGAGACGGAGTGGACAGAATATCCTGTACTGCATTTCAGTATGTCAGGCGGCAAGCATATGGAGAAAGACCAGCTTGAACGCTATCTTGGCCAGAGATTGGCAGAGCATGAGAGCGACTGGGGAATTGACAATCCTGCGGTTGATGCTAATGATAGGTTGATGACGCTTATAAGAACCGCATACGAAAAGACCGGCAAACAGGTTGTCGTACTCATCGACGAGTATGATGCTCCGTTGCTCGATGTGATGCACGAGGATGAGAAGCTTCCTGTACTTAGAAATGTGATGCGCAATTTTTATAGTCCGTTGAAAGATTGTGATCCATACCTTCGTTTCGTGTTTCTTACCGGTATCACCAAGTTCTCTCAGATGAGCATATTCAGCGAACTGAACAATATTGCCAATATTAGCATGGACGACGATTATGCCGGTATATGCGGAATAACGTATGACGAACTGACGACCCAGATGTCGGCAGATGTTGACGCCTTGGGAGAGAAATTAGGCTTGGATCGAGAGCAGATGCTTGCCAGACTGCGGGAGTATTACGATGGCTATCACTTCGCCGCACAGTCGCCCGATGTGTTCAATCCATTCAGTCTGCTTAATGCCATGGCAGCAGGACAGTTAGATTACTACTGGTTCTCTTCCGGCACTCCCACCTATCTCATAGAAATGCTCCGGAAGTACCATGTCATGCCTTCGGAGATTGGTGGCGGCGATGCCGACAAGTCGGAATTCGATGCCCCCACGGAGTATATGGCCTCCATCATACCGCTGCTATATCAGAGTGGTTATATCACTATAAAAGGTTATGATCCCGAGACCGACCTCTATACGCTCGACTTGCCGAACAAGGAAATCCGCGTCGGTCTTTATCGCTGCCTCTTGCCTAACTATATTGGCTCTAACACGGTGAAAGGCACTACCACCATCGCCAAGATGTCGGCACTCATCCGCCGGAACGATATGGACGGTGCTCTCGGCATGCTCCAGGCATATCTCGCCACCGTGCCTTACTGCGACAATGCCTGTTCCGAAGGGCATTTCCAGCAGATGATGTATGTCATCTTTTCCATCCTCGACAACTATGTAGACGTAGAGGTGCGCACTCCGCGCGGGCGTGTAGACATGGTTCTCCGCACGGCAACCCACCTGTATCTTTTCGAGCTGAAACTGAATAAGGATGCTGCCACAGCCATGAGGCAGATTGACTTGAAAGAATATCCCAAGCGTTTCCTTCTCTCCGGTCTGCCGATAGTAAAAGTCGGTATCAACTTCGATGTGGAGCAGCGCAATATAACCGACTGGGCGGTGAGTGAGGGATAGAAAGCCTACAAATAAAAAAAATTATTTTTTCTTTTTTTACCCTCACACCCTCACTTTTTGCTGTAATCTGTTGATATTCAGCGAGTAAGGGTGTGAGGGCAAGTGTGAGGGCAGAAATTATGCCCTCACCACGAAATATTCCGTGCCGCGACGGGTCTTCCGACGTATCAATTCGGGAATGCCACTCAGACACTTGCCGAATACTGCCAGACTGTTGATTTTGAAAATGCTGCCGTATACAGACTTCATCTCCATGAAAATCTCGCTCGTTGTCATGTATCGTCCCTCCTCCGTTTCGCCGGCCGCACGGAATATGCTCCAGAAGCATTGCTCCATCGGCGACTTTACCTCAAACCGCTTGTTGCTCTCCATAATCATCTGCGTTTCCTCCTGGTTGAAATATCCGCGCTCCCCGTTGTCGAGGGCGGCAGTGGCCTGGGCATAAAGCTGCCGGTAGTCAATGGGCTGGCTCACGTCGACAGGCTCCGTCAGCTCCACGGCAATGAAACGGCGGTTGCCCGTGCTGTCGCTCAAAGGCTCTGCCACGTTTGTCGTGGCGATGAACGAAGCCAGTCTCGGCATCTCCTCCACATGCCTTCCGTAAGGGCGCTTGATCTTCACCGAGGGCAGTTGCAGCAGATTCTTCAGAAAACCCTCCTGTATCTTGGGCGGAATCTGGTTGAATTCATCAAGATTCACGAGCAGGAACTGCGACATCGCCTGCAACACCTGCCTCTTCTCCGTCATCACCATATTGTCGCAGTAGCCCCATTGCAGTTCCGGCGGCAGCAGACGGCGGCAGAACGTGCTCTTGTTGAACCCCTGACGCGAAATGAGCAGCGGCACGATACTGTTGCCATACATCCTCGCCGCTCCCCGTTTGCGCCATTGGCTTACCATGCCCAGAAACCAGCGGTAGAACCAGTCCGCCCAATGCGGGTTGTCGCATACCACGGTGTTTGCAAGCTGCCGTATGCGGTCCTTGCCGTCCCATATCCCCCGGCAGCCGTCGAGAAATCCCCTCAGCGGGTCATACGCTCCGAGCAGGTCGGACTCAAGGAAGAACCTCACGTCATTGAACGTCACACCGAACCCCTCGAGCCGCGCCTCCAGAGCCATTCTCTTCATCACCCTCGCCTCGAGCGGCATGAATCCGCCGTCAGCCTCACGCCGGCAGTATTCCGTGTAGCCCATCACGGAATTGAATCTGAACAGATACCTGGCGTTCATGAAATCCATCATCCGCCTTATCCCCTCGCTGTGCAGCAGCCTTCCCGTTTCCGCCGCCACGTTGCCGGTACACTCCGTCCCGACATTCCTTTCCATTGCTTTCAGCCGTTTGCTGATATCCTTCATCGAAACCTTTATCCGTCCCATCTTGTTTGTCCTTATATTCTTTGTCTTTATATTCTTTGTCGTCATAAATATAGATTGTAAATTCATTGAAAAAACGGTACCAGAAAAGTGCAGCAGTCTGGTACCGATAGTGCAGCATAGCTATACTCCGAGTATACCATAGCTATACTGCCGGTAAACCGCCGCTATACAGACACCGTTCACCGCCTTCAGTCGCCCAGCCAGTACCTGTCCACATAATGTCCGAATTCAACCCTCTCGTATCCGTAGCGGCGGAACACCGCGCGCACCCTCTCCTGCTGTGTGGCCGAAAGGAATTTCTCGCCCCTGTTGTAGCGGTAATAGCCCCCCTTGTTGCCAAGCATCCCCAACAGAGCCTTACGGATAGACATGGCGTCATTGTAAAACACCTTTTCGAACAACTTGTCCATACCCCAAGCCTGTCTCTCAATCCGCTTCTCCAGGAAGAAATCACACACACCGTCGTCCCCCATACCCCGGAACACAGCCATTCCTGACTGCCGTCCGCCGGCAAGATGCACTGCGGCAAACCTCCTGAAGCACTTCTCCGCAAGCTTGCAGCCATCGTCAAAACAAAAACACCAGTTCACAGGCAGCGATACGTCCACGCTCCTGTCCGTACCCGTCAATTCAAAATCCTTTTTCATGGTAAAAAAACTTTTAGTTGTTATAAATAAACAGCGCCGCGGCTTCGTCACGTTCAGCCGCATCCGCCTCACATGGTGCAAAAATATAACAATAAAAATAAACGAATCGTCTTCCATACGATTCCGTTCTGTTATTTTCCGATGTTTTTGTCGAACGTTGTTCCTAAATTGTATAATTCCTAATCGCAGCGAAGCGAGAATAACTTTTAACTCTAAATTCGATTTGTAGTCCGTCCTGTGAGCCTGCGGCCACAGGACGAAGGTCAAAAAAAGCTCACGGATTGCTCGGATTCGCACGGAGTCTTTGACGGATTTTTTTGACCTTTCCTTTTTTGATGCATAGGGATTATAAACGGATTTGCAAGCGTTACCGCTTGCGGCTGGTTCTTGACCACGAGATTTGTCGAAGACCCACTGACCAAAG
>USSF01000091.1 GCA_900557405.1 uncultured Prevotella sp.
ACAGGACGAATTATGGCAAGGCTTATCTATATTCATATTCTAATAATATATATTACCCGTAGTTCTGCGGAAGTCATGAATAGGGGAAATGCCGGGCGGAGACAAGAAGGGAACCCGTGGACAGACATACTGCATGAGCGCTACTTTGCAAACTGAATTTTACAAAATGTCGGGATTCGGGGTTTGTAATGAGAATGAAATGATTCTTTAATCAACTTTTATTGAGATTTTAAAGGAGCGGAATGGCATTTGTTAAGAAATGTTTGTAGATTTGCAGAAAGTTTGCATGTTTATCTTAAACGTGTGGGCAGGCTGTGCAATGGGGGAGAGATTCCCGCGTACAATATTTCATAGATATTAATGTCTTAGCAATTATCAATAAAAAGTTTTTATGGCAAGAGTAATTAAATTACGCCGCGGACTTGACATCAGTCTTCAGGGGAAGGCTGAGAAGACCCGTATGGAGTCGAAGTCTGACGGACTGTTTGCCTTGTGTCCCGACGGATTCGAGGGTGTCAAGCCCAAGGCTGTGGTGAAAGAGGGAGACAGGGTGAAGGCAGGCGATGCGCTGTTTGTCAACAAGGCGTACCCCGAGGTGAAGTTCGCTTCGCCCGTGAGCGGTACGGTGACCCTCGTTGAGCGTGGCGACCGCCGCAAGCTGCTCAGCATCCGCGTGGAGGCAGACGAGAAGCAGGAGTATGTGGATTTCGGAGTGAAGGACCCGGGCGGCATGAAAGCCGACGAGGTCGTCAACGCACTGCTTGAGGCAGGCATCTTCGGCTACATCAACCAGCTGCCTTATGCCGTTTCCACAAATCCTCAGACCATGCCGAAGGCAATCTTCGTTTCCGCATTGAGAGACATGCCGCTGGCAGGCGACTTCGGATATGAACTGAAGGGGCAGGAGAAGGATTTCCAGACAGGTATCACGGCACTCAGCCGAATCGCTAAAACGTGGCTCGGAGTGGGAGAGGGTCAGGACATCACGGTGCGTGATGCCGAGACCGTGGAGTTCCATGGCAAATGCCCGGCAGGCAACGTGGGAGTGCAGGTGAACCATATCGACCCGGTGAACAAGGGCGAGGTGGTCTGGACCGTAGACCCTACGGTGGTGATATTCATCGGACGGTTGTTCAATACAGGACACGTAGACCTGCGCCGTCTTGTGGCGATAGCAGGTTCGGAGGTGAAGAACCCGCACTACGAGGAGATTCTCGTGGGCCAGAGCATCAATCCCGTTATCAGCGGACAGTATGACGAGACGGCAGACGTGCGCGTAATTATGGGCAATCCGCTTACGGGCAGACCAATGGAGCAGACTGCCGACGGCGGTGCAATCCACCACACGCGTTTCCTCAGCGCCCATACGAGCGAGATAACCATTATCCCCGAGGGCGACAAGGCAGACGAGTTTGCCGGCTGGATAATGCCAAGGCTGAACCAGTTCAGCGTTTCGCGCAGCTATTTCTCATGGCTCTTCGGCAAGAAGAAGGCGTACAGACTCGATGCGCGCATCAAGGGCGGCGAGCGCCACATGATAATGAGCGGCGAATACGACAAGGTGTTGCCAATGGACATCTACGCCGAATATCTCATCAAGGCAATCATCACGGGCGACATCGACAAGCAGGAGCAGCTCGGTATCTATGAGGTGAGTCCGGAGGACTTCGCCCTCGCCGAATTCGTGGATTCGTCGAAGCTCGAACTGCAGCGCATCGTGCGCGAGGGGTTGGACGTGTTGAGAAAGGAGAACGAATAACTGAATTAAGAATTAAGAATGTAGAATTAAGAGTTGTTCTCGCTTCGCTGCGATTAAGAGTTCGTGAATTAAGAATTTGTCTGATTCCGTTTTTCTGGAATAATTCTATACTCAAAATTCCAAATCGGCTTCAGCCGACAAAGCTAAGCTCAAAATTATAAATTCAAAATTCAAAATTCATAATCGGCCTCAGCCGATAACTCTAAATTCTAAACTCTAAACTCTAAATTTAAATTATGTCTTTATTAAGAAACTATCTAAACAAGATAAAGCCGAACTTCGAAGAGGGCGGCAAGCTGCACGCACTGCGCAGCGTGTTCGACGGCTTCGAGACGTTCCTTTATGTGCCTAACAAGACATCAAGGACAGGCACGAACATCCACGATGCCATAGACTCAAAGAGAATCATGAGTATCGTGGTGATAGCACTGCTTCCGGCATTGCTATTCGGTATGTATAACATCGGCTACCAGAACTATGCCGCAGCAGGAGCAGAAGGGACATTCTTCGATATGTTCATGCTCGGATTGTTCGCCGTGCTGCCAAAGCTGCTCGTCAGCTACATAGTAGGTCTGGGCATCGAATTCGCCTGGGCACAGTGGAAAGGCGAGGAGATACAGGAGGGCTACCTCGTGAGCGGTATCATCATCCCGATGATTCTCCCCGTGGGCTGTCCGCTGTGGGCGATAGCCATCGCCGTGGCGTTTGCCGTTATCCTCGGCAAGGAGGTGTTCGGCGGAACAGGTATGAACATCTTCAACGTGGCACTTCTGGCACGCGCCTTCCTCTTCTTCTCATATCCTACGAAGATGAGCGGCGACGCCGTTTGGGTGCAGACAGACAGCATCCTCGGATTCGGCAACACGCTGCCCGACGCCTACACCTGCGCCACACCGCTCGGCGAGATAGCACAGGGCGGCATTCCGTCGGCTTCGCTGATGGACAGCATCCTCGGATTCATCCCGGGAAGCATCGGTGAGACGAGCGTGGTGGCAATAGCCATCGGCGCCATAATACTGCTCTGGACGGGCATCGCTTCATGGAAGACCATGCTCAGCGTGTTCTTCAGCGGCAGCGTAATGGCATGGGTGTTCCAGCTGACAGGACAGTCTGCGGTGGAATGGTACCAGCATATCGTAATCGGCGGATTCTGCTTCGGAGCCGTGTTCATGGCTACAGACCCCGTGACATCGGCAAGAACCGAGACGGGAAAGTGGATATACGGAGCGCTTATCGGAGCACTGGCAGTGATAATCAGAGTGATGAACCCTGGATATCCCGAGGGAATGATGCTCGCAATACTCTTCGGAAACATGATTGCGCCTACGATAGACTACTTCGTGGTGCAGGCAAATATCAACAAGCGACTAAAAAGAACGAACAACAATGGCTAAATTGAATACAAACTCGAATTCATACATCATAGCATACAGCTGCGTGATGGTCGTGGTGGTGGCCTTCCTGCTCGCTTTCGTGAGCAGCGCGCTCAAGCCAACACAGGACGTGAACGTGGCGCTCGACAAGAAGAAGCAGATTCTTGCAGCCCTCAACATACGCAACCTCAGCGATGAGCAGAGCAGCGAGGAGTATGCAAAAGTGATAAACGCCGACGCCGTAATCGATGAGCAGGGCAACGTGACGAACCCCGGCACGAAGGGCGGCGAAAAAGCCGGCTTCCTCTTGAACAGCGCAGACTACAAGGCAGGAAGGCTTGCGATATACGACTGCACCGTGGAGGGCAAGCGTAAATTCGTGGTGCCAGTATACGGAATGGGACTCTGGGGACCGATCTGGGGCTACATTGCCGTGAACGAAGACGGCAACACCGTGTATGGAGCATACTTCAACCATGAGGGAGAAACGGCAGGACTCGGTTCGGAAATCAAGGACAGCAAGGCCTGGCAGGACCTCTTCAAGGGCAAGACAATCTATGGTGCCGACGGCAAGCCGGTGCTCTGCGTGAAGAAGACAAGCGAAATCAAAGACAAGAGCTGCGAGGTGGACGGCGTGACCGGAGCCACGCTCACGTCTGTCGGAGTGAGCAACATGCTGCAGGAGGGTTTCGCAAAATACAGAAACTATTTAAAGAAATAAGCAGATTATGAAAAGCAAGATAAAAGACGTTTTCATGGCGCCGATCAATTTCATGAACCCTGTACTCGTGCAGGTGCTCGGAATCTGTTCGGCACTCGCCGTCACCGCCCAGCTCAAGCCGGCGCTCGTGATGGGACTCGCCGTGACCATAATCACAGCATTCAGCAACCTTATCATCTCCGTGATACGCAACACGGTGCCTACGCGCATACGTATCGTGGTGCAGCTCGTAGTGGTGGCAGCGCTCGTTACGATAGTCAGCCAGGTGCTCAAGGCGTATGTATACGATGTCAGCGTGGAGCTTTCGGTATACGTGGGACTCATCATCACCAACTGTATCCTCATGGGACGCCTTGAGGCGTTCGCCATGCAGAACAAGCCTTGGCCTTCGTTTGTGGACGGATTCGCCAACGGACTCGGATACGGAATAATCCTCGTGGTGGTGGGAGCCGTGAGAGAGCTGCTCGGCAGAGGTTCGCTGCTCGGCTTCAAGATAATACCGCAGGAGGTTTACGACTTTGGATATATGAACAACGGCACGATGACCATGCCAGCAATGGCACTCATTCTGATCGGAGTGGTAATCTGGATTCACCGTGCATATTTTTATAAGGAGGAGAAATAAATGGAACAGAGAAGATTCTATAATGAAATCCTAAAATATTCGGTGACGGCCAAGTGTACAGAGCCTCTTCATATTGGAAGTGCTTCAGGAGCTAAGGAAGAAGTTTTAGTACACCCTGTGGATGATATTCCATTTATACAGGCAACTAGTATCGCTGGCGCTTTTAGAGGATATTATGAACAGACATATGGAGAAAAGAAGGCAGCAGAGTTGTTTGGCCATAGAAAGTTTAAAGAAAAAACAGACAATGAGGATTTGGATATAGAGTTAGAACATGAAAGCAAGATTCGATTTACGGATGGAGTATTTCTGAATAATGAAAAGCTAATTATTGAACTACGCCCTAGAGTGAGTATTAATAAACAGATGGGAACTTGTGAAACAAGTTGTGATGAAAAAACAAAACGTGAGTCTGGTCATAAGTTTAATATGGAATACATAAGTGCTGGTAGTTACATCCTAAATGCCAAACTTCGTGAGAAAATGCCTCTTGAACCATACGAAGAAAGAACCATACAGCTAATGGATTCTGCATTGAAAAAGCTGCCGGTATATCAAG
>USSF01000092.1 GCA_900557405.1 uncultured Prevotella sp.
TAAAGAATATCTGACATATGGCAAAGGTAAACATAAAATCTGAGAAAATCACTCCCTTCGGAGGAATTTATTACGCAATCAAGGCTTTTTATGCGCTTTCACTTGACAAAGTCATCAACGGCACTCTTGGTGTCCGCAGCTCCACCTACAACGGCTACTAGTGGGACGAGATAATGTCGGCCATGTCTGACATTGCAGGTGATGGCAATACCAAACTTGAAATAAAATATATCTGATATGAAAGACTTTGCGGCAATAGATTTTGAAACAGCCAACAATGAGCGCAGTTCGGTATGTTCGGTTGGCGTAGTGATAGTGCGCGGCGGTGAGATAGTAGATAAGTTCTACTCGCTCATCAAGCCGGAGCCGGAGTATTACAGCTACTGGTGCAGTAAGGTTCATGGCCTTAGTGCTTCCGACACAGAGGATGCTCCGGTGTTTCCTGATGTATGGAAGCAGATTGAACCAAAGATAGCTGGTCTCCCTCTCGTAGCCCACAATAAGTCTTTTGATGAGAGTTGCCTGAAGGCTGTCTTCCGTGTCTACCAGATGGACTACCCCGACTACGAGTTTTATTGCACTTGTATCGCTTCGCGTAAAATCTGGCCCGAAGGACATCACAATCTTGATATTATTGCTGCCCGTTGTGGTTATGATTTGTCAAACCATCATCATGCTTTGGCGGACGCAGAAGCTTGTGCAGCCATTGCGTTGGAGATATTATAATGCGAGGCACTATATTACTTTCACCATTATGTGAAAGGGCTTATTGCAAAGCCCACAGTGTTAATGAATCAATGGCTATGCGGTAATGCTCTTTTAATCGGCTGTTTCCTCAGTTGCTTTTCATTGCTTTCTTTTCCCGAAAGCATTAGTCCTGTTCCAGTACTTGTATTGGATTACTCCAGTACTTGCATTGGATTACTCCAGTACTTGCATTGGATTACTCCAGTACTTGCATCTTATTTGTTAAAAGTACTGTGCCTGTCTATTTTATAATGCCATTGTCCGTATCACGCAGACTTATTCTCTTTTCCGCTGATTTGTGTTTGCTGCCTCGGCTCAGCCGCCATGAGATGTTCAAGGATATTTGGTTCCCGTTGTCCTTGGAATAGCCTATAGTATGCTTGTAGAGATTGCGGTTCAGCAATTCGTTCTCGTATGACTTGTAGTTGCTGTTGAATGGATTTGCCCACGACAACGAGAATTGCCAGTTTTGCCATACGTATGATGCTTTCACAACTGAATAGGCTCCGTTGTAGCCTTTCGATTCGCCTTCCAAGAACCGGTTGCCGTTATCGGTATATCCCTGCAGAGTGAAGTTGCCGAGATAGGCTGTGATACTGGCCGCATAGAACCACGAGGTGTAGCAGTGCGTATAGTCGTAGCCGAAATTGAAACATCTGAAAATGCCCCCATTGGCTGCAATCTGAAGCTTTTCAGGCAAGAGCCAATAGCCTGCGTATGCCATGACGTTCAATACGTCAATCTCCTTTTGGTTTATCTGGGTATATATGAATCGGTTGTCGTCGGTGCGCTCATAGTGAGCCATATTCGGCTTGCGGCATTGCTTGTAGTAGCCGTCAACGAAAGTCTGCAGACGAGCGGTGTTATATGAGAATTGCAGCCGGTGTTCCATATCGTGCGAAGGTTTCAGCTCGGGATTGCCGGCAGTCCATTCCATGCTGTTGGTGCGGATCATGGCGTCGCTCGTCATGGCAATGCGAGACACCTTGTCTTGCATCTGATAGGTATAACTCAGCTGCATGGCGTTATTGATCTGATATGTCAGCGAAGCCTTTGGGTGGAAAGTCCAGAAGTTGTATTTGTAGCTGTTCTGGGTGTAGCGGATATAACTTGCGCCCGTTCCTAAAGTGTAGCGCAGTTGCCGGAGCGAGCCTTTGGCTTCGGCAAAGGCATACAGGCGGTTATTGTTTGTCTTGGTCAGCGAGGAAGTGTCCCCCTGATAGTTGTTCCGGGTATATTTATAGCTATAGTTCATACCCGTAGAGATGGTGAAAGGCTTCAGTCTGTTCTCGTAAATCGTCTCCGCAAGCAGAGAAGCCGTCTTGCCGTCCACGTCATATTTGTAAGGAATTCCCTCGTCATAATAGCTGCTGGTCTGAGTGGATATGTAGGTGGCTACGGCATTTGCGGTAACAGATTGGCGTGGGGTGAGCTGACGGAAGAAGTAAATGTCCAATACGGGCGAACAGCTCCTGTCGTCATTGCGGCTTGTCGCTCTATATTGGCGGGTATCGTCTGTAATGTCCTTTATATTATAGTTGCCGGGTGCGTTATTGATAGCTCCGCTCAATGATGTCTGAAATACGGTAGCGGTAGAGTCGGCCCAGTTATATGTCAGTTTTGCTTCATGCGCAATGGATTTTCGCAATGACTCTGCATCGTTTCGTCTGATGGTGTAGATGCTGCCGTCAGTCAGTGTGTATTCTGCCGACTGCCTGTCCTTTGTGTCCTTGGTCTTGTATCTGCTCACATCATACGACAATGACCATTCGCTCTTCCCGTGGTTCCATTTTCCATACACCATGCCGTCGCCTTGCAGATTGGTAATCACCGAAGTGAGGTCTGCGCCGATGGTATAGCCTCTCTCGTTTCTGCGTGTAGCAATGTCGACGACGTAGGCAATACCTTCATCATAGCGTACCCCGGGATTGTTTATGAATTCTATCTTCGCTATTTCCTTGGGATTGAGGCCCAGCATCTCTTGCTTGCCCACAATGATGCCGTTAATCCTGATTTGTACGCCGCCCCTGTTGTCAATGGTTGTAATGGAGTGGTTGATGTTGTCTACACGGATGTTGGCAAGCGAGAGTTTCTCCAGAATGCTGTAGCCGTTGTTTGAAGCGGTCTTCTGTGCGTCGGTGGGGTAGAGTATCATGCCGTCGGGCTTGTTCACAACCTTTGCGGCCTTTACCGTTACCTCGTCAAGTGTGACGCTCTTCTCCACATCCTGTGCATAGGCGTAGAATGTGGAAGAAAGAATAATGGAAAGTGTAATCAATCGTTTCATTTCGCACCAATTTTTGTTTTTTGGTGCAAATGTATGGTCTCATTATCAAAGAGCCAATTTATAAGTCTGACATTTCCCTGACATTTGGCTGACAAAAACCTATCTATTTGATTTTCAGACTATAGCTCTTGCCTCTGTCAGATTCAATCTTCAGGTTGCTGTGGGATTCTATGATAGGTTTTATGCGCCGGATAAGAGTGTAGAGCGTATTGTTGGCATCCGGTTTCTTTGGCCATAGCCGGTCGCAAATCTCCTGTTTCGACAGAGTGTGGGAGTCTGTCTTTATGAACAATTCGAGCAGCGAATGCTGCATCGGTGTAAGATGAATCTGCTCGCCCGATAGCGTTGTGAATTTGTCGTCATGAAATATGATGCCTCCGTATGACAGACCTTGGGCTATCAGCTCCGGCCTGTTTCTCCTCACGTACCACAAACTACCCAATAGCCATAGTATTCCGGCAAACAAGAATGAGCCGGAAGCCTTTTGGTCAGACATCATGAATGTAGTGGCAAAGCTGCAGTTTGCTTCCGCCACCAGCTTTGTCTCCATTCGTCCGTTCTTCCTCACGGTGCGCATGGCAATACCTGCCGTGTCCTTCAATTCGGTAATGGTGAGACAGTTGCGATAGCGGTGTATGGTGTCGGTGGTTACTATATTGTTGGGCATTTTCGCAAGAACCTGTTTTAAGGCCTGGTTCACGTCCTGTGCTATCATATATTCTGTTCTGTGGTAGCTGTTGATGCTCGAGCTCAAAGCGCAGAGCATTAGAAAAGAGAATACTATGTATGGAAGGGTCTTCATGATTTATCACTTGTTGCGTTAATTCTTTTGCTTGTGCCGCAAATATACGTCTTTATTATAACCCAAGCAAATGTTTCGGCATTTTTTATGGATGATGTTAGGTCTTTTTTATCGGGACAAAAAGCAAAAGTGTAAGTTCTGCTGGCTGTTGTTTGAAGAAACCGTGCATGTTTCTTGTCTACACATATTAATATATACGCACGCGGGAAAGCCCCCTGGACATAGATTCTTTTTAGTAGTAGAACAGGGCGAAGATTGTCCACTTGAGATAGCCGTCGAGGTTCTCCCTCATGAAGGCGATGGCGTTCTTGATGTGGTATTTCACGGTGTTTACGGAGATTCCGAGTTCGTCGGCAATCTCCTTGTTCTTCTTTCCCTCGAAGCGGCTCTTTTCGAACACTATGCGACATTCTTCGGGCATCTTTGCCAGGCATCTGGCTATTTCCTCCTCCAGTTCCTTGCCGATGAGGATGCTTACGGGCTGCTCCTCGTCGTGGAAGATGGTGTCGAGAAGATCGGTTTCGCTCTTCTCTTCGATATCGTCCGACAGGCTCGATATCCTGCGCATCCTTGCCTTCAGTTCGTTCAGACATCTGTTGCGCACGGCGGTGAGCAGATACGACCGCAGGGATTTCGTTATGTTCAGCGACTCGCGGTTCGTCCAGATGTTGAAAATAACATCATCGGCAATGCTCTCTGCGGCAACATAGTCGTGGATTATGCTGTTGGCGAATCTGCACATAATCACATATTCGTGGTCGAAGAGGTGTCGGTAAGCCGCCTCGTTACCATCGCGCAATTGTGTAATCAAAAAAGCCTCGTCTGACATATTCCTTATAATGAAGAACTTGTGTTATTTATATAGGTTTGCAGCATCAATAGCTCATTGTGCTGCAAAGGTAACTAAAAAACGCTAATGAATAGTGATTTTGTCCGTAAAAAATTTGTCCCGCTAAGATAAAAGTCGTACCTTTGCACCGCATTTTGCAAAAATAACAAAATAAACAATTAAAGAACAATGTTGAATCATTACGAAACCGTTTTCATTTTGACTCCCGTTTTGTCTGATGAACAGATGAAGGAAA
>USSF01000093.1 GCA_900557405.1 uncultured Prevotella sp.
GATGCAAAGGGATTCTAAACGGATTTGCAAGCGTTACCGCTTGCGGCTGCTGAGAAAATGAAGAATGAAGAATGAAGAATGAAGAATTGTCGGCTTCGCCGATTAAGAATTAACGAAACAACGTTCGGCGGCTGGAGGGAAAGCCAATTATAGAATTTAGAATTCCTTGTCAACTTGTCAACTCGTCTACTTCTATAAAAAATGTCCTCAAAGGAGACCCTTTGAGGACAATATCTTGCTTGACTCCTAAACGGGTAGCCCCGTATTAGAGAGTGTCGATTACTGCGCTGATGTCACCGAAGATGCGGTCGAGCTCGCCCAGTCCGTCGATGTGGTGGTGGATACCCTCGTTCTTGTACCACTCGATGAGCGGAGCAGTCTGGTTGTGGTAAACGTCGAGACGCTTCTTGATGGTCTCCTCGTTGTCATCGGAGCGTCCGCTCTCCTTGCCGCGCTTCACGAGACGAGTCATCAGCTCGTCTTCCGGTACGTCAAGCTCAATCATCGCCGCAACCTTGTGGCCGCGCTCCGAGAGCATCTTCTTGAGAGCCTCCGCCTGCGGGATGGTGCGTGGGAATCCGTCGAAGATGACACCCTGGTGCTCCTTGCCGAACGAATCGTATACGCTGGCGAGGATGTTAACCATCAGTTCGTCGGGGATGAGCTGACCTTTGTCGATATACTCCTTGGCAGTCTTGCCAAGTTCTGTCTCGTTCTTGATTTCATTACGCAATACGTCGCCTGTGGAGATATGCTCCAGACCGTATTTCTTGATAATCAAATCGCTCTGTGTACCTTTTCCTGAACCAGGTGCACCGAAAATTACAATATTCTTCATTTTTACTCTTTTAATGACTTGTTTTTAAGTGCTATTTGTGGGTTTTGTTTTTTTTGTTTTGTGGGTCTCCTTCCCTCCCTTCGGGAGGGCCAGGGTGGGTGTCTTACTCCTTCACCACATATATATCCCTCAGGTTACGGCCCAGACCGTCGTAGTCCAGTCCGTATCCCACGATGAAGTCGTTGGGGATTTCCATTGCCACATATTCAATGTCGAGCTTGCGCTTCAGGTTCTCCGGTTTGAGCAGCAGAGTGCAGATGTGAATCTCGGCCGGATTGAAACCTTTCAGATATTCTATCATGCGCTCCATGGTGAGACCCGTGTCCACGATGTCCTCCACGATGACAATCGTCCTGCCCTCGATGTCCTCGTTCAGTCCCACGAGCTTCTTCACGTTTCCCGTGGACTGCGTACCTTCATACGACGACATCTTCACGAAAGAAATCTCACACTCGATGTCGAGCATGCGCATCAGGTCGGCGGCAAAAATAAACGATCCGTTGAGCACACCGAGCAGCAGAGGGTTCTTTCCTTTCAGGTCGCTGTTCATCTTGTCGGCAACGGCTTTCACGCGGCGCATAATCTCCTCTTCGGGGATTGAAGTTTCAAAGGTTTTGTCCTTAATATCTACTGTAGCCATATCTTTTTGTTATTTTTGCGCACAAAAGTAATAAAAATATTCAAACTATACGGCAAACTATCCAATTAATTAGTATTTTTGCAGATATGAAGATACTTACTTGCACACAGATACGTGAGCTCGACAAATATACCATAGACAACGAGCCCATAAAATCCATCGATCTGATGGAGCGCGCCGCCAAGGCTCTGACGCGCGGAATCACAGCCGTATGGGGCAGCGGCATGGAGGTCGTAGTGTTTGCCGGACCGGGCAACAACGGCGGCGACGCACTCGCCGTGGCGAGGATGATGGCCGAGGAGGGATACTCCGTGAAGGCATATCTCTTCAACATCGGCAACAAGCTCTCCGCAGACTGTGCGGTCAACAAGGAGAGGCTCATGCAATGCAAGAGCATGGGCAAGTTCACTGAGGTGAAAGACGAATTCGACCCGCCCGCACTGACCGCCAAGACGCTCGTGGTGGACGGACTCTTCGGCTCGGGACTCACCAAGCCGCTCTCGGGAGGCTTCGCCTCGCTCGTGAAATACATCAACCAGTCGGAATGTAAGGTGGCGAGCATCGACGTGCCGTCGGGACTCATGACGGAAGACAACTCCTTCAACGCCAAGGCAAACATCGTGATGGCCGACTACACTTTCACGCTGCAGCAGAAGAAGCTCTCCTTCCTCTTCGCCGAGAACCAGCAGTTCCTGGGCAGGATACGTGTGCTCGACATCCGCCTGAGCGCCGAAGGTCTTAATCGTATCGACGCCGCCTACACTATGACGGAAGAGAGCGACATACGCCGGCTGATAACGCCGCGCGGCGACTTCTGGCACAAGGGCACGGCGGGCAACGCCCTCATCGTGGCGGGCAGCTACGGCATGGCAGGGGCATCAGTGCTGGCGGCAAGGGCATGTCTGCGCTCGGGAGCGGGTAAGGTGAAGGTACACGTGCCGTCGCTCAACCTCGGCATCATGCAGATTGCAGTGCCCGAGGCAGTGGTGGACTGCGACGCCGACGACAAGCTGTTCACCGAGGCAGTGCCCTCCGACGACTTCAACGCCATGGCAATCGGACCGGGCCTCGGCACCGAGGAGACCACCGCCATAGCCATGATATCACAGATCCGCCGCACGCAGGCACCCATCGTGGTGGATGCCGACGGACTGAACATACTCGCCTCCCACAGGGCATGGCTGCAGCAGCTGCCCAAGGGAACCATACTCACGCCCCATCCGCTCGAATTCGAACGGCTCGCCGGATGCCGCTACGCCGACAGCTACGAGCGCATGCAGAAGGCAGTGGAGATGGCGAAGCAGCTGCAGATATACATTATAATAAAAGGACACTACTCGGCGCTGTGCATGCCCGACGGCACCGTGGCGTTCAACTCAACGGGCAACGCCGGAATGGCCACGGCCGGCAGCGGCGACGTGCTGACGGGAATCATCACGGCACTCCTGGCGCGCGGCTACAACCAGAAGGACGCCTGCCTCATCGGCATGTATCTGCACGGACTCGCCGGCGACCTGGCTGCGGAGAAGCTCGGCATGGAAAGTCTCATGGCGGGCGACATCATCGACTGTCTGCCCAAGGCTTTCATCAGAATAGAAGACTAAGAAGAAACAGAATAACACTACAGTAATATGAAAACCAGAATATCAAAGATCATCGCCCTCGCCGCACTGATGTTGCCCGCCGCCGCAGGCATGCAGGCACAGGAGGCTGGAATGTCAGTGGAGGGATCATCCTATTATCTGCCGCAGACGGCTCTGCGCTTCGCCCTGCAGATAGAAAAGTCCACGTACACACCGGGGGAATTCGCCGGATACGCTTCGCGATACCTCAAGAGGAACGACGTCAGTCTCTCGCCCTCGACCACATACCGCATCGTGGGACTGAAGCTTACATCGGTGGCGCAGCCCGACACGGCGAAATTCTTCACCGCCAAGGCGGACGCCAAGCACAGCATACGCTCGCTGGAGCGCGACGACAACGGCGTATTGGTTGCCGTCAACGCCCAACCGCGCAAGGTGGAGCAGCCCAAGCCTTTCCAGCCTGCCCCCAAACCGACACCGCTGAATCCTCACGACTATATGACGGAGGAAATCCTCAGTGCCGGCAGCAAGGCGAAGATGGCGGAGCTGTGCGTTACGGAGATATACGACATACGCGAGAACAAGGGTATGCTTAACAAGGGACAGGCGGACTTCATGCCTAAGGACGGTGAACAGCTGCGCATCATGCTGCGCAACCTCGACACGCAGGAGAATGCGCTGATGCAGCTCTTCGTGGGCACTACGGAGAGGGACACGCTGGAGCAGATCGTCACTTTCGTGCCTACGCGCGAGGTGGACAAGCAGCTCCTTTTCCGCTTTTCCAAGTATCTCGGCATGACCGACACCGACGACCTCGGCGGCTCACCTTATTATATTAAGATAGAAGACCTGCACAGTATGCCGACGCTCAACGGCGTGGCGGACACGAGGAAGGACAAGGACAACGTGGGCATCTATGTGAACCTGCCCGGCAAGATACGTGCTTCGGTCTACAACGGCAACGCCCTCATGGGTGCCTATGAACTGTATGCCGCCCAGTTCGGCAAGCTGGAGTCGATAAGCGGCGAGATGTTCAGCCGCAAATACACCACGAGCATCGTGCTCAACCCCGTGACGGGAAGCATAGAGAAGATTGAGACTGAGGCGGTGAAATAGGGATTCGACTGTCAACGGCCTTGATGCAACGACTATCTGTCATTGTCTGACACAAGCAAAGGGAAACAGAAAAAAATGATAAAAGGCAGCAATCAACGACGTGATGTTGATTGCTGCCTTTCTTCTTATCAAACTGCCAAAAGTGGTGATACTGTTCTCCCTTTTGATAACCTATACTACAAATCTGACAGGTCGGGCTCCTGTTATGAGCAACGCTTTCTTGACGTTCTTGAAAAAATCATTCAAAAATGCATCTATCTTCCTATCTATCATACGCTTACATTCTACTGTTTACATTTTTCCAAGGAAAAAACACCTTGTTTCTTACATTTTTCCAAGGCAAAATTAAGCATTTCCTTACACTTTTCCAAGATAAAAACGTGTTTTTTCCTACACTTCATATCCTCTCCAATAACAAAGGGCTGGATTCCCAATCAGGAATCCAGCCCTTTGACTTATTATAATCTGCCTTTATATTCTCTATAGCAGCTGGGGTTGTCAGTCTTTGCCCCAGTTATCGCTGTTCGATTCTCCCCACAAGTTTGTGTAATCAGTTTCTGTCTTGGTCTTATCCTCGTTGACCACGTCAAATTTGCCGATACATTCTCCCTTGTCAATACTTTCTTTGTATACGCTCGCCACTTGCATGCCTCCGTCGCAGAGGGACTCGAGCTGTATCACATTTATTTCTGGAGTTATATAGTTCTTCTTCATTTTGCGT
>USSF01000094.1 GCA_900557405.1 uncultured Prevotella sp.
TAAACAGGGCGTTTCAGACGGATTGTGAGGGTGTGAGGGTAACAAAATAAAAAAAGTTTTTTTAGAAGTAGACAAGTTAACGAGTTGACAAGGAATTTTAAATTGTATAACTCTTAATCTGCGTGGTACAAAGTTACGTATGCGGAGTTTTAGCAGGTGTTGAACGTTATATCCCTTCACCATTGGCAGATTTACCATATTTAATGTATGAACTATAAAATATGTCAAATCCTTTGCGGCATCAAAAAAAGATATTACATTTGCAGCCGTTAAATTAAAACGGAACCGGACAACGTGATGTCATATCCGGAAAAACAGGCAAACGGTGGAGCCGAATACTGCATGGAAGAATGTACCAAGGCAGTCTGAGAGATTAAAAATATATATTTAAACCATACTATATCCATAATTTACGCTCCATACACCACTGAAAATCAATGGAGAATGAAAACCGGCGGCGGAAGACCCGACGGAAATACATAAAGCTGAAATGAAAATTACCCTTGTCATATCAACATACAACTGGCCCGAGGCACTTCGCCTGAGCCTGTTGAGCGCCAGAATCCAGACCCGCATCCCCGATGAGATAATCATCGCCGACGACGGTTCGGGCCAGGCGACCGAAAAGCTCATCAATTCATTCAAGAACCGTTTCCCCTGTCCGCTCATCCATGCGTGGCAGGAGGACAAGGGCTTCAGACTGGCGGAATCGAGAAACAACGCTCTGAGGATGGCAACGGGCGACTACGTGATTTTCATCGACGGCGACATCATCATGGAACGCCACTTCATTGCCGACCATGAGCGTATGGCGGAGAAGGGATTCTTCGTGATGGGGAGCAGGTCGAAACTCAGCAAGCAGACCACTGAAAGGCTGCTGCGGCGCCACCGCGTGGACCTGCACTGGTATTCGAAAGGCGTGCGCCGGAGATACAACACGATGTATCTGCCGTTCCTCGCCTTCTACACCGAAAAGCTGTATCGCAACAGACGCGACAAGGGGCGCGGAGCGAATATGGCGATGTTCATGAGCGACCTGAAGGCTGTGAACGGGTTTGATTCGGGAATGGTGGGATACGGATTCGAGGACACCGATCTCATCGGACGCCTCGTGAACCTCGGGCTGAAGCGCAAATGGGCCAAGTTCAAGGCCATAGAATTTCATCTGTACCATGAGGAAAAGGGATTCGAACACCAGAACAAACCGCTGCTGAAGCAGAACAAGGGAAAGATAAGATGCGAGAACGGGATAGAGAAGATATGACACAAAAGGCAGACACCGCAAGGCTCGACATAATCATGCCGGTATACAACACGGCGGATTATCTCGACCAATGCCTGCAGTCGATAGTCGGCCAGACTCTGACGGACTGGCACCTCATCATCGTGGACGACGGCTCGACCGACGGCTCGCCGCAGATATGCGACCGGTGGGCGGAGAAGGACAGCCGGATAACAGTGGTACACAAGGAGAACACGGGGCAGGCCGACTCGCGCAACATTGCGCTGGATATGTGCCGGGCGCCGTATGTGGGCTTTGCCGACAGTGACGACTGGCTGGAGCCGGATATGTTTGAATTCCTCGTGGGCAATATCGAGAAGTATGATGCCGACATCGCCGTGTGCGGGCATTATCTGGAATACGTGGGGCGCAGCGTATGCAAGAATACAGACGATGGAGTGGAGCTGATAGACAACGACACCGCACAAAGGCTGCTGATAGACAACCGCATACCGAGCTACATCTGGCAGATGGTGTTCCGCAGAGAGTGCCTGGAAGGAAGGATAGCCAAGCTGAAGAGCCATGAAGACTACGCCGTGCTGCCGCACTGGTACAGCAGGGCAAGGCGCGTGGCACTCTCCAAAAGGCCGCTCTATCACTACCGTATGCGCAGGGGCAGCATCGTGAACACCCACAACCCGGCATACGAATACACCTTCATTGAGGCGGAGGAGCACCGGTTGGAGTTCTACCGCAACACGCCCTACGAGAGGATTCTGGAGGAACGCATGGCAGCCCGCTGCGTGAGGGTGGCGAAGCACATAGCGCGGTTGGACACATCGCCGACGCTGATAAGTATATCCCTGAGAGTCGTAAGGGAAAAGCTGGAGGCTTTGGTCCCCAAAGACAGGCGCAGGCTCCGCGGCAAGGAGCGTATGCTCGGCTGGATGCTGATGCACAGCATACGCCTCTTCATGGTGTATCTGATGATGGAGAAGCGGCTTCTGGGCAAGAAAGGCAAGGCGAGAGGAAAGGTATACTTCAAGTGACGGTATACAATAACATACAGACGGAATTTCAAGAGAAAGAATATGGTCAAGATATCAATCATAACAATCAGTTACAACAACCTGGAGGGATTACGCCGCACGGTGCCTTCGGTGTTGTCGCAGTCGTACAAGGACTATGAATTCATCGTGGTGGACGGCGGTTCCACCGACGGCAGCAAGGAATATCTGGAGGCCAACTCCAGCGGCATCACCCGATGGGTGAGCGAGCCGGACAAGGGCATATACAATGCCATGAACAAGGGCATCGCCATGGCAACGGGCGAATACTGCATCTTCATGAACTCGGGCGACCATTTCTTCTCGGCGCTGACGCTCGAAAAGGCTGCTCCGGAGCTTGACGGCACGGGCTATTGCGTGGGGCGCACGATAATGGTGGAGGAGGACTTCGCATCGATGTGCATGCCGCCGAAGAGCCCTACGGTGCGTTTCCTGAAGGACAACGCCCTGCAGCATCAGTCCACATTCATCAAGGCGGAGCTGCTGAAGGAGAACCCGTATGACGAGAACCTGAAGATTGCCGCCGACTGGGCGCATTTCATCGAGAGCTGGTATGTGAGGCATCATTCATACAAGCCGATGGATGTTGTGGTCGCTGTGTTCTATCTCGACGGCATCAGTGCGCAGCAGCCAAGACAGGTGAGGGCGGAGTTCAACAGCGTGTTAGAGCGCCTCTTCCCCGATGGGATGCCGAAGGAGAAGGAGACAAAGGAGCAGAAGCTGGAGCGGCTTACCGCCAAGGTGAAGTATAAGATGGGGCGCGCAATGAGAAAGAAGCCCCTTTCGCGCGACTGGAAGATTCTGCGCAACTCCTTCCGCTTCCTGTGGAAGGACCTGTTTGTGTAATCCCCATATCGGCAGGCGGAGCGGTTACTGCGGCGGTCGGCCGGCATGACGTGAAGGCATGGCTATAGAAAACGAGACAGGGTGTCCGAATCATCTTCGGGCACCCTGTCTCCGTATATTGCAGGCTGGAGCGGCAGAAGCCGGCGCAGCTGTTATTTCTCTTCCTCAAAATATAAAGTATATTGATAATCAGTTAGTTACTGCTATCAAGGTACAAATGATA
>USSF01000095.1 GCA_900557405.1 uncultured Prevotella sp.
TATTATTAACGAGTTCCGTTGACTATCTTATGCTGTGGGGGTGCTGAGTAGTTACTGAAGAAAACAAGTTAGTTAATGTTGGTTAATCAGATTTCTTCGGTTGTATTATGAAAAAGACAGGAGAAAGCATTTTCCTTTATGTTTCTCCTGTCTTTTTGCTTGTTGTCATTTTCTGTCCTATGCGTTCTTCTTCAATGGATTGAAGAGGTCGAATGATGCGTCCCAGTCTTTCCATACAGGTTCGCGTCCCAGTTCGCGCAGTCGCTTGTCGATGACCTTTGCCGTGCGCTCGTCGCTTACGCTGAACTGCTCCAGTGCCTGCGGATAGGTGTGGTAGCCGCCGGGGTTCACCTTAGATTCGGCAGACATGGTGGTTACGCCGAGCGTAGCCATGTTGTCTCGGATGAAAGCCGGTTCACGGGTTGAATATGAAATGTCAACGTCGTGGTCGAAGATGCGCATGGCGAATGTGGCCTGTGCCAGCTGGCGGTCGGTCATATAGCAGTTAGGCTGGAAGCCTTCGTTCTGCGCCGGTCGCATACGCGGGAAGTTCACGCTGTATTTTGTGCGCCAGTAGTGTTTCTGCAGATACCTCAGATGGTATGCCATCATGACAACGTCGGTGCGCCATTCCTTTTCCAGTCCTATCAGTACGCCCATTCCGATGGAGTGTACGCCAGCCTGTCCCATTCGGTCGAAGCCGTCGCAGCGCCATTCAAAGCGGCTCTTCATGCCGCGCGGATGATAGAGCTTGTAGTTCTCGCGGTGGTAGGTCTCCTGGAAACAGATTACTCCGTTGAGCCCGTGGCCCACGAGGGTGCTGTAGTCCTCTGCAGAGAGCGGCATCACTTCAATCTTGATGTTTGAGAAATACTTTTTGGCAATGTCTATCGCTTTGGCAAGATATGGTGTGCCGGCCTTTGCAGGGTTCTCTCCCGTTACGAGAAGGATGTTCTCGAACGGGGCGAGCTTCTTTATCGCCTTATACTCATTCTCGATCTGCTCGGGGGTGAGGATGGTACGCGCCATGGGATTCTCGCGGTGGAATCCGCAGTAGACGCATGAGTTGGAGCAGGAGTTTGTTATATAAAGAGGTATGAACATCGACATCGTCTTGCCGAAGCGTTCCTCCGTGTAGTGGCGCGAGAGGCGTGCCATCTCTTCAAGATACGGCTCGGCTGCCGGCGAGAGCAGCGCCATGAAGTCGTTTACGTCGCAGTGGCTCTTGCCGAGCGCGCGGCGTACGTCGGTGGCGGTCATGCTCGCGATGCGTTCCGTGGTCTCCTGCCAACTTATTTTGCTTAATTCATCTGAAAACATATTATTCCTTTTTCTTTGTTTTTATAAGTCAATTACCATGCTTTCCATGGTTGCGAGGTCTATGGTCCAGAGCTTGTCGATGAGCGGCGAACCGAATCCGGCGGCAAGCAGCAATACCTGGCATGCCTCCACGCTGCCCACTACGGCTGGCGTGGTGGGCAGCACCGCCTTGCCGGGGTGTGGCATGCGGAGCATCTCCTGCTCGTCGGGGAAGAGGGAACGGTAATTTCGCTCCCCCTTGCACAATACGGCCACCTGGCCTTCCATCGCACGGATTGCGCCGTAGACGAATGGCTTGTGGAGGCGCTGGCATACGTCGCTCACGATGTAGCGCGTGGCGAAGTTGTCCATTCCGTCCACAACGATGTCGTAGTCCCGGATAAGTTCCTCGGCATTCCCGGCGGTCAGCCGGTAGGGGTAGGCCTCTATCTCCACTTCGCTGTTGAGCTGCCGTAGCCTTTGCTTTGCACATTCCGCTTTCTTCTGCCCGGTCTGCTCTTCGGAGTAGAGCACCTGGCGGTGGAGGTTGGTAATGTCAACCACGTCGTCGTCGATGATGCCTATCCTGCCGATTCCAGCTCCAGTGAGATAGGTTGCGATGGGAGAGCCCAGTCCGCCGGCGCCTATCAACAGGACTTTAGCCTTGCGTATCTTCTGTTGGCCATCCTCGCCGATTTCGGGAATCATGATCTGGCGGTTGTATCTTTCTGTCATTTCTTGAACTTTCTGAGGTCGTGTGTCAGCTTGGCGGCACAGAAGTTCGGACCGCACATCGTGCAGTATTCACCGTCTGTATGGCCAGCCTCCTCGAAATACTTGAGTGCGAGGTCCGGATCGAGCGAGAGATGGAACTGGTCTCTCCAGCGGAACTCGAAACGCGCCTTCGACAGGGCGTTGTCGCGCACCATGGCTCCGGGATGTCCCTTGGCGAGGTCGGCGGCGTGGGCGGCAATCTTGTATGTCACCACTCCCGTGCGCACGTCTTCCTTGTTGGGCAGTGCGAGATGCTCCTTCGGTGTCACGTAGCAGAGCATTGCCGTGCCGAGCCATGCAATCTGTGTGGCGCCGATGGCAGACGTGATGTGGTCGTAGCCAGGGGCGATGTCGGTCACGAGCGGGCCGAGCGTATAGAACGGAGCCTCGTGGCAGTGGTCAAGCTGGCGGTCCATGTTCTCCTTGATTTTCTGCAAAGGCACGTGGCCCGGACCTTCGATGAATGCCTGTACATTTTTTGCCCAGGCGCGTTCTACCAGTTCTCCCATCGTATCCAGTTCCGCAAACTGTGCCCGGTCGTT
Organism: uncultured Prevotella sp.; assembly: GCA_900557405.1. Lineage (GTDB taxonomy): Bacteria > Bacteroidota > Bacteroidia > Bacteroidales > Bacteroidaceae > Prevotella. Next base: position 2,616 of record USSF01000095.1, read on the forward strand.
CGCATCACGGATAGCTCCCGGACGCAAACCGTCACCTAATGAAAGTGCCACATCATATTGTGCGCATATATCGCATATATCATCGAAATGCTCATACAGGAAACTCTCTTTCTGATGGATTTTACACCATTGGGAGATAATGCTTCCTCCCCGGCTCACCATTCCGCAAAGGCGGTCATTGGCATAATGAATATTCTTCAGGCGGATGCCGCAGTGAATTGTAAAATAATCTACTCCTTGTTCACACTGTTCGATCAGTGTATCTTTAAATAGTTCCCAGGTAAGGTTTTCCGCCTTTCCGTGTACTTTCTCCATCGCCTGATACATGGGAACGGTACCTACCGGAACAGGACAATTCCGGATAATCCATTCCCGTGTCTCGTGAATATTTTCTCCTGTAGATAAGTCCATCAGCGTATCTCCACCCCATTTGCAACTCCAGACGGCCTTTTCCACTTCTTCTTCAATCGTGGAAGAGGTAGCTGAATTTCCGATATTCGTATTAATCTTTACGAGGAACTTTGAACCGATAATCATAGGTTCAGCTTCGGGATGGTTGATGTTGGCAGGAAGCAGGGCGCGTCCGGCAGCAATCTCCT
>USSF01000096.1 GCA_900557405.1 uncultured Prevotella sp.
GCCCTGTTTATCGGGGTTTCAGTGGTGAGGGTAAGTGTGAGGGTGTGAGGGTAAATATGAGGGTAAGGTGAGGGACGGGCCGTTATTGCAGCATTGTTCACGGATACCACATCAAACGTCCTGATTACCTATCCGGGTTAATGATTAAGCGTTCCGGCATTCACCACGGGCTGGGCGGAATCATCACCGCAGAGCACAACAAGCAGGTTGCTCACCATTGCAGCCTTCTTGTCGTCATCAAGCTCTACAATCTTTTCATTGCTCAGCTTGTCGAGAGCCATTTTCACCATAGACACAGCTCCCTCCACAATCTTCTCGCGTGCCGATATTATTGCTGCCGCCTGCTGGCGACGCAGCATCACGGCGGCAATCTCCGGAGCGTATGCAAGATAATTTATGCGTGCTTCCACCACCTCAATGCCTGCCATATTCAGCCGCTCGTCGAGCTTTGCCTCAAGCTGTTTGTTTATCTCGTCGGCATCGTCGCGAAGCGTCAGTTCCTTGTCTTCCGATTCGTTGTTGTCATAGGCATAGAGTCCTGCCACCTGGCGCAGGGCGGCATCACTCTGTGTCTTGACGAAGTTCTCAAACGCACGCATCACGTTCTGCACACTCATCTGCTGGGCAGTATCGCCACCCTGTGCCATCGTCTGCGAGTCGATTTCAAACATCGCCTTATACGTGTCCTTCAGTCTCCACACAAGCACCAGTCCTATCATAATCGGATTTCCTGTCTTGTCGTTCACCTTTATCGGCTCTGCATCAAGATTTCTTGCACGCAGCGACAGCCGCTTCGTGTTTATGAACGGGTTCACCCATGAATACCCCACTTTAGTGAATGTTCCACGATATTTTCCGAAAAACATCATCACGCGTGCCTCTCCCGGTTCGAGCATCACGAATCCCGCCCAAAGGAAGAATGTGGAAAACAGCAGCAGTCCGCCTATTGTTACATCCGCTATCGCCAACGCATTGAAATCCTCACTGCAAAATCCCATAACTATGAGGGCAATACTTATCACCGTCAGCGCAATATTGCCAGACAGCATTGTGAAACCTCCCAATGTCAGACCGTTGAAAGAAAATTCCTTGTTCTCCATAATCTCTAATTTTAGTAGTATTAATGTAATTGAAATAATATCATTTTGATATTGCAAATATACGAATATTATTAATTGAAACAAAGCTTTTAATCCAAAACGGCATGCATATTTCGCCTTTTTACATCTATAATAATGATAGGTTATCACATTGAGCGTGAAAACACATTCAATATGGCGCAGTTCTCCGCAAGCGTCAATGATATGTTTCCTGCCCATGCATTTAACGGATAAATATATGCATGTTGCTTTGGATTTGATGTGGAAAACTCCTGTTTCTGCTTTGGATTTGCATCGGTTTTTCGTGAATTCTGCTTTGGATTTGATATGATTTTAGTCTGTTTCTGCTTTGGATTTGAAAAAAAACAGTATCTTTGTGGCTGATTATTAACAAATTGGATATGTTCAGAAGATTAGCGATAGATTATCTGCGGGAGTGGGCAGAAAAGAAAGAACGGAAACCGATGGTGCTGAGAGGCGCCCGACAGGTGGGCAAGACCACACTGGTGGAACTCTTCGCCAAGGATTTCGACCACTATATATACATAAACCTGGAGGAGAAGGACAACAGAAGAATATTTGCCGACTACAACTCCTTTGACGACTTGCTCGCCGGAATATTCTTCAAATCGAGAGTCAGCCAGGACGGCCGGCGCACGCTGATATTCATCGACGAGATACAGAACGAGCCGAACGCCGTGCAGTCGCTGCGCTACTTCCACGAGAAGCGCCCCGACCTGTATGTCATAGCCGCAGGGTCGCTCCTCGAGAGTCTGATGGGCAGACACATCTCCTTCCCCGTGGGCAGAGTGGAATACATGGCACTGCATCCCTGCTCATTCGAGGAATTCCTGATGGCGACGGGCAACGACGGACTTGCCGCACAGGTGAGAAACATCGCCGTGCCGGCCTCACTGCACGAATACACACTGGACCTTTTCCGGAAATACATGATTGTGGGCGGACTGCCAGAGGCGGTGGCGAACTATGCGGAGCACAAGGATTTCGTGAGGCTCAATGGCGTATTCAACTCCCTGCTATCCGGCTATCGCGACGACGTGGAGAAATATGCCGACAAGCCGAGGGAACAGGACACGATACGCTACATACTGGACTACGGATGGGGCTTTGCCGGACACAGGATACAGTTTGCCAAATTCTCCAACTCCTCCTTCAAGTCGGCCGACGTGAGCAATGCGTTCAGGATATTGGAGAAGACACTGCTTCTGGAACTTGTATACCCGCAGACCTCGGTGTCGTTCCCATTACTGCCAGACACGAAGAAGAGTCCGAAGCTGCTGTGGCTCGATACCGGACTGGTAAACTATGTTGCCGGAATGCAGGACGACCTGCTGTTTTCGTCAGACACCGACGAACTATGGAACGGGGACATAGCCGAGCACGTGGTGGCGCAGGAGCTTCTCGCTTCCTCGTTCACATTCGGCGAAAGGCGCATGTTCTGGGTGCGCGAGGCGCGCAACTCCCAGGCAGAGGTGGACTTTCTGCTGCGCCACAAGTCGCATATCCTACCCATCGAGGTGAAGACGGGCAGCAACTCCAAACTCCGTTCGCTCAATCTCTTCATGAACGAGTCGAAGGAGAGCGTCGCCCTGAGACTTTGGAACGGCCCGCTCTCTTCTGACAGGATAGCAAAGACCGGCGGCGAGGCCTTCACCCTATACAACATCCCGATTTATTATGCCGGACAGCTCCGCCGTTTCCTCGACAGGATATTCTGAATGCTTGATGAAAGTACTTCCTATTATATATATTATCCGAATACAGCCCCAAAAGAGCCAGCGTTTAATTTGCCCGTTCGTTCATTAAGGTGGTATACTGACAGTACTTGCATTGGATTACTCCAGTACTCCTATTGGATTACTCCAGTACTCCTTATTGGATTACTCCAGTACTTGCATTGGATTA